>NZ_JBEXPY010000004.1:159502-361825 GCF_040612315.1 Streptomyces sp. NPDC006435
CGTACCAGGCGCACCCGGAGCACCAGGCGGACCAGGCGGACCAGGAGGCTGAGGCGCACCCGGAGCACCGGGAGGACCGGGCGGGCCCGGAGGCTGAGGCGCACCGGGGCCACCCGTCTGGGGAGCGAGCTGGGTCGGCATGTACCCGCCCGCCGGAGCACCGGGCGCACCCGGCCCCGAGGACGGCGGCACGGGAGCGCCGGGCCTGGCGCCGGGGGCGCCGGGGGCACCGGGCGGCGGCGGGGCCGACGGGCCTCCCCCACGCGGGCCGCGCGGCGAAACGGCGGCCTTGCTGGTGGCCGCGTCCGCGATGTCACCGGCACCGGGGGCCGGAGCACCCGGAGGAACGCCCGGCACTCCGGGAGCCCCCGGAGCGGCGGGCACACCGGGCGGCGGGGTGGCCATGCCCTGCCGGTCCAGGCCGGGAACCAGCGCCGTCGGGGGCAGCTGGCTGCCGCCGGACATCAGCGCGGTCGGCGCGTCGGCCGGGATGACCGGCGGCGGGGTGTTCTCGTCGTCGGCACCGGAGAGCGGCGGCGCGAACACCGTGGCCGGCAGCGGCACCGCTCCGTCGTCGGAACCCGCGTTGGTGTCCGTACCGGCCCAGGGGGTGGCACCGTCGGGCACGTTCGGCGCGGACGCCGGGACGCCCTCGTTGGCGGTGGGCTCGTACGGAACCCGCCCGCCCGGCGCCCCCTGGTCCCCGGAGCCCGGGGAAGCCGCCGGAACCGCCGGAACCGCCGGACCGGGGGACGGGGCCGCCGGAGCCGACGGGGCCGCGAACGGCGGAGGAGTCGAAGAGGCCGAAGGGGCGGGGGCGGCCGGAGGAGCGGAAGGGGCGGAGGAGGACTCGTTCTGCCCCCGGCCCTCACGGCTGTCCGGGATGCCCAGCTTGTCGGCCGCCTCCTGGAGCCACTCCGGAGGGCTCAACAGGAACGACGTCTGATTCAGATCGATGCGCTGCGGCGGCTCCGGGGCGGCGGTCGCCGCCGCGTCGCTCCCGCCGTACTCCTCCTCGTACCGCCGGATCACCTCGCCCACCGGCAGCCCCGGCCACAAGGTGGCCTCACCGCTGTCCCGGGCGATCACCATCCGCTGCCGGCCGCCGTCCGAGACCGGCCCCTCGGCACGGTCCTCGGCCCACACGACGAAGCCCAGCTCGAACTCCCGCACCCGCACCTCACGGTGCTGGTACGCGGGCACGTCGCCGTTGATCCACTCGTCCGCGCGCTCCTGCGCCTGCGCAAAGGTCACCATCGCGCTCACCCCTCCACCGGGACGGCCCGCGCGAAGCCGCCGTCCACCATCAGGTTCGCCACGGTCTCCAGCTCCGGCGGATTGCCCGCCAGGCGCTGCAGGAAGGCGTCGAAATCGGCACCGCACGGAAGCAGCAGCCGGTCCACCCGCTCCTGCACGTTCCAGCCGTCCCGGTCCCGGGCGTCGTCGTACGCGCAGAACCAGACCGAACCCACGCCGTTGCCCCGCACCTTCACCGCGACGATGCCGCCCTGGACGAAGCCGACGCCCAGGTAGTCCTTGGTGAGGTGGTCCCGCAGGCACTTGTTGACGTACACCAGGTCGTTCACGGCCGCTTCCTCGCGCACCGTGAAGAACGGCTGGTCGACCAGGAGGCCCAGCTCCGCGTCCAGCGCCGTGCCGACCGGCGCCGAACCGCCCGCCGCCTTGAGGAAGGAACGGTACGCACCGGGCAGCCGGTAACCGAGGTCCTCCTCCACGCCCTGGATCTGCGTCTCGCTCACCGCCACGGCGCCCTTCGGCAGCCGGAAGTGCGCGGGCCGGGTCTCCTGCAACGGACGGGTGCCCCGCTTGTCGTGGTCGACCGCGGTACCGGCGAGACCGCCGTGATGCCTGAGCAGCGCCTTGACCTCGACCGGGACCAGCTCCATCCGCCGGCCACCGGGCACGTGGTGCCAGGTCCAGCCGTGCGGCGTCGCGACCGCGGGAATCGTGTCCCACAGCTCGTGTCCGCTCGCCGCCAGCGCCGCGTTGGCCGAGACGTAGTCCGTCAGCCGCAGCTCGTCGACGCCGAAACCCTCCGGCGGCTCGGCGATCTCGGCGGCAGCACGGGCGTACGGCGCGAACACCGGACTCCCGCGCTCGTCCATGCGCACGCCCCCGGGGTGGCGGGACGCCCGGACCGGGTCCGGGAAATGCACGAGCTGCCCGGCGTAGGCCGCGTTCGGTGGCGCGGCTTGCTGCCCGAGCCGACCTGTCGTCATGGCGGTTGCCCCCTGCTGCGTCTGGCTGATGAGGACCGACCGCCCGTCTGGGCGACGCTCCGCGGACAGCCTATGCGGTGGCGCAAGGGCGGGTCTCGCCCATGTGACCTGTCCTACGCCGCCCCCACCACACCCGTCACCAAACGTCACATTTCCGTGACGCACGAGCGACTCCCCCGCCCCGGACGGGCGACACGGAGACACGTTTCACTGCCCCAGCTTCCCCACGAGCCCGGACATTTGGCAGGCTGTCACCGCAACTCGGGGGCGTGCACCACGCGCAGCTGCCGCTGCGGGCACGGGAGGGAAAGCGCCATGCACACCGCACAATCAGTCACATCGGGGGATCCGCGCCTCAGCTGGAGCAGCACCACGGCCGGCCGCACCCCCCTGCTGCACCACCGCCGCGACGGCATCCTGCCGGCCGTGGCCGCGGCCCTGTCCGTACGCGGCGAAACGCTCACCTGCACCGCGGGCAAGGGCGACCGGCCCCCCGTGCTGCACCCGCTGGTCCAGGACTTCCTCGACACCCTCCCCAGCGGCCAGCGCGAACGCTTCACCGGCCGCTGCCCCGAGGCGATACTGCTCTCCCGCCACCTCGCCGCGGCCGAGTCCACCCGCTCCAAGCGCGCCCAGCGCAAGCCGCTGACCAACGGCGAGGCCCGGCGCGCCCTGAAGCACTCCCGCCTCACCGCACGGCGCATCCGCGAGGACGGCGACCCCATGCACGGCAGCTACGCACCGCCGTGCCGCTCCTGCACACCGATGCTCGCCCACTTCGGCGTGCGCCCCGTCGACCTCACGACCACCGGGGCGGCCACCACCGCCGAGAAGGGCTGACCGCGCGCCGATGCTCGACCGAACAGACCTGCCCGGACAGACGGGCCCCGCGGAACGCGACCGCAACACCTCGACCACCCGCTTCGCCGTCTCCGTCGACGCCGCCCTGCGCACCGCGGGCTGGCAGCCCGGCCGCTGGGACATCCGGCAGGCCGAGGAGTGGGCCGACGCCCTGCGCTCGCACACCTCGCCCGCCGGCCACCGGCACGCGGTCTTCCCCGCGGCCGTGGAGGCATGGGCGGAATTCGGCGGACTGCTCATCACGGCGTCCGCACCCGGCCGGCAGATCGCACCGGCCCCCGTCCGCATCGACCCGATGAGCGGACTGCACCTCGCCCGCACCCTCGGCGACCTCGGCCGGGCCCTGGACACCGAGGTCAGCCCGCTGGGCGAGGAGGGCGACGGGCAGGCGGTCCTGGCGATCGACACCGAGGGCCGGGTGTACAGCGTCGACCACACCGGGGACTGGTACCTCGGCCCGGACATCGACCAGGCCCTGGCCACCCTGGTCACGGGCATCCAGCCGGACCGCCTGATCACGGGCTGACCCGCCCGGCCACCACGGGCCCACCGCTCCCGTACACCGCCCCGGACCCACCCGGGCCTCTTCCCCATCACCCCCCGGGCCGGGCTCCCGCCGTCCGCCCGCGGGGTCGGGCGGTCAGGCCGTGCCCCGGGCCGGCAGGACGGCCGACACCCGGAAACCACCCGCGTCCGTCGGGCCGGACACGAACACACCGCCCAGCCCCAGCACCCGCTCCCTCATGCCGACCAGGCCGTTGCCCCCGCTCGGCAGCCCCGCGTCCACCGTGGCCGCGTCCGACGGGCCGTTCTCCACCTGCATCGCGACCTCCGAGTCACGATGCGCCAGCCGCACCCACGTCCGCGCACCGGCCGCGTGCTTGTGCACGTTCGTCAGTGCCTCCTGCACCACCCGGTACGCGGTCTGCTCGACCTCGGGGGCGTACGCGCGGGCCTCGCCGTCCACCGACAGCTCCACCGTCATCCCGGCCGCCCTGGACTCCCCCACCAGGGTCTCCACCTCGTGCAGCCGGGGCCCGTCCTCCACCGGAGCGGGCGCGGCCGCCGCCACCGCCCGGCCCACCGAGGCCAGCGGCACCTGCCCCGACGCGGCGGCCGTCACCGACTCCCCCGACCGCAGCACACCGAGCATCTCGCGCAGCTCCGTGAGCGCCTGGCGCCCCATGTCACCGACCAGGGCGGCGTTGCGCACCGCCTTCGCCGGGTCCTTCGGCGCGACGGCCTGGAGCGCGGCGGCGTGCACCACCATCAGACTGACCCGGTGGGCGACCACGTCGTGCATCTCGCGCGCGATCCGGGTCCGCTCCTCCGTACGCGCCCACTCGGCGCGCTCCTCGGCCCGGTCGGCGAGCAGCGACAGCTCCCGCTCCAGCGAGTCGGCCCGCTCCCGCAGGCTCTCCATCAACCGCCGCCGAGCCCCTATGTACAGCCCGAGCAGCACGGGCGGCGCGGTGAGCCCGAGCGACATGAAGAGCGAGATCAGCGGTACGTACCAGTCACCGGGGCCGAAGTCCGCCTGCTCCTCGACACCCTGCCGCAGCTGCACGTACGAGACGATGAACGTCCCCGCGAAGGACATCCCCGCCAGCACCGCGGTGATCCTGCGCGGCACCTCCGACGCGGCCAGGGAGTACAGCCCGACCAGGCCCATCAGGAAACCCATCCCGGCGGGCGTCATCGCGACCGTGACCAGCACCACGGCGATCGGCCACCGCCGCCGCACCACCAGCACGGCCCCCGCGAGCAGCCCGAGCACCACACCCACCGACACCGGCAGCCCGGTGTCCCCGGCGAACTCCATCCCCTCCAGCGCACACTCCAGCGCCGAGACCAGCGCCAGCCCCACGTCCAGGGCGACACTGCGCCGCCGCTCCCACCACCAGTAGCCGCGGGTGGTCGATCCCGCCGCCTCCCGGTCTGCCCCCGTTGCGGTCATGCATCCACCCTACGGGCGCACGCACCTCATTTTCGGATGACCTGTACGGCACGTCCGCCTCTCGTCCGAAGGCGAAACGGCCACTTATCGCTTGAAATGGCGAATCGAGCAGGCTTTCGCACTGGAAGTCCGCATTCCGGACGACGCTCGGCACATGACGGAGATCACGAGCAGATACGCCGACTTCGAAGGTCTGCGCGAGCAGGCGATCGCCCTGCGCCGGGAGGGCCTCAGCCTCCGGCAGATCCGCGACCGGCTGCACATCCACAACAACGACATCCTGAACCGCCTCGTCCGGGGCGAGCCCGCCCCGGAGTGGACGAAGCGCCCCGACGCCAGGGACGACCTGCGCGAGAGGGCGCGGGAGCTGCGCCTGCAGGGCATGACGTACGACCGGATCCAGCTGGAACTGGGGTGCTCGAAGAGTTCGATCTCGCTGTGGGTGCGGGACCTGCCGAAGCCGGAGCGCAGGCGGACACGGGAGGAGGCGTCGGCCATCGCCAGGCGCGGCTGGGAGGCGACCCTCCGGCGGCGCGACGAGGAGCGCAGGGAGACGAAGAGGAGGGCGGGGGCCGAGATCGGCGCCATGAGTCCGCGCGAACTCTTCCTGCTGGGCGTGAGCCTCTACTGGGCCGAGGGATCCAAGTCCAAGCCGTACCGGACGCAGGAGCGGGTCACCTTCGTCAACAGCGACCCCGACATGATCGGGCTCTTCCTCGCCTGGCTCCGTCTGCTGGGGGTGAGCGACGACCACCTCCGCTTCCACGTGCACATCCACGAGACCGCCGACGCCGCATCGGCGGAGCGGTTCTGGGCCGCGCTCACGGGCGCCGGGGCCTCCGCGTTCGGCAAGACGTCCGTCAAGAGGCACTCCCCGAGGACCAACCGGAAGAACGTCGGGGAGAACTACCGGGGCTGTTTGGTGGTGCGCGTTCTGAAAAGCGCCGACCTGTACCGTCGCATCGAGGGCTGGTGGTACGGCATAGTAGAGGCTGCCTCGATGACCGACCATCAGAATCGGACATAGGGGTCGATCCATCCCGGGTCGTCTAATGGCAGGACAAATGGTTTTGGTCCATTGAATGAGGGTTCGATTCCTTCCCCGGGAGCTCGTGCGACGGGCCCCGACCTCTCCTGGTCGGGGCCCGTACCCATGTCCGCCCGAAAGCCCCCCGGTATCCTTCGGGTGTCCACCACCCGAAGCCGAAGGGCATTTCCGTGAGCTCCGAACGCCCGGCAGCCGTCGTCGTCCTCGCAGCGGGTGAGGGCACCCGCATGAAGTCGAAGACCCCCAAGGTCCTGCACGAGATCTCCGGGCGGTCGCTCGTCGGACATGTCGTCACCGCCTCCCGCGAACTGGACCCCGAACACCTCGTCGTGGTCGTCGGTCACGGTCGCGAGCAGGTCACCGCGCACCTCGCCGCCGTCGACGACCGGCTGCGCACCGCCCACCAGGCCGAGCAGAAGGGCACCGGTAACGCGGTGCGGGTCGGGCTCGACGAGCTGGGCGGCGCCGTCGACGGCACCGTGATCGTCGTCTGCGGCGACACCCCGCTGCTGTCCGGCGAGACGCTCCGCGCGCTCGCCGCCACCCACACGGCCGATTCCAACGCCGTCACCGTGCTGACCGCCGAGGTCCCGGACTCCACCGGCTACGGGCGCATCGTCCGCGACCCGGCCGACGGCGCGGTCATCGAGATCGTCGAGCACAAGGACGCCACCGAAGCCCAGCGCGGGATCCGGGAGATCAACTCCGGGGTCTTCGCCTTCGACGGCCGGCTGCTCGCCGAGGCGCTCGGCAAGCTCGGCACCGACAACAGCCAGGGCGAGGAGTACCTCACCGACGTCCTCTCCATCCTGCGCGGGGCGGGTCACCGGGTGGGCGCCTCGGTCGCCGGGGACCACCGCGAGATCCTCGGCATCAACAACCGGGTCCAGCTGGCCGAGGCCCGGCGGCTGCTGAACCAGCGGCTGCTGGAGCGGGCCATGCTGGCGGGCGTGACCGTCGTGGACCCGGCGTCCACGCTGATCGACGCCACCGTGACGTACGAGCGGGACGCGATCGTGCACCCGGGCACCCAGCTGCTCGGCACCACGCACCTCGCCGAGGACGCCGAGGTCGGCCCCAACTCCCGGCTCAAGGACACCGTCGTCCGTGCGGGCGCGCGCGTGGACAACACGGTCGCCGACGGGGCGGAGGTCGGCGAGGGCGCGACGGTCGGCCCGTACGCCTATCTGCGGCCCGGGACCAGGCTCGGCACGAAGGCCAAGGCCGGTACGTACGTGGAGATGAAGAACGCCACGATCGGCGAGGGCTCCAAGGTCCCGCACCTGAGCTATGTCGGGGACGCCACGATCGGCGACCACACCAACATCGGTGCCGCCAGCGTCTTCGTGAACTACGACGGCGAGGCCAAGCACCACACCACGATCGGCTCCCACTGCCGTACCGGCTCGGACAATATGTTTGTGGCTCCTGTCACGGTCGGGGACGGCGTCTACACCGCCGCGGGCTCGGTCATCACCAAGGACGTACCGCCCGGTTCGCTGGCCGTCGCCCGCGGCCAGCAAAGGAATATCGAGGGTTGGGTGGCCCGCAAGCGTCCCGGGAGCGCCGCCGCGCAGGCGGCTCAGGCGGCCGCTTCGGAAGCCGGCGACGAAAGCTGACCGGAAACGGGTACGCCGTGCACGGCGTACCGTGATAGGTGCTCACCCCATTTCGGCTGGCTCGTTGCACATCGGGACACATGCGTGCAGCGCCAGGAACACGTCTGAGGAGACTGTGCTGTGACCGGGATCAAGACGACCGGCGAGAAGAAACTGATGCTCTTCTCCGGCCGCGCCCACCCCGAGCTGGCCGAGGAGGTCGCGCACCAGCTGGGTGTCGGTCTCGTGCCGACGAAGGCCTTCGATTTCGCCAACGGTGAGATCTACGTCCGTTTCCAGGAGTCGGCCCGCGGTGCCGACTGCTTCCTGATCCAGAGCCACACGGCCCCGATCAACAAGTGGGTCATGGAGCAGCTGATCATGCTGGACGCGCTGAAGCGCGCCTCGGCCCGTTCCATCACGGTGATCGTGCCGTTCTACGGCTACGCCCGTCAGGACAAGAAGCACCGCGGTCGTGAGCCGATCTCGGCCCGTCTGATCGCCGACCTGATGAAGACGGCGGGTGCCGACCGCATCCTCACCGTCGACCTGCACACGGACCAGATCCAGGGCTTCTTCGACGGCCCGGTGGACCACCTGTTCGCGCTGCCGATCCTGGCCGACTACGTGGGTGCCAAGGTCGACCGTTCGAAGCTGACGATCGTCTCCCCGGACGCCGGCCGGGTGCGGGTCGCCGACCGCTGGTGCGACCGGCTGGACGCCCCGCTCGCGATCGTGCACAAGCGGCGGGACAAGGACGTCGCCAACCAGGTGACCGTCCACGAGGTGGTCGGCAACGTCAAGGGCCGGGTCTGTGTCCTGGTCGACGACATGATCGACACCGGTGGCACCATCTGCGCCGCCGCGGACGCGCTGTTCGCGCACGGTGCCGAGGACGTGATCGTGACGGCGACGCACGGTGTCCTGTCGGGTCCGGCCGCGGACCGGCTGAAGAACTCCAAGGTCAGCGAGTTCGTCTTCACGGACACCCTGCCGACCCCGGCCGAGGTGGACCTCGACAAGATCACGGTGCTGTCGATCGCGCCGACGATCGCGCGCGCGGTGCGCGAGGTGTTCGAGGACGGCTCGGTGACCAGCCTCTTCGAGGAGCAGTGAGCTTTCTCCTCATCGAGGAGCGGTAGCGAAGATCCACTTTGGGTGCGGCCTCCCCGGCGGGTAGACTCAGCGAGTTGCTCGGCGAGGGAGGCCGTACCCGTGTGTACGGCGGTCCGTTATCGACGCGCTCTTCGTAGCAGGTCTGTCGTGGGCCGGGTGACCGTCCGTTTTTCGTCACCCCACGAGGAGTGCAGTCATGGCCGAGGTCAAGCTCACCGCCCAGATCCGTACCGAGTTCGGCAAGGGTGCCGCCCGCCGCACCCGTCGTGCCAACCAGGTTCCCGGTGTCATCTACGGTCACGGTGCCGAGCCGGTTCACGTGACGCTGCCGGGCCACGACCTGATGATGGCGCTCAAGACCGCCAACGTCCTGATCGGTCTGGACATCGAGGGCAAGGACGCCCTGGTCATCCCCAAGGCCGTGCAGCGCAACCCGCTCAAGGGCGACATCGAGCACGTGGACCTGCTGACCGTCAAGCGCGGCGAGAAGGTCAGCGTCGAGGTCGCGGTGCACGCCGAGGGCGACCTGGCCCCGGGCGGCAACCTGCTGGAGTACGTCCAGAACACCCTGCTGGTCGAGGCCGAGGCCACCCACATCCCCGAGTCCGTCACGGTCTCCGTCGCGGGCCTGGACGCCGGTGCGTCGGTGCACGCCAAGGACATCGAGCTGCCGAAGGGCGTCTCGCTCGCCGGTGACGAGGACGCCGTCGTGCTCCAGGTCCTGGCCGCGCAGGCCGAGGAGCCGGCCGCCGAGGGCGCCGAAGAGGGCGCCGAGGCCTGAGCCTCGCCCCTGTTGCTTCACTGACGGGGCGGCGGTCACCTCTCCGGGGGTCCGCCGCCCCGTTTCCCTGTACTCAGCCGTCGTACCCGAGACCCGGCCGTCGCACCAGAGGAGACCGAGCAGAGATGTCCGATGCCACCGCACCCTGGCTCGTCGTGGGTCTCGGCAACCCCGGCCCCGAGTACGCGGCGAACCGGCACAACGTCGGGTTCATGGTCGCCGACCTGCTGGCCGAGCGGATCGGCGGGAAGTTCAAGCGGGCCCAGAAGGCCCAGGCGCAGGTCGTCGAGGGTCGCATCGGCCCGCCCGGACCGGCGAACCGCCGGGTGATCCTGGCCAAGCCGATGTCGTACATGAACCTTTCCGGTGGCCCGGTCACCGCGCTGCGCGACTTCTACAAGGTGCCGGTCGACCACATCGTGGCGGTCCACGACGAGCTGGACATCGACTACGGGACGCTGCGGCTGAAGCTGGGCGGCGGCGACAACGGGCACAACGGGCTGAAGTCGATGACGAAGGCGATGGGTCCGGACTATCACCGGGTGCGGTTCGGGATCGGCCGGCCGCCGGGGCGGATGCAGGTCGCGGACTTCGTGCTGAAGGACTTCTCGTCCACGGAGCGCAAGGAGCTCTCCTACTTCGTGGACCGGGCGGCCGACTCGGTGGAGTGTCTGCTCGCGGAGGGGCTGGAGCGCGCGCAGAGCGCTTACAACTCCTGAGTCCGGCCGGGGCTCCCGAAGTGCTTCGGGGGTGCTTTCCGGGGCCGGTCCGCGGGGGCAACTCTGACATTCCCACCGACAAGCCGGTGATTTTCGGCCATGAGTTGACCGCGGCGTCGCTCTGCCGAAGGATCGCTGCCCATGAAGCGGAGCTCCTCCCCCCGCGCCCTGGTCTACGCCCGCAATGCCGCCATGGGCTGTGTCGTCCTGTTGCTGCTCGTGGCGGGGGTGTGGGCCTCCTGGGACAAAGCGCACCACATCGTCCTGTCCAAGGGCCGTGAGCACGGCACGATGACGGTGACGGGGTGCGGCGCCGATCTGTGCACCGGTCCGTTCACGCCCTCCGGGCAGGCCGCCGGGCGTTCCCGGGTGGTGATCGAGAAGTCGGTCGCGGCCCGGCGGGGCGATCGGTTCTCCGTCGTGGTGAAGCCGGGCACGGACGATGTGGTGCGCACCGGGACGGCCGGCTTCCTGCACGCCTGGGTGCCGTTGGGCGGTGCGCTGCTGCTGGCGGGGCTGATCATCGGCGGTGGTCTGCGGCTGCCCCGGATCGCCTGGGGTGCGGGGATCGCGGGGGCGGTTCTGCTCGCGGCGACGTTCTTCGCGCTGTGAGGCGCCCGCCGGGGCGCGGTACGGCCCACGGCGCGGCTCGTCGCACGGTACGGCTCGCGACGCGCCCCACCACGCGTCTCGACACGCCTCATCACACGTCTCGCAGCACGATGCGCACCGTGGTGGACCACGGTGCGCATCGTGTGTCGTGACCGGGACCGGGACCGGGGTCGTGCCCGTGTCCCGGTCGTCGTGGTTCAGCCGGTGTTGCGCAGGCCCGCGGCGACGCCGTTCACGGTGAGCAGCAGGGCCCTGGCGAGCAGCGGGTCGGGCTCTTCACCGCGTTCCGCGGCCTTGCGCTGGCGGGCCAGCAGCGCGACCTGGAGGTAGGAGATCGGGTCGAGGTAGGCGTCGCGGATGGCGAAGGTCTGCTGGAGCACGGGGCTGTTGCCGAGCAGTTCGGACTCGCCGGTGACCCGGAGGACTTCCCGGACGGTGAGGGCGTGTTCGGCCTCGATGGCGTCGAAGACGTGCTTGAGCTCGTCGGGGACGAGGGTGTCGACGTAGTGGCGGGCGATCCGCAGGTCGGTCTTGGCGAGGGTCATCTCCACGTTGGAGAGGAAGTTCCGGAAGAAGTGCCAGTGCTCGTGCATTTCTTCCAGGACGGTGTCCAGGCCGGCCTCGCGCAGGGCCTTGAGGCCGGAGCCGACGCCGTACCAGCCGGGGACGATCTGGCGGGACTGGGTCCAGCCGAAGACCCACGGGATGGCGCGCAGTCCGTCGAGCGAGACGCCCGAGCCGGGGCGGCGGGAGGGCCGCGAGCCCAGGTGCAGGTCGGCGAGCTGGTCCACCGGTGTGGAGGCGAGGAAGTACGTCGGGAGGTCGGGGTCCTCGACGAGCTTGCGGTAGGCGGCGTGGGCGGCGTCGGAGACGGTGTCCATGGCGGCGTCCCAGCGGGCCAGGGCCTCGTCGGACTGGCGGGGTGCGGTGTGCAGCGCGGATGCCTGGAGGGTGGCTGCGACGGTGAGTTCCAGGTTCTCCCGGGCGAGGGCCGGGATGAGGTACTTGTCGGAGATGACCTCGCCCTGTTCGGTGACCTTGATCTCGCCTTCGAGGGTGCCCCAGGGCTGGGCGAGGATCGCGTCGTGGGAGGGGCCGCCGCCGCGGCCGACGGTGCCGCCGCGGCCGTGGAAGAGGCGCAGGCGCACGCCGTAGCGGTGGGCGACGTCGCGCAGGCGGCGCTGGGCGCGGTGGATCTCCCACTGGGAGGTGGTGATGCCGCCGAACTTGGAGGAGTCGGAGTAGCCGAGCATGACCTCCTGGACGTCGCCGCGCAGGGAGACGAGGCGGCGGTAGGAGGGGTCGGCGAGCATCTCGTCGAGGATGACGTCGGCGGCGCGCAGTTCGTCGGTGGTTTCGAGGAGCGGCACGATGCCGATCCTGGCCCAGCCGGCGTGGAGGTCGATCAGGCCGGCCTCGCGGGCGAGGACGGCGGCGGCGAAGACGTCGTCGGCGCCCTGGCACATCGAGATGATGTACGACTCGATGACTTCGGGGCCGAAGCGTTCGAAGGCTTCCTTGATGGTGTGGAAGACGCCGAGGGTCTTCTCGCCCGCGGCGTCCAGCGGGGCCGGTGTGGGGGCGAGGGGGCGGCGCGAGCGGAGTTCCTTGGCGAGGAGCTTCTGCCGGTAGTCGCGGGGCATGTCGGCGTAGCGCCAGGATTCCTCGCCGAGCCGGTCGAAGAGCTGGCCGAGGGCGTGGTGGTGGGCGTCGGCGTGTTCGCGGACGTCCATGGTGGCGAGCTGGAGGCCGAAGGCGGCGAGGGTGCGGATGGTGCGGTCCATCCGTCCGTCGGCGAAGAGTCCGCCGCGGTGTTCGCGCAGTGAGGTCTGGATGAGTTGCAGGTCGGCGATGAGTCCGGCGGTGCCGAGGTAGTCGCAGCCGGGGCGGTGCGGGGTGCCGGCGGCGAGGCGTTCGCGGGTGTTGACGAGCTTCTGCCGGATGCAGGTGGCCTTGAGCCGGTAGGGCTCCTCGGCGTTCAGCCGCTTGTAGCGGGGGCTGATCTCGGGGAGGCGTTCCAGGTCGGCTTCGAGGGAGGTGAGGAGTTCGTCGGTGGCGCCGGTGTAGCGGATGGAGTTGGAGAGCAGTCCGCGCAGGTGGTCGACGAGTTCCAGGGCGTCGGTGATGCCGTGTTCGTGCTGGAGGATCAGGACGTCCCAGGTGACGGCGGGGGTCACGTTGGGGTTGCCGTCGCGGTCGCCGCCGATCCAGGTGCCGAAGGTGAGGGGGCGGGTGCCGGCGGGCAGTTCGATGCCGACCCGTTCCAGTTCGGCGGCGAGGTCCTCCAGTACGTCCCCGACGGCTTCGGCGTGCAGTTCGTCGAGGTAGTAGATGGCGTTGCGGGCCTCGTCGGTGGGCTCGGGGCGTACGACGCGGAGTTCGTCGGTCTGCCAGATGAGGTCGATGTTCTCGGCGAGGCGCAGGTCCTGGCGGCGGCGGTCGGCCTCGACGACGGGGGTGTCCAGGAGGGCGGCGATGCGGCGGAGCTTGTTGAGGACGGAGCGTCGTGCGGCTTCGGTGGGGTGTGCGGTGAAGACGGGCCGTACGTTGAGGTTCTTGACGGTCTCGCGCAGGTGGTCGGGGTCGGCGTCCTTGAGCCGGTCGGCGGTGCGGGCGAGGAGTCCGCCCTCGGCGGCGCGGCGGTCGCGCATCTCGCGGGCGCGGTGCACCTGCTCGGTGACGTTGGCCAGGTGGAAGTAGGTGGAGAAGGCGCGGACGAGTTGTGCGGCGGTTTCCAGGTCCGTGTCGCCGAGGAGTTCGGCGGCGGCCTCGCCGTCGGTGCGGGTGAGGGCGCGTACGCGTTCGACGAGGTCGAGGAGTTCCTGGTTCTCCTGGCGTACGAGGGTCTCGCCCAGCAGGTCGCCGAGGCGTCGGATGTCGGCGCGCAGCTCGGTGCTGGCGGCAGGGGTCTGGTCGGCACTGCTCACGGTGTGCGGCTCCTTGCAGTGAATGAGGAGGTGCGGCGCTCGGCGTCTCCCCACGGGGTGGTGCGAGACGGGTGGGCGGTTTCTCCGGGGCCGCGGTCGGCGGCGGTGCCGGCGGGCCGCCCCGGGGAAAGCAGAGTTGCGGACCGCGCTGTCCGACCCCACCAGGATAGGTGTCCACGTCGTCGGCGCCGCTCGGGCCCCGATCGGGTTTCCGCCCGGCGGGGGCCGTCGTGCTCTCGTGCTGCGGGCCTTCGCGCTGCCATACTTACGTCGCCGTAGGTTACGGAAGCGTAGCCAGAGCTGTCCTCGTATTCCTCTTCCCCGGGGGACCCCCCATGAACACCAGCCCCACCGTGATCGACGACGCGCAGCCGTCGGCGGTCGGTGATCAGGCTCTTCCCTCCGCCACGCTCGGCGGGGACAACAAGCGGACCATCGAGCAGGTCGCCCTCCTGCTGTTCATCGTGGTGCCGTTCGTGGCGCTGGTCGCGGCGGTGCCGCTGGCCTGGGGCCGCGGGGTGAGCTGGCTCGATCTGGGCCTGCTCGTGGCGATGTACTTCATCGGCTGCCACGGGATCACGATCGGTTTCCACCGTTACTTCACCCATGGTTCCTTCAAGGCGAAGCGGCCGTTGCGGATCGCGCTCGCGGTGGCGGGTTCGCTGGCCGTGGAGGGGCCGCTGGTGCGGTGGGTGGCCGATCACCGCAAGCATCACCGTTTCTCGGACGCGGAGGGTGATCCGCATTCGCCGTGGCGTTTCGGCGAGAGCGTGCCGGCGTTGATGAAGGGCCTGTGGTGGGCCCACATCGGATGGATGTTCGATGAGGAGCAGACGCCGCAGCAGAAGTACGCCCCCGATCTGATCAAGGATCCGGCGATCCGTGGCGTCTCCCGCCACTTCATGACCTTCACGATCGTGTCGCTGGCGCTTCCGCCGCTGGTCGGCGGGCTGGTGACGATGTCGTGGTGGGGTGCGGCGACGGCCTTCTTCTGGGGGTCGCTGGTACGGGTGGCCCTGCTGCACCACGTCACCTGGTCGATCAACTCGATCTGCCACGCGGTCGGCAGGCGGCCGTTCAAGTCCCGTGACCGGTCGGGGAACGTGTGGTGGCTCGCGGTGCTGTCCTGCGGCGAGTCCTGGCACAACCTGCACCACGCCGATCCGACGAGCGCCCGGCACGGCGTGATGCGGGGTCAGATCGATTCGAGTGCCCGGTTGATCCGCTGGTTCGAGAAGCTGGGCTGGGCGCACGACGTGCGCTGGCCGGACTCCGCCCGGATCGAGTCCCGCCGTATCGACGCCCGGCGCGACCGTGCGCGCGCCGACGCGGCATGATTGACGACGTGGCGACCGATTCCAGTACCAGCAGCGAGAAGAACCGCACGTCCTCCCGGCGCACCCGCAGGGTGCGGATGACGGGCAAGGAACGCCGCGAGCAGTTGCTGGACATCGGCCGCACCCTGTTCGCCGACAAGGGCTTCGAGGGGACGTCGGTCGAGGAGATCGCCTCGCGCGCCGGGGTGTCCAAGCCGGTGGTCTACGAGCACTTCGGCGGCAAGGAGGGCCTGTACGCGGTGGTGGTGGACCGCGAGATGCGCCGGCTCCTCGACATGGTGACGAGCGCGCTGACGGCGGGCCATCCGCGGGAGCTGCTGGAGCAGGCCGCGTTCGCCCTGCTGGACTACATCGAGACGTACACGGACGGCTTCCGCATCCTGGTCCGCGATTCGCCGGTGGCCCAGTCCACGGGCACTTTCGCCTCCTTGATCAGCGACATCGCCACCCAGGTGGAGGACATCCTGGGGCTGGAGTTCAAGGCCCGCGGCTTCGACCCGAAGCTGGCCCCGCTGTACGCCCAGGCCCTGGTGGGCATGGTCGCGCTGACCGGCCAGTGGTGGGTGAACGCCCGCAAGCCGAAGAAGTCGGAGGTGGCGGCCCACCTGGTGAACCTGGCCTGGCACGGCCTGGAGAACCTGGAGTCGAAGCCCCGCCTGATAGGGCACCGCAAGAGCTGAACGGGGGCCGGTCACCCGTTGCGATGACGGCCGGGGGAAGCGGCCCCTACTGTGGTCCGTAGGGCCGAGAATCCCGTCCATGGGGGAACCATGACCGCCGAGCCGATCGCCGGGCACAGCAACCGCTGGCCGGTGCCGCCCCAGGACGGATACACGGTGGACGACCTGTTCGCCTTGCCCGATCTCCCGCCGCACACCGAGTTGCTCGACGGGAGCCTGGTGTTCTCCGGTCCGCAGCAGATCTTCCACAGCATGATGGTCGACCTGCTGATGAACGGCCTGCGTGCCACGATCCCGGCCGATCTGAAGGCCGAGCGCGAGATGACAGTAGTGCTGGACCGGCACAACGGTCCCGAGCCCGACATCTCCGTCGTCCGTTCCGACGCGGTCACCGGCCCCGAGCAGACCCGCTTCCACGCCGCCGACCTGCTGCTCGCCGTCGAGGTCGTCTCGCCGGACTCCGAGGCCCGTGACCGCGACGCCAAGCCCCGGAAGTACGCGGCGGCCGGTATTCCGAACTTCTGGCTGGTCGACGTGGCCGGCACCGACAACCACCCGGTGGTGCGGGTGTACGAGCTGGATCCGGTGTCCGGGACGTACGCGCTCACGGGCATCCACCACGCCCGGCTCAAGACGGCCGTGCCGTTCCCGGTCGACGTCGACATCACGCGGGAGGCGCTGGACGCGCTGTGACCCGGCCGGAGGTCACCCGTCCGTCGGTTCCAGGAACTCCAGGCGGTTGCCCACCGGGTCGTGGCTGTAGAAGCGCCGGTGGCCGGGCAGGTCGCCGTCCCAGTGGACCTCGGCGCCCCGTTCCTCCAGTCGGGCCGCGAACGCCTCGATGTCCGTGACGCGCAGTCCGGGGTGGGCCTTCCTCGCGGGGCGGAAGTCCTGTTCGACGCCGATGTGGAGCTGGACCGGTCCGGCGCCGAACCAGCAGCCGCCGCGGGCCGCGAGCACCGGTGGCTTGGGGATCTCCGTCATGCCGAGGACGCCCGCGTAGTACGCGCGCAGGGCGTCCTCCGAGCCCTGCGGGGCGGCGAGCTGTACGTGGTCGAGGGCGGCGATCATCACTTCTCCCTGTGGGCGACGGCGAAGATCCGGCGGAACGGGAGGACCGTGCCGTGCGGGCCGGCCGGGTAGGCGGCGCGCAGCAGGTCGCGGTACTCGGTGAGGAACGCCTCGCGGGCGTCGGGGTCGTCGGCGAGGGCGGTCAGGACGGGGCGCAGGCCGGTGCCCTTGACCCAGTCGAGCACCGGGTCCTCGCCGTGCAGCAGGTGCAGGTACGTGGTCTCCCAGACGTCCGCCGTGACGCCGGGGCCGGTCAGGGCGTCGAGGTAGGCGGCGGGGGCGAGGACCGCGTCGGCGTGGCGGAGCGTGCCGCCCAGGCGGTCGCGCCAGCGCGGGGAGTCGGCGAGCTCCCGCATCAGGACGTGGGTGGGCTGGTCGAAGTTGCCGGGGACCTGGAGGGCGAACGTCCCGCCGGGGGTGATCGCGTCCAGCCAGTCGGGGAAGCGGGCGACGTGGTCCGGCACCCACTGGAGCAGGGCGTTGGAGACGATCAGGTCGTACGGCTCGTCGGGGGTCCAGGTCGTGGCGTCGGCCTCGGCGAAGTCGAGGAGGGGGCCGGCGTGGGCCCCGGCCCGTTCGAGCATCTGCGGGGAGTTGTCGTAGCCGGTGACGCGGGCCCGGGGCCAGCGGTCGGCGAGGAGCGCGGTGACGTTCCCCGCTCCGCAGCCGAGGTCGGCGATCCGGGGCGCGGGAGCGGGCGGGTCGGGGATCCGGGCCAGGAGGTCGTGGAAGGGGCGGGTGCGGTGGTCCGCGTGGCGCAGGTACTGCCGCGGGTCCCAGGTGGGTGAGGTCATGGCAGTCAGGATCACGCCACAACTCTCTTGATGTCAAGACACTTGATTTCGAGAAACTCGATTACGAGAGACTCGGTTTCAAGAGACTTCATGTCGACAGACCCTCTACACTGATCCACATGGAGGACGAGGTCGACCGATTGGTCGCTGCATGGCGCCGGGAGCGCCCCGACCTCGACGTGGAACCACTCGAGGTGCTCAGTCGCGTCTCCCGCCTGGCCCGTCATCTGGACCGGGCCCGCCGGATCGCCTTTTCCGAGCACGATCTCGAACCGTGGGAGTTCGACGTGCTGACCTCCCTGCGCCGCGCCGGCGCCCCCTATCAGCTCTCCCCCGGCCAGTTGCTCACCCAGACCCTGGTCACCTCCGGCACGATGACCAACCGCATCGACCGGCTCACCAAGAAGAATCTCGTCGAGCGGCTCCCCGACCCTAACGACCGCCGCGGCGTGCTCGTCCGGCTCACCGCCGAGGGGCGCGACAAGGCCGACCAGTCGCTGGCCGGCCTGCTCGCCCAGGAGCGCGCCATCCTGAGCGAGCTCTCCACCCGGCAGCGGGGCGAACTGGCGGGCCTGCTACGCCAGTTGACCGCTCCGTTCGACAACATCCCCGGTTAGCGCCGGGGCCGTCTCGGCCGGTCCCACGCCCGCCCGCCGGGCCAGCGCGACGGCGGCCAGCGTGGAGTGCACGCCCAGCTTCCCCAGGACGTTCTGCATATGGGTGCGGACCGTGTGCGGGGAGAGGAACAGCCGCTCCGCCACCGCCTTGCGCCCCAGCCCCGCCACCATGCAGCGCAGCACCTCGCGCTCGCGCGGGGTCAGCGACTCGACCAGCCGCTCGCTCTCGGTGCGGTGCTTGCGCGCCGCGGTCAGCTCCTTCAGCACGCCCGTGAGCAGGGCGGGGGGCAGATGCGTCTCGCCCCGCAGCACGCCGCGCACGACCGCCAGCAGCCGTTGTAACGAGCAGTCCTTGGCGACCCAGCCCGAGGCCCCGGCCTGGAGGGCCAGCGCGGCCCGGTGCGGGTCGTCCCTCTCGGCGAGCACCACCGTGCGCACCGCGGGCCGGGCGATGTGGACCCCGGCGACCAGGGAGAGGCCGTCCACCGGGGCGTTCTCCCCGCCGTTCGGCACCGGGACGGGCGCGGGCCGGACTCCCGGGGCGAGCGCGCCCAGTTCGGCGTCGACCAGCACCACGTCGTAGCCGCGGCCCTCCGCGGTGGCCCGTTCCAGGCAGCGCAGGGCGGCGGGGCCGCTGCCCGCGGCCGCCACGTCGACGTCGGGCTCGGCCGTGAGCGCCGCCGCGAGCGATTCGGCGAAAATTCGGTGGTCGTCCACCACGAGAACCCGGATACGAACCACAGGCACCCCCATGCCACGTCTGTTCCCGGGCCGCTCCCGGGCCCTTTCGAAGGGACAGATCAGTACGGGTACGGTGCCCGGTTCGGGGAGTTGGACCGCAGTCCCACGGCCGCCGCCGTGTTGTCGACTGCCACCCGCCCCGGGCGCCGTACCCGACTGTCTCGTACCCCTGAATCAGCACCGGCCCCCACCGGTGCTGTGCATCAGAGTAAGGCCGACGGGCCCCGACGGAAGGCAATTCGCAGAACTGGCCGGTGTCGTTCGGGTGTTCGGGGGTGACCTGTGTGGCGTGAGGGGTGCGTGAGGTTCAGACGAGACGGCGGGCGCCCGCCGAGGGCACCGCCGGGAAGATGCCCGGCGCGGTGTGTCCCGCCGCGGCGAACGCCTCCCGCACGGCGTCGGCGACCGCGTCCGCACGGTCCTCCTCCACCAGCACGATCGCCGAGCCGCCGAAGCCGCCGCCGGTCATCCGGGCGCCGAGCGCACCGGCCCCGACCGCCGCCGACACCGCCAGGTCCAGTTCGGTGCAGGAGACCCGCAGGTCGTCCCGGAGCGAGACGTGCCCGGCGTCGAGGACCGGGCCCACGGCCCGCACGTCACCGGCGTCGAGCAGCGCGATGACCCGCTCGACCCGCTCGTTGTCGCTGACCACATGGCGCACGTAGCGCACCACGGACTCGTCCGCGCCGGAATCGGCCAGGGTGTCCAGGGCCTCGGCGAGGCCCTCGTACGGCAGCTCGCGCAGCGTCCGCAGGCCGAGCGCCGCGGCCCCGGCCTCGCAGCCGGCCCGTCGTTCGGCGTAGGCGCCGTCGCCGAGTTCGTGCTTGACCCGGGTGTCGACCACCAGCAGCCGCAGCCCGTGGGCGGGCAGGTCGAAGGGGACCTGGCGCCGGGTGAGGTCGCGGGTGTCGAGGTGCAGGGCGTGGCCCTCGGTGCAGCAGGCGGACGCCATCTGGTCCATGACCCCGCACGGCACGCCGACGAAGACGTTCTCGGCGCGCTGGCCGAGCACCGCCAGCTCCGGTGCGGTGAGGCCGAGCCCGAACAGGTCGTTCAGGGCGAACGCGGTGACGGTCTCCAGCGCGGCGGAGGAGGACAGTCCGGCGCCGGTGGGGACGGTGGAGGTCAGCTGGATGTCCGCGCCGGTGACCCGGTGTCCCGCCTCGCGCAGCGCCCAGACGACCCCGGCCGGGTACGCGGCCCAGCCGTGCCCCTGTCCCGGGGCCAGTTCGTCGACCCGGAGCCGGACGACGCCGCCGGGCACGTCGGTGGAGTGGAGCCGCAGTTCGCCGTCGGTGCGGCGGGCCACGGCCGCGCGTGCGGTGTGCGGCAGCGCGAGCGGCATCACGAAGCCGTCGTTGAAGTCGGTGTACTCGCCGATCAGGTTGACCCGGCCGGGGGCGGCCCAGATCCCCTCGGGCTCCCTGCCGTACAACTCGACGAAGGAGGCGGCCAACTCGGCGGAGGAGGCGGCCGGTTCGCTGTTCCCGGTCATGATGCGGCGGTTTCCTCTCGGCGGGCGAACGCCCAGGCGTCGGCGACGATTCCGGTCAGGTCGGGGCGGGAGGGGGTCCAGCCGAGCCGCTTCCTGGCGGTGTCGGCGGAGGCGACCAGCACGGCGGGGTCGCCGGCCCGGCGCGGGGCCACGACCTCCGGGACGGGGTGGCCGGTGACCTCGCGGACCGTCTCGACCACCTCGCGGACGGAGAACCCGTTGCCGTTGCCGAGGTTGCAGATCAGGTGCTCGCCCGCGGTGGCGGCGTCCAGGGCCAGCAGGTGGGCCTCGGCGAGGTCGGCGACGTGGATGTAGTCGCGGACGCAGGTGCCGTCGGGGGTCGGGTAGTCGTCGCCGTACACGGAGATCGACTCGCGCCGGCCGAGGGCGACCTGGAGGACCAGCGGGATCAGGTGCGACTCGGGGTCGTGCCGTTCCCCACAACTGCCGTACGCGCCGGCCACGTTGAAGTAGCGCAGCGAGACCGCGGCCAGGCCGTGCGCGGCCGCCTCACCGGTGATCATGTGGTCGACGGCGAGCTTGGTGGCGCCGTAGGGGTTGGTGGGCGCGGTGGCGTCCGACTCGGTGATGGGGGTGGTGGCCGGTTCCCCGTAGGTGGCGGCGGTGGAGGAGAAGACCAGGGTGCGCACCCCGGCGTCGCGCATCGCGGCGAGCAGTGCGACGGACCCGGCGACGTTGTTCACCCAGTACTTCTCCGGGTCCGCGACGGACTCGCCGACCTGGGAGTACGCGGCGAAGTGCAGCACCCCGTCGTAGGAGGCGTCCAGCCACTTCGCGGCGTCCTGGATGCGGCCCTCGACGAACTCGGCCCCGGCCGGGACGCCTTCCCTGAACCCGGTCGACAGGTCGTCGAGGACGGTGACCGCGTGGCCGGCCTCCAGCAGGTGCTGGGCCACCACGCTGCCGACGTATCCCGCACCGCCGGTGACCAGGTATTTCTTCTGGGGCTTGCTCACTGGCTGGCTACCTCTCGCAGTCGCTGGGCCGCGGCCTCCGGCGGCACGTCGTTGATGAACACGTTCATGCCGGACTCGGAACCCGCGAGGAACTTCAGCTTGCCGGAGGTGCGTCGGATGGTGAAAAGCTCCAGATGGAGCCCGAACTCCTCCCGCCCGGGGACCCCGAACGGGGCCTGGTGCCAGGCCGCGATGTACGGGGTCGGCGGCTCTCCGGGGCCGAAGATCCGGTCGAATCGCCTCAAGAGTTCCAGATAAACCTGTGGGAATTCCGTGCGTGCCGCCTCGTCGAGTTCCCGCAGGTCGGGGACGCGGCGGCGGGGGTGGAGGTGGACCTCGTACGGCCAGTGCGCCGCGTACGGCACGAAGGCGATCCAGTGCTCGGCCTCGATGACGATCCGCGAGCCGTCCTTCTCCTCCCGGGCCACGACGTCGTCGAAGAGGTTGCCCCCGGTCTCGGCGCGGTGGGCGGCCATCGAGCGGAACATCAGCTCGGTGCGCGGGGTGACGAAGGGGTAGCCGTAGATCTGGCCGTGCGGGTGGCCGAGCGTGACGCCGATCTCGGCGCCCCGGTTCTCGAAGCAGAACACCTGCTGCACCTGCGGGAGTTCGGCGAGTTCGGCGGTGCGGTCGGTCCAGGCCTCCAGGACCAGGGCGGCCTGTTCCTCGGTGAGGTCGGCGAACGAGGCGTCGTGGTCGGAGGTGAAGCAGACGACCTCGCAGCGGCCGGAGTCGCCGGCGAGCGAGGGGAACCGGTTCTCGAAGACGGCGACGTCGTAGTCCGCCTCGGGGATCTCGCTCAGCCTGCCGTCCTGCGAGGGGCAGAGCGGGCACTCGTCGGCCGGCGGGTGGTAGGTGCGCCCCTGGCGGTGCGAGGCGATGGCGACGCTGTCCCCGAGGAACGGGTCGCGGCGGATCTCGGACGAGGTCGACACGGGGTCCAGGGGGCGCCGGTCGACGGCCTCGCGCACCGTGTCGTCGCGGCTGTCGTAGTAGATCAGCTCCCGGCCGTCGGCGAGCGTCGTGACCGTCTTCTTCACCAGATTCCTCCAAACATAACCGAACACAATGAACCACAAACCAACAGGTGCGTCAATGAGTGGTCGGCGCCGGGCAACTGCGGACAGCTGCGGGCAATCGCGGGCGGACATGTGCCGGGCACGGCGCGCCTGTGCGGTTCGGAGTTCGGAGTTTGTTCGTTCCTGAGGAAGCGGAAGCAGGCCCGGGAAGGACGGCTCGGGGGAGCAGCGGTCCGGGGACGGCTCAGGGGAGCAGCGGGTCCGGCCGGCCGTCCGGTGCCGCGCGGTCCAGCAGTCCGGTACGGGCCGCGAGCGCCGCGGCCTCCAGCCGGGAGCCGACGCCCAGCTTCATCAGCACCCGCTGCACGTGCGTGCGCGCGGTGCTCGGCGCGATCCGCATCCCGGCCGCGATCCGGCGGGTGTCCTCGCCCTCGGCGATCCGCATCAGGACCTCGACCTCGCGCGGGGTGAGCAGCCGCAGCAGCCGCTGCCCCTCGTCGTCCGGCGCGGCGGCGGGGTTGAGCAGTTCGGCGAAGGCGCTCCGGAGGAGCTGCGGCGCCACCGCCGCCTCGCCGGCCCGCGCCTTGGCCATGGCCCGCTCGACGCCCTCCATGCGTTCGTCGTGGCGGACGTACCCCGCGGCGCCCGCGGCGAAGGCCGCCGCGATCCCCCGGGGGCTGGGCACCGGGCCGAGCACCACGACGGCCACCTGCGGGCGTTCGCGCCGGATGCGCACGATCGGGTCGAAGGCGCCGGGTTCGGCGGGGGTCGCGGTGCCGAACAGGCAGACCTCCGGGGCCCTGCTGACCACCAGTTCCGCCGCTCCCGCCGTCGGCGCGGCCGCCGCGAGGACCCGGTGGCCCCGCAGTTTCAGCGCCGAGGCGAGTGCCTCGGCGAGCAGTCTGTGGTCGTCGACCACCATGAGCCGCACGCCCATCGAACACACCCCCGTAGCCACCGGTCGCACCGGGCCCCCCGGCCTTCCTGCCCCGGCAAGCTACACGCTTGTTCGACGTCGCGGGCCTCTTACCGGCCAAAAGGCTCCGGATCGCCGACTCCCCTTACGTTCGGGACCGATTGATGGTGTGCCATGTCCGAACGGGCCCCGTTGTAATCTGCCTGCCGACCATTGCGGACCGATAGTTTTCCGCCAATCGTCGTGGCCTGTTCATCGGAAAACCCGGAGCAACCCATGCGCCTGAAGAAGACCCTGCTCGTCGCCGCGGCCGCGTGCGCCGCGCTCGCGGCCCCCGTGTTCACCGGGAACGCGGCGGCCGCCACCAACACCGTCACCACCTCCAGCGTGGAGACGTCGTGGGGCTACGCCTATGTGAAGGCCCAGTGGCGGCTCAACCCCTACCAGCTCAACCCGCTGTACATGTCCGTGAAGGACACGGCCGCCGACGGCCACTCGGTCGGCGTCCGGCTGATCACCAAGGGGGACGCCGGTACCCACTACTTCCCGCTGCACCGGGTCTCCACGGGCAACGGGACCGGCTGGGCCGGGGACAGTTACGCCAACCCCGGCGGCTGGATCGCCTCGGCCTGGATCGAGCTCTGCAGGATGGAGGGGACCACGGTCCTGTCCTGCGTCTCGTCCAAGGTCATGTACGCGCCGTTCGACGACTCCAACGCCTGATCAGGGGCTCCCGGGACGCACGAGGGGGTGGTGCCCGTCCTGCGGGCACCACCCCCTCGTCCGTGCGGCCGGCCGCTCAGCCCCGGCCGAAAGCGACCACCAGGCGGCGGTCCTCGTCCAGCGAGCCGTGCGGCTTGCTGACCATCATGCTCGACAGGTACAGGCGCCCGTCGTTGTAGAGGAACTCGGAGTAGTCCGGCGTGAAGCTGGTCTCCGCGTCACGGATCGACTCGTCGCTCGGGTTCTCCATCAGCACCGTCTGCTTGAACGTGCCGCCGTCGATGGAGACGACCTGGCCGCCCTTGTCGTACGGGGGCACCCGGTACGCGATGATGTTGCCGCCGTCCATGCGGATCGGGAACATCGTGTAGCGGTCGCCCGCGTCGGCGCGGTCACCGGTCGGCTTGCCGGTCTTGAGGTCGAAGGAGACGATCTCGTTGGTGTCGCCGTACTCGCCGGTGCCCTCGTGGTCCTCGGTCGGCACGTAGATGCGGTTGTTGCCGACGGCGAGCTGGCTGCAGCTCTCGACCTTGGTGGAGGCGCAGCGCGCGGCGTACTTCTCGGCGTCCGCCGCGATCCGGGTGAGCAGCTTGCCGGTGGAGGCGTCGATGGAGAAGAAGTCCGAGATGCCGCTGCCGTCGCCGGCGGTGTCGCCGACGTCGGCCGCGACGACCAGCGGCTTGGTGGAGACGACGCTCGCGTAGTCGACGCCGGGCGGCATCTTGTACGAGGAGATCGGGGCCCCGTCGGCCGGGTTCAGCGCCTGGATGACGAGCTGCGGGTCGTCGTACGAGCCGCACTTGCGGACCGCCACGAGCGCCTCGCCGCCGCCGTACCCCTTGTCGTAGCAGCCGTCGGTGCTGGCCCTGGGCTTCCAGCGCTCGGCACCGGTCTTCAGGTCGAAGCCGGCGCCGCCCTCGGTGCCGCCCGCGGCGACCACGTCGCCGCTGACCGTGATCTCGTCGAACCTGACCGCCGCGTCACCGCTGGTGGCGGCGGTGATCGACTTGCTCCACAGCATCTTGCCGGTGCTCAGGTCGAGCGCGCCGACCTGGTTGCACGACGGGTACTTGGTCTGCTTGGTGGGCTTGCTCTCCTGGAAGGCGATCGCGGTCTTGTAGTCCTTGGTCATGTGCCGCGAGGCGGCGCAGAGCTGGCCCGCCAGCGGGATGGACCACAGCTTGGTGCCCTTGACCGGGTCGTAGCCGACGATCTCGTTCAGCCCGGTCTTCACGTACGCCTTGTCGGTCAGCCAGGAGCCGTCGACCCTGGTGACGTCGGTGACCTTCGGCAGCGGGAGCTGGAAGGCGACCTTGGACTTGGGGTCGTCCGGGGCCTTCTCCTTGCCGCCGCCCCCGAGGGCGCCGCCGTTCTCGGTGCCGCCCTTGCCGCCGGTGGTGCCGCCGGCCTGGGACGTCTTGTCCGTCTTGTCGTCGTCGCCGGAGGCGGCGTACCAGACGCCGCCGCCCACGATCAGCACCACGGCGACCGCTGCGGCGACGATGATCTGCATCTGGGTGGTGAACTTCTTGCCGCCGGTGCCGTTCTGCTGCGGCGGGTACGGCTGTTGCTGCTGCATCGGCGTGGTCGGGTAGCCGTAGCCCTGCTGCGGCGGCTGGCCGGGCGGCATGCCCTGCGGGAAGCCGTAGCCCTGCTGCGGCTGTCCGGGCACGGGCGCCTGCGGGTAGCCGTAGCCCTGCTGGGTCTGCGGGTAGCCGTACCCCTGCTGCGGGGCCCCGGTCTGCGGGTAGCCGTAGCCGGCCGGCGGCTGCGGGACACCGGGCTGCGCGGGCTGCGCGGGCTGCGTGGGCTGCCCGGCGGCGGGCGGCGGGGTCGGCGCGCCGAAGCCCCCGCCCGCGGGCGGCGGGGTGGGAGCACCGAAGCCCCCGCCCGCGGGCGGGGTGTCCGGCTGCTTGGCCAGCGGGTCGGCGGGCGGCTGAGCGGGAGCGCCGAACCCACCGGGCGGCGGGTCCTGCGGAGCACCGAACCCGCCCTGCGGCGGGTCCTGCGGGGCGCCGAATCCGCCCTGCGGCGGATCGTTGGGCGGCTGGGGCGGCTGCGTCATGGCGTGCGTACCTCGGGGGGAAAGGGAGTCGGTGGGTCGGGGCCGGCAGCGGTCGGTGGTGCTCCGGCCGCTGCCGGTCGTGAGGCGTCGGGTCCGACGGCTCGGTGTCGCCGTCGAGGGCTCGGTGAGCCGTCAGTTGCCGAAGGCCATCATGGTCTTCGTCTCCAGCTCTTCCTTGTCGTTCCTGGCGCTGACCCGGCCGCTCGCGATGAAGGAGCGGCCGTCCGCGTAGACGACCTTCGAGTTGTAGAAGGTGCTCTCGATCTCGGACGTCGACACGGGGTGCTGGAGCAGCATCTTCGGGGTGCCGCCGGTCGGCGCGAGGGTGGCGATCCCCCCGCCCTTGTTGAAGCCCGCCTCCACGTAGAGCAGCACGTTGCCGCCCTCCATGCGCAGCGGCTTCACCACGCGCTCGCTGGGGGCCGCGGCCTTCCACTTGGACTTGCCGGTGTTCAGGTCGAAGGCGACGACCTTGTTGGTGCGGGCGAGGCCGCTGGAGTCCGGAGCGGTGGCCATGTAGAAGGTGTTGGCGTCGGCGGCGACACCGGTGCAGCCGTCGAGGGACTTCCCGAAGATCGCGAAGGCGCTGCCGCAGTCCGGTGCGAACTTGTCGCCCTTGTCGCTGGTGATGCCGGTGCGGAGCTGCCCGTTCTCCTTCAGGGCGAGGATGCTCCACTCCTTTTCCTTCTTCAGGGAGACCACGAGCGGGGTGACCGAGTAGACCTTGTCGATCTCCCAGCCGCGCTTGGGCTGGTACGTCCACTTGGCCTTGCCGGTGGCCGGGTCCAGTTCCTGGATCTGGTGCTGCGGGTTGTCGACGTCGCCGGTGCGGCAGTTGGAGGCGGCGATCAGCTTGGGGCCGCCGGCGAAGGCGAACGGCTGGCAGTTGCCCGACTGCTTGCCGAACAGCTCCTTGCCGTCGCTGACCCGGTAGGCGTTGGAGTTGCCGGTGCGCCCGACCGTCACCGTGTCGCCGCTGATGGCGAGGGAGATGTCCGAGAGGAAGTCCCAGGTGCCGTTCTTCTTGATCGACTTCTTCCAGCCGGCCTTGCCGGTGTTGAGGTCGATCATCTGAAGGTCCGCGCAGTCGGCCTTGTCGGTGGTGCCGTTCTTGACGCCGATGACGATCTTGCCGTTGGCGGCGGGCTGGGCGGGTGCCGCGCACAGGTCGGCGGGCAGCTTCAGCGTCCACTTCTGCTTGCCGTCGCCGACGGAGTAGCCGGAGACCGTGCGGTACATGCCCTTGACGATCGTGTCACCGACCACCCAGGGGCCGCGGACGTCGGAGCCGTTGCGGGGCAGGTCGATGTCGTTCTTCTGGAGCCAGAGGACCTTCGCCTCGCCCTTCTTGCGGCCGGCGTTGAGGTCCTCGTCGCCGCCGCCGTCGCCGTCGCCGTTGCCGTTGCCCTCGTTCACGGAGGGCGAGCCGCTGGGCTCGGCGCCCTTGCTCTCCTGGGCGACGGGGTCCTTCTTCTTGTCGTCACCGCTCATGGCGAAGAAGATGCCGCCGCCGATCACCAGGAGCGCGACCGCCGCGGCACCGATGATGATCGCGGGCTTGCGCCTGGCACCGCCGCCGCCCGGCCCGCCGGGGGTCGGGGCGCCGGGGTACTGCTGCGGCTGGGCGTAGGGGCCGGGCTGCTGACCGTAGGGGCCGGGCTGCTGGGCGTACGGTCCCGGCTGCTGGGCGTACGGGCCGGGCTGCTGCTGGCCGTACGGTCCCGGCTGCTGACCGTAGGGGCCGGGCTGCTGGGCGTACGGTCCGGGCTGCTGGCCCGGCTGCTGCGGATAGCCGTAGCCGGGGGCCTGACCGGGCGCCTGCGGATGTCCGTAGCCGGGCTGGGGCGGCGTCTGCGGCGGACCCTGGGGCGGCTGCGGCGTTCCCTGCGGCTCCTGCGGCGCGCCGAAGCCGCCCTGCGGCGGTTGCTGGCTGGGCGGCTGGGTCATCAGCACGTCCCCCTTCGTGCGGTCCTGTGCCCGTTCCGATCTCCCCCGCGATCCCTCGGAGCCTCCGGGGCCAAAACCCCCGAACCCTTTGGAATGGAGCGAATCGGGCATGGATCCCGCGGCGTTGCGTCAGTCGAGCGGGCCTTCTTTGTACCACCCGCAACACCCGGGGCACCGGGTCGGTCCATTCCCTGTTCCCAAGGGAGAACCGCCCCGTAATGCCTCCGTTACGCCCCGGGGAACGCCGGGGAGCGTGCTTCCGACGCCCTGCCGCGCCCCGGCTCGTGCGCCCCGGCTCGTCAGTTGCCGTAGACCCCCATGGACTTGGCCTTCTCCTCGTCGCCGTCCTCGACGCCGCTGATGCTGGAGGACACGACGAAGGAGCGCCCGCCCGCGTAGGCGACCTTGGGCTCGAAGAGTTCCCGTTCGGCGCCGGCTCCCGACGCCGGGTGCCGCAGCACCGTCTGCGGGGTGCCGCCGGTCGGCGGGAGGGACATGATGCCGCCGCCCTTGCCCTGTGCCGCGCCCAGATGCATCAGCAGTCTGCCGCCCTCCACCCGCATCGGCATCAGGGTCTGCCCGGCCGGGGAGTCCGCCTTCCACTTGACCTTGCCGGTGGCCAGGTCGAAGGCGACGATCTTGTTGGCGGGGTCGACTCCGGACTCGGGCTCGGTCGCCATGTAGACGCCGTGCTCGTCGGCCGTCACGCCCAGGCAGCCGTCGAGGGCCTTGCCGGAGGTGAGGAAGTCGGTGTCGCACCGGGTCCGGTAGTTCGGGTCGTCACCGACCAGCTGGGAACGGTAGGTCCCGTTGTCGTTGAGCAGGAGGACGGCCCACTTCTCCTCCTCCGGCTTCCGCAGGGAGACGACCAGCGGACTGACCGAGTAGAACTGCGAGATCTCCCAGCCCTTCTTGACCTTGTAGGTCCACAGGACCTTGCCGGTGACCGGGTCGATCCGCTCGACCTGCTGTTCCTTGTGGTCGTCGGCCGCCGTCTGGCAGCTGGCCGCGGCGACCGCGACCGGGCCGCTCGCGAAGCCGAACGGCTGGCAGTTGCCCGGCAGTTCACCGAAGAGCACCTTGCCGTCGGAGACCCGGAAGGCGTCCGTCCTGGTCTTGCGCCCGACGGTCACGGTGTCCCCGTTGATCGCCATCGCGGGGTCGGAGAGTCCGTCCCAGGCGCCCACCCGCTTGTACTTCTTGTACCAGCCCGCCTTGCCGGTGTTGAGGTCGACCATCTGGAGCGCGTCGCAGGCCGCCTCGATGCCGCTGCCGCTCATGACGCCGAGGACGATCCTGCCGTCGGCGGTGGCCTGCGAGGGGGCCGCGCACATGGTCGACGGCAGCTTCAGCGCCCACTTCTGCCTGCCGTCGACGACGGAGTAGCCGGAGACCGTGCGGTACATCGCCTTCACGACGGTGTCGCCGACGATCCAGGGCCCGTACACGTCGGAGCCGTTGCGCGGCAGGTCGACGCCGCCCTCCTGGAGCCAGAGGGCCTTCGCCTCGCCGGGCTTCCGCTTGGCGTTGATCCCGGCGGCCTCCGCGCGCAGCGCGCTCGCGCGCTCGGCCGCGGTCTCTCCCTCGTCCTCGGCACCGGACTTGTCGTTCTTCCCGCCGCCCTTCCCGCCGGACGAGGAGCCCTGGTCGGCGCCGGTGCTCCCGTTCGCCCCGGACTTCTTCCCGTCGTCCCCGCCGACGGCCAGCCACACGCCGCCCCCGGCCAGCAGCACCACGGCGAGGACGGCACCGACGACCACTCCCCGCCTGCCCCGGAAGAACCCGCCGCCGTTCCCCGCCGGCCCTCCGGGCTGCCCCGGACCGCCGTACGGCGCGGTCTGCGTGGGGAGGTTGTACGGGCCCGGCTGCGTGGGCGCGTTGTACGGACCGGGCTGGGTCGGAGCGTTGTACGGACCGGGCTGCGTGGGCGCGTTGTACGGGCCGGGCTGCGCGGGGGCGTTGTACGGGCCCGGCTGCACGGGCGCGTTGTAGGGGCCGGGTTGTCCGGAGGTGCCGTACGGGCCGGGCTGCGCCGGGCCGTACCCCGGCCCGGGGGCCGGGGCCGGGGCCGGTGGTGCGGTGGGTGACGGCTGGTCCGACCCCGCCGGGGGCTCGTACGGAGCCCCGAAGCCTCCCTGCGGCGGTTGCTGGCCGGGCGGCTGGGTCATCGGCGCGTCCCCCTTGATGCTTCGTACGGACCGTCCGGCTGAGGTGCCGGGGCAAGGTTTCTTTCTACCACCCGCCCCACCAGCCCCAACGGCCACGTCGAAGCACGCCCCACCGGCCGCCCGGCAGGATCCCGACGGTCAGGCGTCCTCGGCCAGTTCGAGCCAGCGCATCTCCAACTCGTCGCGCTCGGCGACCAGTTCGCGCAGCTCCGCGTCGAGCTTCGCCACCTTCTCGAAGTCCGTGGCGTGCTCCGCGATCTGGGCGTGCAGCGTGGTCTCGCGCGTCGAGATCTTGTCGAGCTGCCGCTCGACCTTCTGGAGTTCCTTCTTCGCCGCGCGGGCGGCCTGCGGGGAGGGCGTCGCGGTGGCGGGGGCCTCCTTCTCCTTGGCCGGCGCGGGCGCGGCGGAGGGGGTCGCCGCCTCCTCGATGCGCTGCCTGCGCTCCAGGTACTCGTCGATCCCGCGCGGCAGCATCCGCAGCGTGCGGTCGCCGAGCAGTGCCATCACCCGGTCCGTGGTCCGCTCGATGAAGAACCGGTCGTGGGAGATCACGACCATCGACCCGGGCCAGCCGTCGAGGAGGTCCTCCAGCTGGGTCAGGGTCTCGATGTCCAGGTCGTTGGTGGGCTCGTCGAGGAAGAGGACGTTCGGCTCGTCCATCAACAGGCGCAGGATCTGGAGCCGTCGGCGCTCACCGCCCGAGAGGTCCCCGACCGGGGTCCACTGCTTCTCCTTCGTGAAGCCGAACTGCTCGCAGAGCTGGCCGGCGGTCATCTCCCGGCCCTTGCCGAGGTCGACCCGGTCGCGCACCTGCTGGACGGCCTCCAGGACCCGCAGGTTCGGGTCGAGCTCGGCGACGTCCTGGGAGAGGTAGGCCAGCCTGACCGTCTTGCCGACGACGATCTTCCCGGCGGCGGGCTGGACGTCGCCCTGGGTGCGGGACGCCTCGGCCAGCGCCCGCAGCAGCGAGGTCTTGCCCGCGCCGTTGACCCCGACCAGGCCGATCCGGTCGCCGGGGCCGAGCTGCCAGGTGAGGTGGGCGAGCAGCGTCTTGGGGCCGGCCTGGACGGTCACGTCCTCCAGGTCGAAGACGGTCTTGCCGAGCCGGGCGTTGGCGAACCTCATCAGCTCGCTGGTGTCGCGCGGCGGCGGCACGTCGGCGATCAGCTCGTTGGCCGCCTCGATGCGGTAGCGGGGCTTGGAGGTGCGGGCCGGGGCGCCGCGGCGCAGCCAGGCCAGCTCCTTGCGCATCAGGTTCTGCCGCTTGGCCTCCTCGGTCGCGGCGATCCGCTCCCGCTCGGCCCGGGCGAAGACGTAGTCGCTGTAGCCGCCCTCGTACTCGTGGACCGTGCCGCGCTGGACGTCCCACATGCGGGTGCAGACCTGGTCGAGGAACCAGCGGTCGTGGGTGACGCAGACGAGGGCGGAGCGGCGGGCCCGGAGGTGGCCGGCCAGCCAGGAGATGCCCTCGACGTCGAGGTGGTTGGTGGGCTCGTCGAGGACGATCAGGTCCTGTTCGGCGATGAGCAGCTTGGCCAGCGCGATGCGGCGCCGCTCGCCTCCGGAGAGCGGGCCGATGACGGTGTCCAGACCGTGCTCGAAGCCCGGCAGCGCGAGCCCGCCGAAGAGCCCGGTGAGGACGTCGCGGATCTTGGCGCTGCCCGCCCACTCGTGGTCGGCGAGGTCGCCGATCACCTCGTGGCGGATGGTCGCCTCCGGGTCGAGCGAGTCGTGCTGGGTGAGGACGCCCAGGCGCAGCCCGCCGCTGTGGGTGACGCGCCCACTGTCGGCCTCCTCCAGCCGGGCGAGCATCCGGATGAGGGTCGTCTTGCCGTCGCCGTTGCGGCCCACGACGCCGATCCGGTCCCCCTCGGAGACCCCGAGGGACACTCCGTCGAGCAGGGCACGGGTGCCGTACACCTTGCTGACCTGCTCGACATTGACCAGATTGACGGCCATTTCACTCCTGCCCCGTGGGATCGATCGACTTCCCAGGGTACGGGGCGGCGGACGGGGCTCCGCGCGACGGCCTTGCCGCCCGATGAGCCCGGATGTACGGTTTTCCGTACGTACAGGTTCCTGTACATCGGACATGCCGGGAGGCGAACATGCGCACCATGACCTACACGGAATCGCGCGCCAAGTACGCCGAGACCCTGAGCGCCGTCGTCGACGACCGCGAAGAGGTCATAGTGACGCGCGCCGGCCACGAGCCCGTGGTGATCGTGGCGCTCGACGAGTACGAGGCCATGAAGGAGACGGCCTACCTCTACCGCAGCCCGGAGAACGCGCGTCGCGTCCTGGCGGCGATCGACGAGCTGGAGAGCGGCGGCGGCACGGTGCGGGAGCTCGCCGAATGAAGTTCGTCTGGCACGAGTCCGCGTGGGCGGACTACGTGTGGTGGCAGGCCCAGGACCGGAAGATCCTCAAGCGGATCAACACCCTGCTCCAGGACGTCGCCCGCAACGGGAACGAGGGCATCGGCAAACCCGAGCCCCTGCGGCACGGTTTCCACGGGTACTGGTCGCGCAGGATCAGCGACGAGCACCGGCTCGTGTACCGCGTCGTCGAGGACGAGGTGCGCATCGCCTCGTGCCGCTACCACTACGGGCGGTAGCGGCACACCCGTCAGACGACCCGCGCGCCCGGCGCGGGCGACACCGCGGTGCGCGCCTTGCGGCACGTCCCGGATGCCGTCAGCGCGTCGGCGACCTTCCGGGCCGCCTCCTCGTCCGACACCAGGAACGCGGTGGTCGGGCCGGAGCCGGAGACCAGGGCGGCCAGGGCACCGGCCCCGGTGCCCGCGGCGAGGGTGTCGGCCAGCGAGGGGCGCAGGGAGAGCGCGGCGGGCTGGAGGTCGTTGCCCAGGGCGCCGGCGAGCGCGGTGGTGTCGCCGGAGCGCAGCGCGTCCAGGAGCGCCGGGGAGGCGACGGGGGCGGGTACGTCCGTGCCGGCGGTGAGCCGGTCGAACTCGCCGTAGACGGCCGGGGTGGAGAGTCCGCCGTCGGCGACCGCGAAGACCCAGTGGAAGGTGCCGCCGACCTCGATCGGGGTCAGCTTCTCGCCGCGCCCGGTACCGAGGGCGGCGCCACCGACCAGGCTGAACGGGACGTCGCTGCCCAGCCGCGCGCAGATGTCGAGCAGCTCGTCCCGGGTGGCGCCGGTGCCCCACAGTGCGTCGCAGGCCAGGAGCGCGGCGGCGCCGTCGGCGCTGCCGCCCGCCATGCCGCCCGCGACGGGGATGTCCTTGGCGATGTGGATGTGCACGTCGGGGGCGATGCCGTGCCGCTCGGCCAGCTCGATCGCGGCGCGGGCGGCGAGGTTCGTCGCGTCCAGCGGGACCTGGGCGGCGTCCGGGCCGGAGCAGGTGATCCGCAGCGCGTCGGCGGGGGCGACGGTGACCTCGTCGTACAGGCCGACGGCGAGGAAGACGTTGGCCAGGTCGTGGAAGCCGTCGGGGCGCGGGGCGCCGACGGCGAGCTGGACGTTGACCTTGGCGGGGACGCGGACGGTGACGGCCGTGCTCACGCGGCACCCCCGGTGGTGGCGTCGGTGGCCGGCTTGTTCTCGGCGATGGCCGCGAACTCCTCGACCGTCAGCGCCTCGCCGCGGGCCTGCGGCGAGATCCCGGCCGCGACCAGTGCGGCCTCGGCGGCCGGGGCGGAGCCCGCCCAGCCGGACAGGGCCGCCCGCAGCGTCTTGCGGCGCTGGGCGAAGGCCGCGTCGACCACCGCGAAGACCTCGGCCCGGCTCGCGCTCGTCGTGACCGGTTCCGTGCGGCGGACCAGCGACACCAGTCCGGAGTCGACGTTCGGGGCGGGCCAGAAGACGTTGCGCCCGATGGACCCGGCCCGCTTGACCTCCGCGTACCAGTTGGCCTTCACCGACGGCACGCCATAGACCTTGTTGCCCGGCCGGGCGGCCAGCCGGTCGGCCACCTCGGCCTGGACCATGACGAGGGTGCGCTCGATGGACGGGAAGCGCTCCAGCATCGTCAGCAGGACCGGCACGGCGACGTTGTACGGGAGGTTGGCGACCAGCGCGGTCGGCGCCGGGCCCGGCAGCTCCCGGACCAGCATCGCGTCGGAGTGCACCAGGGCGAAGCGGTCGGCGCGCTCCGGCATCCGGGCGGCGACGGTGGCCGGCAGCGCCGCCGCCAGCACGTCGTCGATCTCCACGGCGACGACCCGGTCCGCCGCCTCCAGCAGCGCCAGGGTCAGCGAGCCGAGCCCCGGGCCGACCTCGACGACGACGTCGTCCGGGCGGACCTCGGCCGTGCGGACGATCCGGCGGACCGTGTTGGCGTCGATGACGAAGTTCTGGCCGCGCTGCTTGGTCGGGCGCACGCCCAGCTTCGCGGCCAGCTCGCGGATGTCTGCGGGGCCCAGGAGGGCGTCGGGCTCAGTGGTACTCACCTGTAAAGCGTAAGGCGCCCCGCGTTTTGCTCCCGCCGCTCAGTAGTCGAAGGCCCGCGCGGTGTTGTCGGCGATCGCCGCCGCCAGGGTGTCCTCGTCCAGGCCCTTCACCTCGGCCATCGCGCGCAGTGTGACGGGGACGAGGTAGGGGGCGTTGGGCCGTCCCCGGTACGGGGCGGGGGTCAGGAACGGGGCGTCCGTCTCGACCAGCACCAGCTCCGTCGGCGCGACGGCCAGGGCGTCCCGCAGCGGCTGGGCGTTCTTGAAGGTGACGTTGCCCGCGAAGGACATGAAGTACCCGGCGTCCGCGCAGATCCGGGCCATGTCGGCGTCGCCGGAGTAGCAGTGGAAGACGGTCCGCTCGGGGGCGCCCGCGTCGGCGAGGACGCGCAGCACGTCCGCGTGCGCCTCGCGGTCGTGGATGACCAGCGCCTTGCCGTGCCGCTTGGCGATCTCGATGTGGGCCCGGAAGGACTCCTCCTGGGCGGCCATGCCCTCGGGACCGGTGCGGAAATGGTCGAGTCCGGTCTCGCCGACGCCGCGCACGTGGTCGAGGGAGGCCAGCGCGTCGATCTCCGCCAGCGCCTCGTGCAGCGCGGCCGTCCCGCCCGCCTCGCGCGCGCCCTGGCGCGACCAGCCGTCCGGGTCGCCGTGCACGATGCGCGGCGCCTCGTTGGGGTGGAGGGCGACGGCCGCGTGCACGGAGGCGTGCGCGGCGGCGGTCTCGGCGGCCCAGCGCGACCCGGCCACGTCGCAGCCCACCTGGATCACGGTGGTGACGTTCACCGCGGCGGCCCTGGCCAGGCCCTCCTCGACGGTGCCGTCCTGCATGTCCAGGTGGGTGTGCGAATCGGCGACCGGCACCCGGAGGGGTTCGGGCAGCGGCGGGGCTTCGGTACGGCTCATGCCGACGATCGTACGAGGACCGCGGGCCGTGCCAGGAACCGCGGCCGTACGGGGACCGCCGGGCGTACGCGGACCGTCGGCCGTGCGAGAACCGGCGGGCGTACGAGGGCCGACGGCCGTACGTCCGAAGCCCCCGCCGGTCGTCTATTTGCGGTGGAAGGGATGCAGCAGGTCGGACAGGCGCCAGTGGCGCCCCGCGTCCGAGGGTGCGGCGGTGGCGGCCCGGGCCCGTCGGGTGTCGGCCCTGCCCTGCCCGGTCGTGTCCGCCGGCACGGGCGGCATCGGCGGCCGGGACGGCTGGGGGCTGTGGAGCAGCTGCTGGACGGTCGAGACCCGCCCCGCCCGCATGATCCGGACCACGTGGCCGTCGCAGTTCAGGCAGGTGGGCCTGGAGAGGGGTGAGGGCACCCGCTCCCCGTCCGCCTTGTAGATGACGAAGTCGTTGTTGGAACCGTCGGTGTGGTGCTCTATCTGATAAGCCTGCTCCCACCCGTACCCGCACCTCATGCAGGCGAAGGCGTACGCCTCGTGCACGGTGGTCGCTGCGATCTCGCTCATGCCCTGCTCCTTTGTCCGCCGGACAAAGCACTCCGGAGAATGCGTCCCTGACCCAGTGGACGCCTTTACCGGCGGGAGCGCATCGGGCCCTGTCGAGTGTTGGAGCGGTTTTGGCCTTCTCGTGGCAGAAAGGGTCCGCGCGCGGCTCTCGCTTTGCCTTTCACGATAGTCCTTTGCCCTCTTCGGGGCCGGTTCGAGCCGCGTTCTTTGCCGCGACGACCGCGTCGAACACCTCGCGCTTGGGCAGCCCCGCCTCGGCGGCGACGGCGGCGATGGCCTCCTTGCGCCGCTCCCCCGCCTCCTCGCGCACCCGCACCCTGCGCACCAGCTCCGCCGCGTCCAGTTCCCCGGGGCCGGTGTCGGCCGCGCCCTCGACGACGACGGTGATCTCGCCGCGCACCCCGTCGGCCGCCCAGACCGCCAGTTCGCCCAGCGGGCCGCGCTTGACCTCCTCGTACGTCTTGGTCAGCTCCCGGCACACGGCCGCCCGCCGGTCGGCACCGAGAATTTCGGCCATCGCGGCGAGGGTGTCACCGATCCGGTGCGGGGACTCGAAGAAGACCATCGTGCGGCGTTCCGCGGCGACCTCGCGCAGCCTGCCGAGCCGCTCGCCCGCCTTGCGGGGCAGGAAGCCCTCGAAGCAGAACCGGTCGACGGGCAGCGCGGAGAGGGCGAGCGCGGTGAGCACGGCGGACGGGCCGGGGACCGCGGTGACCCTGATGTCCTTCTCCACCGCGGCGGCCACCAGCCGGTAGCCGGGGTCGGAGACGGACGGCATCCCGGCGTCCGTGACCAGCAGGACCCGGGCCCCTCCGGTCAGCGCCTCGACGAGCTCCGGCGTGCGGGCCGCCTCGTTGCCCTCGAAGTAGGAGACGACCCGGCCCGTGGTGTGGACGCCGAGCGCCTGGGTGAGGCGGCGCAGCCTCCGGGTGTCCTCGGCCGCGACGACGTCCGCCGTCTCCAGCTCGGCGGCGAGCCGCGGCGGGGCGTCCGCCACGTCGCCGATGGGGGTTCCTGCCAGTACCAGCGTTCCAGTCGTTCCAGTCACAGGAATCATCCTCCCAGCCCGGGCGCCAGCGCTCGCACAGACGCGTTCCCTACGATGGCGCGGTGACGAGTACTGCGCCCGAAGCCCGACAGGGCCAAGACGCCGGGGAACCGCACGGCGAAGAGTCGGCATCCTGGCAGCAGCGGCTGCGCCGCTTCGGCCATTCGCCCCGGTCCGGCATCGGGCTGCGCGAACGGCTTGTTCCGACGTACACCCGGCCCGGCGCCCAGCTGTGGGCGGTGCTCGGCGTCTCCCCGCCGACGGCCGAGCGCCTGGTGCGGTGGTCGGCCTGGGGCGGACCGCTGCTGGTGGCGCTGGTCGCCGGGGTGCTGCGGTTCTGGAACCTGGGCAGCCCGCACGCGCTGATATTCGACGAGACGTACTACGCGAAGGACTCCTGGGCGCTGGTCAACCAGGGGTACGAGGGCGACTGGCCCAAGGACATCGACAAGCTGATCCTGGAAGACCCGTCGAAGGTGGAGATCCCGGTCGATCCGGGGTACGTGGTCCACCCGCCGGTCGGCAAGTGGATCATCGGCTTCGGTGAACAGCTCTTCGGCTTCACGCCGTTCGGCTGGCGGTTCATGGTGGCGGTGCTCGGCACGCTGTCGGTGCTGATGCTGTGCCGGATCGGTCGGCGGCTGTTCCGTTCGACGTTCCTGGGCTGCCTGGCGGGCACGCTGCTCGCCGTGGACGGGCTGCACTTCGTGATGAGCCGCACCGCGCTGCTCGACCTGGTGCTGATGTTCTTCGTGCTGGCGGCGTTCGGCGCGCTGCTGATCGACCGCGACCGGTCACGGCGCCGGCTGGCCGCCGCGCTGCCGGTCGACGACGAGGGGGTGCTGCGCCCCGACGTGGAGGTCGCGGAGGGGCTGCGGCTCGGGCTGCGCCCGTGGCGGATCGTCGCCGGGCTGATGCTGGGGCTGGCCTTCGCCACCAAGTGGAACGGCCTGTACATCCTGGCCGCCTTCGGTCTGATGACGGTGCTGTGGGACGTGGGCGCGCGCCGGACCGCGGGCGCGATCCGGCCGTACACGGCGGTGCTGAAGCGGGACCTGCTGCCGGCCTTCGTCTCGACGGTGCCGGTCGCGATCCTGACGTACGTCGTCTCCTGGACCGGATGGATCGTCACCGGCAAGGGCTACTACCGCAACTGGGCGACGACGGACGGGAAGGGCGGCGACTGGACGTGGCTGCCGGACTGGCTGCGCAGCCTGTGGCACTACGAGTACCAGGTCTACGAGTTCCACGTGAACCTGACGTCCGGCCACACCTACCAGTCCAACCCCTGGAGCTGGATCGTGCTCGGCCGGCCCGTCTCGTACTTCTGGGAGGAACAGCCGGGCTGCACCACGTCGGGCAGCGGCAAGTGCGCCCGTGAGGTGCTGGCCATCGGGACGCCGCTGCTGTGGTGGGCGGCGTGCTTCGCCCTGGCGTACGTGCTGTGGCGGTGGTTCTTCCGCCGTGACTGGCGGGCGGGCGCGATCGTGTGCGGAGTGGCGGCGGGCTGGCTGCCCTGGTTCTTCTACCAGGAGCGGACGATCTTCCTGTTCTACGCGGTCGTGTTCGTGCCGTTCCTGTGCCTGGCGGTGACGATGATGATCGGCGCGATGCTGGGTCCGGGGGCGGGAGCGGTGTCCGGGCTGACGGGGTCCGGCCCGGCGGGATCCGGCCCGGTGGAGGCCCTCCCGGCGGGCGACGACCCGGCGATGGAACGCAGACGGACGCTGGGCGCGATCGGGGCGGGCGTCCTGGTGCTGCTGATCATCTGGAACTTCATCTACTTCTGGCCGATCTACACCGGCGCCCCGATCCCGGACGGCTCGTGGCGCGACCGGATGTGGCTGGACACCTGGATCTAGTGCCCCTCCCGGCACCAGGGCCTTCCGTCCGGGAGGGTCCGGCCCGTCGTGCCGGCGCCCCGGAAGGTGCGCCGGTACGCGAGCGGTGAGACGCCGATCGCGGCGTGCAGGTGCTCGCGCAGCGAGGTCCCGGTGGCGAAGCCGACCTGTCCGGCGATGTCGTCGACGGCGAGGTCGGTGGTCTCCAGGAGGTGCTGGGCGCGGGAGACGCGCTGCTGGATCAGCCAGCGGCCGGGGCTCGTCCCGACCTCGTCGTTGAAGCGGCGCGCGAAGGTGCGCAGGCTCATCCGGGCGTGCCCCGCGAGCTCCGTCAGCGTCAGGGGTTCGTGCAGGTTCTCCAGCGCCCACTGGCGGGTGGCCGACGTGCCGTTCGCGGCGGCCGGGGGCACCGGGTGCTCGATGTACTGGGCCTGACCGCCGTCCCGCCAGGGCGGCACGACGCAGGCCCGGGCCACGTGGTTGGCGACGGCGGTGCCGTGGTCCCGCCGTACGAGGTGCAGGCAGACGTCGACGCCGGAGGCGGCACCGGCCGAGGTCAGCACGTCCCCGTCGTCCACGAACAGCACGTCCGGGTCCAGCGCCACCCGCGGGTACCAGGAGCGGAAGACGTCGGCGACGGCCCAGTGGGTGGTGGCGGGCCGGCCGTCGAGCAGCCCCGCGGCCGCCAGCACGAAGGCACCCGTGCAGATCGACACGATCCGCGCCCCGGGCCGTACGGCCGCGAGTGCCTCGCCCGCGCCCGGCGGCAGCTCGCGCGAGAGCCGGGAGATGTCGAAGGGCGGCAGCAGCACCGTGTCCGCCGTGGCGAGCACCTCGGGCCCGTGCCCCACCGTGACCGAGAAGTCCGCGTTCGTGGCGACGGGGCCGCCGTCGACGGAGCAGGTCAGCACCTCGTAGCGGTCCAGGAGCGCGCCGAAGACCCGGCTCGGGATGCCGAGTTCGAAGGGGTACGCCCCGTCCAGCGCGAGGACGACGACACGATGGACGGTCATGGCACGATCCCGTCGGAAGATGGCATTCATGCCATGGTACGGCCCGGGGGTCCGGGGCGAGGCTGGGGCACATGACGAACTCCACCACCATGCGAGCCATCGGCCAGGACACCCACGGCGCCCCCGAGGTGCTGAAGGAGGTCGTGCTGCCGCGGCCCGTGCCCGGCCCGGGACAGATCCTCGTCGCCGTGCGCGCCGCCGGGGTGAACCCGACCGACTGGAAGCACCGCGCCGCCGGTCTCTTCCTGGACCGCCTGCCGCTCGTCCTCGGCTGGGACGTGTCCGGCGTCGTCGAGGCCGTCGGCTTCGGCGTCACCCTGTTCGAGCCGGGCGACGAGGTCTTCGGGATGCTGCCCTACCCGCACGGTGTCGGCTCCCACGCCGAGTACGTGACGGGCCCCGCCCGCGCCTTCGCCCGCAAGCCCGCCGGCATCGACCACGTCCGGGCCGGCGCCCTGCCGCTCGCCGCCCTCACCGCCCACCAGGCGCTCGTCGACACCGCGGACGTGCGGCCGGGGCAGCGCGTCCTGGTCCACGCGGCGGCCGGCGGGGTCGGCCACCTCGCCGTCCAGATCGCCAAGTCCCGCGGCGCGTACGTGATCGGCACCGCCAGCGCCCCCAAGCACGACTTCGTGCGCTCGCTCGGCGCGGACGAGGTCGTCGACTACCGCACCACCGACTTCCGCGACGCCGTCCGGGACGTCGACGTGGTGCTCGACCCCCTGTCCGGCGACACCCGCGCCCGTTCCCTCGACGTCCTGCGGCCGGGCGGTATCCTCGTGTCGCTCCTGCCGGGGACCGACCCCGACGAGGCGGCGAGGGCCACCGCCCGCGGGGTCCGCGTCAGGACCCTGCTCGTCGAGGCCGACCACGCCGGCATGAACGCCGTCGCCGACCTGGTCGCCGCCGGCTCCCTGCGCGCCCACGTCGAGGCCGTCTTCCCGCTCGCGGACGCGGCCCGCGCGCACGCGCTCGGCGAGACGGGCCGCACCACCGGCAAGATCGTGCTCACCGTCCCCTAGGGCCTTCCTCCCGGATTCGGGCCGGATCGGCTTCGAGCGGCGAGAGCGGCCGCTCGAAGAAGGTCTCCAGGACCACCGTGGCCTGCGTCCCGCTGACCCCGTCGATGGCGTAGATCCGGCGCAGCACGTCCTGGAGCTGCTCGGTGGTCGCAGTCCTGACCTTCACCAGCACCGAGGCGCTGCCGGCGATGACGTGCGCCTCCAGGATCTCGGGGAGCGCGGCGAAGTCCTGCGCCGAATCGCCCATCCAGGACGTCGAGTCGACCATCACGTAGGCCAGGACGGCGCCGCCCACGGCGACCGGGTCCACCTCGGCCGTGGTGCGCCGGATGACGCCGCGCTCGCGCAGCTTCCGCACCCGCTCGTGGGCGGCGCCGGCGGACAGGCCGACGGCCTGCCCCAGCGCGGCGTAGGACTGGGTGGCGTCCTGCTGGAGCAGGTCCAGCAGCTCGCGGTCTATGTGATCCACAACTCTCCGTTCGGATTCCCCTTGCGGTGACCATATCTCATCTTGCAATCTTCGCCTTGTGCCGATTTTCATTCGGCGTACGGTGTCTTTCGCAAGGAGTGGACCCTGTGAGCGGTGAACGACCCGGGCTGTACGAGATGTTCGACGACCGGTTCCGTACCGGGCGGTGCATGAACGGCGACGACGCGCTGGAGGTCCTGTACACCGGCTGCCGCTGGGCCGAGGGCCCGGTCTATCTGCCCGCCTGGCGTCAGGTGATCTGGAGCGACATCCCCAACGACCGGATGCTGCGGTGGGACGAGGAGACCGGTGCGGTCGGCGTCTTCCGCCGCTCGGCCGGACACACCAACGGCAACACCCTCGACCGCGAGGGCCGGTTGATCACCTGCGAGCAGGGCAACCGCCGGGTGACCCGCACCGAGCACGACGGCACGGTCACGGTGCTGGCCGACCGCTGGCAGGGCAGGCGCCTGAACAGCCCGAACGACGCGGCGGTGAAGTCCGACGGCTCGATCTGGTTCTCCGACCCGGACTTCGGTATCACCAGCGACTACGAGGGCTACCGCGCGCAGAGCGAGATCGGCTCCAACAACGTCTACCGGATCGACCCGGCCACCGGCGAGGTACGCCTGGTCGCCGACTGCTTCGGCGCCCCGAACGGGCTGGTCTTCTCGGCGGACGAGCGGCGGTTGTTCGTCTCCGACACCCGGGCCGGGTTCATCCGCGTCTTCGACGTGCGGGACGACGGCACGCTGTCGGACGGCGAGGTCTTCGCCGAGGCGGGGGCCCGCGAGAAGGCCCGTTTCGACAACCTCCGCTTCGACGACGGCGGCCGGCTCTGGGCCGCCGCGATGGACGACGGCGTGCACTGCTACGACCCCGACGGCACCCTGATCGGCCGTCTGAACGTCCCCGAGACGGTCGCCAACATCTCCTGGGGCGGCGCCAAGCGCAACCGCCTCTTCATCACCGCCGAGACCAGCCTCTACTCGGTGGTCATGGGTGTCACCGGCACCCACCCGACCGGCCCGGGACGACAGCCCTGGCTCGCCCCGGCACCCCGCTGACCTCCCGGCCGGAACGCGCCGCCCGGGAACGGGCGGCGCACCCGCCCCGGACAGTGGAACCCGGCGCCCACCGACGCGACAGCCGGGCCGTCGGCCTGCCCACCACCAGCTCCTGAAAGCGAAAGGGCCCACCGACTCCGTCGGCAGACCCTCACGAAAGATCGAGACCAATAAATGCCCCGAGAGTTACTTCGGCATCGTAATGCACTCGGGCGCGGACCAGCCGCTTGCACCGTATTCACTCTCGGTTTGAACTTCCACTTGGAAACATTTGTGCTCCCCCGGAGAAATATCTCCCCAAACGTACGTATTGGTGTTGGCGGGCACGAACTCGCTGGTGCTGCCATCGCCGACTGCGTAGTTGTGAAGCAACTCCGCATCGGAGTGCGGCCATGTGATTTTCACGCCGATTCCCGGCAAAACGCTGACGCTGACAGGGTCGGGGGGAGTCGGTGGATCGGCGCTCGCCCGGGGCGCTGTTGCCGCAAGACCGACACCTGCCATGGCGATCGACGCACCAAGAGCAGCGATTCGTTGCTTCATCCTCTTCATGGGACCTCCTGGAATTCTCCCCCTCAAATCTTCCTCCGCACCCCTTCCCTCCGCATCTTCGATATCGTTCCTAATTCACAAATCAAGCCTGGGGTATTAGCCGGCCTGCGGCGGCTGTGCCCGCCTCGCAACAACCGACATGACGGGCAGCGGCATCGGCGCCCGCACCTCCCGAAGGGGCACAGTTGACTCCGCGTCATCTGTCACGTCCGTGCCATCCGAGGCGCCCCGGGTGAATGGTCATCAGCACCACAGCGGGCCCGGGACTCTCGTCTTCGAACTACGCCGTGTGTCGCGGGCGGGCGTCGCGCGAACGAGCCGCTCGGGTTTGCACCCCTCGCCATGGCGAGGGGTGCAAACCCGAGTGGAGTCGGGAACTGGCGAGGTGGCTGATGCCCAATTCCCAGCCCCGCCCCTTCAGCGGTTCCGACCGATGTTGCCCTGGCCCTGACCTTGCCCCTGGCCCTGACCCTGACCTTGGCCTTGGCCCTGGCCCTGGCCCTGGCCTTGTCCTGGGGCACAGGCAGCTTCGAAGGCACTGGTGAACCCTGCTCTGTAGCCGTCCGCGTAGACACTCTGGACCAGGCTCTGTCGGACTTGCGGTGTCCCGCAATTCGTGCTCTGCGCCGCCGCCTTGCCTGCGACTTGACCGTCCTTGAAGCCCTGATCGAAGCTTTGCCCGATTTCTGTTTTCTGTTCATCCTCGGTGACGAACGGATCCGCGCATGTCGTGGAAGCTCCACCGCTGACGGCCGTGAAGTTGCCACGCACCGCCCCTACGGTGAACGCCCCGGCAGCGTTTGTCGTGGTGACTGCCTGAAGCGCTCCATTCTTCAAGATGTTGACCGGAGCATTCGCGAGGAAGCCGCTGCCGTCCAACGTGAACTGGCCGACGCCCGCAGGTGCCAACGAGCACGCTGCCGTGGGGACCGCAGATGCCGGAGTCGCCGTGAGGCCCACCCCTCCAGCCACCAAAAACGCCGACGCAGCTAGTCCGAGTACCTTTCTCATCTTTCTCTCCGTCCGTTCCAGTCGTGTGTTGATGGTGGCGCCCGCGACGAGGTGCCGGCCCTGGCTGGTTTTTGTGCCCACGGGTATGGCCCACGGGCCAGCTCATTTCGGGCTCTTGGAATCGCCACGAGCTGAAGCTCAGCAGTCGGATTCGGCTGCTTTCAGTGGCGGCACATACGCGTGCGTCCTCTTCCCAGAGGACGACTCCGAGCTTGCGTTGTCAAACGAGAGGACCGTCGTCCAAGCATTGACGAGTTCAAGCGCGACGCGATCGAGCTCGTACGTCCGTCCGGTCTCCTACGCCATCACCCTCGACTCCCCCACCCGCATCAGTCCTTCCCGGTCGAAGGACTCACCTGTGGTCCCCAGCAACTCACGCCCGGCAAAGCGGACTTCAAGCCGATGCGGTGGCCCGTGACCGACGCGATCCGGGCCGCCGCCGAAGCGCGTTTCCTGCTCCGGGGCGGCCCACTGGCACTGCTCCTGGCCCAGCAGGTCATCTCGCCCGACCAGTGCACGAATCAACCGACCAGTGCACGAATCAACTTAAACATGAAGTTCCGCAACGGAATGCCCATCGCCCGAACCGCTTGTCCGGCCTGTGCGTTCAAGGGGCACGCATCGCGTATCCCGTTCCCATAACAACCGTCTCAGCCGTCCCTCCCCTCCCGTAGGGTGCCGACCAGCATCCCCTTGAACACGTTCAAGGGGGCTCCTGGGGAGGGGACTGCAGGATGCGCAGTGGAGCGAAGGTCGCCGTGGTCGGCGGAATATTCGCGGTCGTGGTCGGCGGGGTGGGGTACGGGGCGTACAACATCCTGGACGATCTGGACGGTGGCGGCGGGGGTACGGACAGCCGTTCCGCGTCCGCCGAGGTGAAGACGGGGCCGGTCACCGAGGAGGAGATCGGCGAGGCGTCGAAGGAGTTCCTGAAGGCGTGGGCGGGCGGCGACTCGGCCGCCGCGTCCCAGCTGACCAACAACGCGGGCGAGGCCGGACCGGCCCTCGCCGCCTACCGCGAGCAGGCCCACGTCACCGAGGCGGTGATCACTCCGGGCCGGGCGGTCGGCTCGAAGGTGCCGTACACGGTGAAGGCGACCGTGTCGTTCGGGGGGAAGTCCAAGCCCTGGTCGTACGCCTCCGAACTGACCGTGGTGCGCGGCCTGACCACCGGCAGGCCGCTGGTGGACTGGTCCCCCACGGTGATCCACCCGGACCTGGCGGACGGCGCGTCGCTGAGGACGGGCGAGGCGTCGGCCCCGGCGATCGAGGCGGTCGACCACAACGGCAAGGTGCTCACCAAGGAGAAGTACCCCTCGCTGGGGCCGGTCCTGGACGCGCTGCGCGAGAAGTACGGCGAGAAGGCCGGCGGCACCGCGGGCATCGAGACCCGGATCGAGAACGCGGACGGGAAGACCCCCGACAAGACCCTGCTGACGCTCACCAAGGGCAGGCCGGGGAAGCTGGTGACCACCCTGGACGCCGGGATCCAGGCGGCGGCCGAGACGGCGGTGAAGCGGTTCGGGCAGGCGTCGGTGGTCGCGGTCCGGCCGTCCACGGGTGCGATCCGCGCCATCGCCAACAGCCCGGCCAACGGCTTCAACGCGGCGCTGCAGGGCAAGCAGGCGCCCGGTTCGACGATGAAGATCGTGACCGCCGCGATGCTGATCGAGAAGGGCCTCGCCTCGGCGGGCCAACCGATCGAGTGCCCGAAGACCGCGATGTACCAGGGCCGCACCTTCCACAACCTGGACAACTTCGACATCCCGCGGGGCACCCTGACGACCAGCTTCGCCCGGTCCTGCAACACGGCCTTCATCAAGCTGATCGACGACACGAAGGACGACGCCGCGCTCGCCAAGGAGGCCCGTGAGGTCTTCGGCATCGGCCTGAACTGGCAGACGGGCGTGGTGACCTACGACGGCAGCGTCCCCGAGGCGACCGGCGGCGAGGCGGCGGCCCAGTACATCGGCCAGGGCACGGTCCAGATGAACGCCCTCAACGTGGCGTCCATCACCGCCACCGCGCGGACCGGCACCTTCCGCCAGCCGATCCTCGTGGACCGGGACCTCGACGGCCGGACGATCGCCACCGCCGCCAGGTCGCTGTCCCCGAACGTCTCCCGGCAGCTGACCGAGATGATGCGCCAGACGGCGGCCTGGGGCACCGCCAAGGCGGCGATGTCCACGGTCGGCGGCGACAAGGGCGCCAAGACGGGCTCGGCGGAGGTGGACAACCAGGAGACGTCCGACAGCTGGTTCACCGGCTTCAGCAACGACCTGGCCGCCGCCGCGGTCGTCAAGGCCGGTGGCCACGGCGGCGACGCGGCGGGCCCGGTGGTCGCGGCGGTCCTGCGCGCCGGTCCCTGAGCCGGGTACGGGGCCCGGAACACCGGCGCGTGTCCCGGCAACTCCGTCGCCCGCCCCGCACCGCGTTCGCTAGCGTGCGGGGCATGAGCACTCCCGACACCACCGACACCACCGCCGACACCGCCGACACGGCCGCCGCCGAGGCCCACCCCCGATTCGCCGAGGCCCTGCGGGAGCTGGGCCTCGACGTCGAGATCCGCAAGTTCCCGGAGGCCACCCGGACCGCCGCCGAGGCCGCCGCCGCGATCGGCTGCGGGCTCGGCGAGATCGTCAAGTCACTGGTCTTCCAGGCCGACGGCGTACCGGTGCTGGTCCTGATGGACGGCTCCTCGCGGGTCGACGTGGAGCGCGTGCGCGTGGAGCTGGGTGCCGGGAAGGTCGGGCGGGCCGACGCCGGCCTGGTCCGGGAGACGACCGGTTACGCGATCGGGGGCGTGCCGCCCTTCGGTCACCGTACGAGGACCCGGGTGCTGGCCGACCGCGGACTGCTGGACCACGCCGTGGTGTGGGCGGCGGCGGGCACCCCGCACACGGTCTTCCCGCTCGACCCGAAGACGCTGATCGAGCACGCCGGCGGAACCGTGGTGGACGTGCGCGAGCGGTCGAAGTGACCTGATCCGCGCGCCGGTTCGGCCGAGCACGTCAGCCGAGCACGTCAGCCGAGTACGTACGGGTCGAGGAACTCGCGGAGCTGGGCGACCGACGGATCCGACTCCTTCTCGTCGTCCTCGCCCGGCTTCGGGGCGATGGTGCGCGGCGGGCACGGGTCGGCCGCCGATCCGTTCGGATCGTCCGACCGGAAGCTTTCCCCGTGGATCTCCTTGCTGCCCAGCCGTTTGCCGGTCGCGGCCTCGTACACGGTCACCTCGTAGACGCCCTTGTAGAGGTAGAGGGAGAACGGGTGCTGCCTGGTCTCGCCGCTGCCGGTGCCGCCGATGGCGTCGGGCACGGTCTGGTAGACACAGCGCTTCACCTGTTCGCCCCGGCCGGTGCGTTCGACGCAGGCGACAAGCTGTACCGTCTCCGGCTTCGTGGGGTACCAGACCCGGAGGTCCGCGGCGGTCGGCTTGTCCGGGCCGGAGTCCGCCTCGGGCCAGTAGCCGTCGATGACCACGGGGCGGGGGCCCTTGCCGGAGCGCGGTGCCGCCTGGGAGAACTCCTGGGGCTCCTCGCACATGGCCCGGTAGTGGTAGGTGACGAACGGCTCCTCCTCCTCGTCGAAGAAGGCCGACCAGCCGAACCACACCAGCGCGAGTGCCGCGGCCAGTGCGGCCACCTTCCCTATCGTCTTCCGTGCCATGCCGGTCGATCCCTTCCCCGTCGGTCCTCGGAACGAATCCTTCCTTCCTGGCGGGGCCGGGACAACCGGATGGGGGCACCCCGGCACGAAACTGTCGTTCCGCTCCGGGGTGCCGGGGAAGGAGGCCGAAAAGCAGTGCCTACTCCCCCGAAATCGCGTGCTGGAAGCCGTAGTTCGTGGCCGTGAGCCCACCGTCCACCCGCAGTGTGGTGCCCGTGATCCAGGCCGCGTCGCGGGAGGCGAGGAAGGCGACGGCGGAGGCGATGTCGTCCGGCTCGCCGACCCGGCCGAGCGGGTAGATGCGGCTGACCCGGGCCAGCGCCACGTCCTGGCCCGCCCAGGCGTCCGTGCGGACCGTGCCGGGGGCGACCAGGTTGACGCGCACACCGCGCGGCCCGGCGTGCCCGGCGAGGGTGCGGGTCAGGCTGGCCAGGCCCGCCTTGGCCGCGCTGTAGCCGTGGTTGCCGAAGTCCTGTTCGCCGTTGACCGAACCGATGTTGACGATCGCGCCCCGGCCGGAGGCGATCAGGTGCGGGAGCGCGGCGCGGGAGCAGCGGTACGGGCCGGAGAGCGAGATGTCCAGGTCGCGTTCCCATGCCTCGTCCGGCTCGTCCTCGAAGAGCGGGAGGTCCGAGGAGCAGGAGTACGCGTTGTTCACCAGCACGTCGAGCCGGCCGAAGCGGGCGGCGGCGTGGGCCACCGCGGCCTCGACCGCCGCCCGGTCGCCCACGTCGCAGGGCAGCGCCTCGGCGGTGCCGCCCGTCCCGCGTATCGCCTCGGCGGTGCGTTCGGCGCGGTCGCCGTCCAGGTCGGTGACCAGGACCCGGGCGCCCTCGGCGGCCAGTCGGCGGGCCGTGGCGGCGCCGATGCCCTGGCCGGCTCCGGTGATGAGCGCGACGTGTCCGTCGAATCGTGGACCGGCGGGGTGCGCGGGAGTTGTGGGGCGAGGAGGAGTCATAGCGCCGACCGTACTGCCCTGACCAGGGCCTGGGCACGGGGGTCGGCGGTGACTCCTTTCTGCAGACCGTTCGTCACATAGCCCAGCGCGATGCCGGATTCGGGGTCGGCGAAGCCGAGGGAGCCGCCCCGGCCGGGGTGGCCGAAGGAGCCGGGGGCCAGCAGCGGGGCCGCCGGCCCGTGGAGCATGTAGCCGAGTCCGAAACGGGTGTTGACGACCAGGACCCGGTCCGGGCCCGCCGACTCCTCGGTGCGGGCCAGGGTGAGGGTGGCGGGGGCGAACAGCCGGTGGCCGTCGACCGGTCCGATCATCGCGGCGTAGCAGCGGGCCAGGGCGCGGGCGGTGGAGATGCCGTTGGAGGCGGGGAGTTCGGCCGCCCGGTAGCCGGGGTCGTTCTCGTCGGGCAGCGGGTCGATGGCGCCGAAGGCGCGGCGGGTGAGGGACTGCGGGTCGCGGTACGCCTCGGTGACGGAGCGCTTGGGGCGCAGCCGCAGGGCGCCGTTCCCGTCGGCGGGCGGTTCGACGGGCCCGATCCGGCCCACCCGGTGCGTCTCGTCGGCCGGGAGACCGAACCAGAAGTCCAGGCCGAGGGGGCGGGCGATCTCCTCGGCGATCCACCGGCCGATGGTTCGGCCGGTGACCCGGCGCACCAGTTCGCCGACGAGCCAGCTGTAGGTCTGGGCGTGGTAGCCGTGGTCGGTGCCGGGTTCCCACTGGGGGCGCTGGGCGGCGACGGCCTGCGGTCCGGAGTTCCCGTCGGCCGCCTCGGAGGGGGTCAGCGGGCAGTCGAGCGCGGGGAGTCCGGCCCGGTGGGACAGCAGGTGCCGGACGAGGGCGCGTTCCTTGCCGGCCGTCTTGAACTCCGGCCAGTACGTGCCGACGGGGGCGTCGAGGTCGACCTGGCCGCGCTGGTGCAGCAGCAGCGGTACGGCGGCGGCGATGCCCTTGCCCGCCGAGCGGACGACCTGCACGGTGTCGACGGCCCAGGGTTCGGCGCCGTCCACGTCCCTCGTGCCGGCCCACAGGTCGACGACCTTGTGCCCGTCCCGGTAGACGGCGACGGCGGCGCCGCGTTCGCCGCGCTGCTCGAAGTTGCGGACGAACGCGTCCCGGACCGGTTCGAATCCGGCCGCCACCGTGCCGCGTACGTCCACGTCTGCTCCCGCGCTCCCGCTCATCCCCCCATGGTGCATCCCCGCGCGGGCGGGGCGGGGGCCGGGTCACCCGTTGTTCATGGTCACGGCACGTTCACGAGCGCGGAACGCAACACGTTCACGGGCGCGGAACGCCCGCGGAACGCGGCGCGTTCACGGTCCCGGAACACGGCGCGTTCACGGCTGCGGGACGCTCACGGAGCGCGGGTCGAAGCCGAAGGGCAGCTCCAGGCGGTGGGCGCGCATCAGCTTCTCGTCGCAGAGCAGGTCCTGGGTGCGGTCGTCGGCGGCGATGACGCCCTCGCTGAGGATCACCGAGCGCGGGCAGAGCTCCAGGGCGTACGGCAGGTCGTGGGTGACCATGAGCACGGTGACGTCCAGGGAGCGCAGGATGTCGGCGAGCTCGCGCCGCGAGGCCGGGTCCAGGTTGGAGGACGGCTCGTCGAGGACGAGGATCTCCGGCCGCATGGCGAGGACGGTGGCGACGGCGACGCGGCGGCGCTGGCCGAAGGAGAGGTGGTGCGGCGGCCGGTCCGCGTACTCCTCCATGCCGACCTGCTTCAGGGCCTCGACGACGCGTTCCTCCAGTTCGGCGCCGCGCAGTCCGGAGGCGGCGGGGCCGAAGGCGACGTCCTCGCGGACGGTGGGCATGAAGAGCTGGTCGTCGGGGTCCTGGAAGACGATGCCGACGCGGCGGCGGATCTCGGCGAGGTTGCGCTTCTCGACGGGGAGTCCGGCGACGCGGACGGTGCCCGCCCCGGCGTCGAGGATGCCGTTGAGGTGGAGGACGAGGGTGGTCTTGCCGGCGCCGTTCGGGCCGAGCAGGGCGACGCGTTCGCCCCTGGCGACCGTCAGGTCCACCCCGAACAGGGCCTGGTGGCCGTCGGGGTAGGCGTACGCGAGGCCGCTGACCTCCAGGGACGGGGCGGGGGCGGTGGGGGTGCTCATACGGTCCATCGAAGCCCTTTCGAGGGGACCTCCGGCTTCAGCCGGAGAGGGAATCGAATCCAGTGCTGCACAGCTCCGCCGCGCAGCACTGGTCTCAGATGTGATTCACTGTCAGGAGTGGTAGCATTTTGGTTGTGGCTAGAGGTGATCGCCGGGAGTCGCTGAATCTGCGGGTCCCCCCAGACTTGAAGCGGCAGGTCGAGGAGTACGCCGACGCGGCGGGAATCTCGATCAATGCCGCCTCGTGCATCCTCCTGGCTGAAGCCCTTCGCATGGAGCGGAGGCGTAAGGCGTGATTCGCGCATACAAGTTCCGCCTTCGGCCCACCGTCCGCCAAACCCAGGCCCTGACGGAAATGCTGCGGGACCACTGTTCGCTGTACAACGGAGCGTTGCAGGAGCGCCGGGACGCCTGCCGGCACGGCTCGAAGACATCGATTACCTATGGGCAGCAGTCCGCCCAGCTCAAGGAGATCCGCGCCTTCGACCCGGAGCGGCAAGGCCGCTGGTCGTTCAGCTCGCAGCAGGCGACGTTGCGGCGGTTGAACAAGGCGTTCGCCGCGTTCTTCCGGCGCGTGAAGGCCGGTCGGACACCCGGCTACCCGAGGTTCAAGGGCGTCGGACACTTCGACACGGTCGAGTTCCCCAGGAACGGGGACGGCTGCCGCTGGGACTCCACCCCGCACGACCGCCAGACCCGCGTGCGCATCCAAGGCATCGGGCATGTCCGGGTGCACCGGCACCGCCCCGTGCAAGGCCGGGTGAGGACAATCAGCGTCAAGCGTGAAGACACACATTGGTACGTGGTCCTCACCTGTGACGAAGTGCCCGCCAAGCCCCTGCCCACAACCGGATCGATCATCGGCATCGACATGGGCACAGTGCACTTCTTCACCGACTCCAACGGCAGCCACGAGCCGAACCCTCGCTTCCTCCAGTCGGCGGTGGATGAGTTGACAGCCGCGCAGCAGCACCTTTCGGCGTTCCCCAAGCGCACCGAGCGCCGGACGAAGAAACACCGCGCCGCGGCCCGCAAGGTCGCCAAGCTGCACACCAGGATCCGGCGGCAGCGCCTGGACCACCACCACAAGACCGCTCTCGCCCTGGTCCGCAAGCACGACGTGATCGGGCACGAGAAGCTGAACATCGCCGGGATGACCAAAGCCCCGGCACCCAAGCCCGACCCCGAACAGCCCGGCGACTCCCTGCCGAACGGTGCCGCCGCCAAAGCGGGCTTGAACCGCAGCATCCTCGACGCAGGTTGGGGACAGTTCCTCGGAATCCTGGCGCAGAAGGCTGAAAGCGCCGCTCGCCGCGTGATTCCGGTGGACGCCCGCAACACCTCCCGCACCTGCCCCGGATGCGGGCACGTCGCGAAGGAGAATCGCGCCACCCAAGCAAAGTTCGAATGTGTCAACTGCGGCCTGATCGAAAACGCTGACCGCGTGGGCGCACTGAACGTCCTGCACAGGGCCGGGCTGGTCCTCTGCGACGGTGCTCAGCCACCAACGCAGGAAGCTTGCGACTTCAGTCGTGGGTGGAGTCACCCCAGCAGACACACGACGAGGGCGAGAACGGGGAGGGCGGCAGCCTGCGCCCACTGGGTCCGGGAGGCCGTCACCTCGTCGATGACCGGCATGGAGCCGGTGTAGCCGCGGCTGACCATCGCGAGGTGGACGCGTTCGCCGCGCTCGTACGACCGGATGAACAGGGCGCCCGCCGATTTGGCCAGGACGCCCCACTGCCGTACGCCGCGGGCCTCGAAGCCCCGGGAGCGGCGGGCGATCGACATCCGGCGCATCTCGTCGGTGATCACGTCGCCGTACCGGATCATGAAGGAGGCGATCTGGACGAGCAGCGGGGGCAGCCTGAGCCGCTGGAGGCCGAGCAGCAGGGCGCGCAGTTCGGTGGTGGAGGCCAGGAGCACGGAGGCGGCGACGCCGAGGGTGCCCTTGGCGAGGACGTTCCAGGCGCCCCAGAGGCCGGGGACGCTGACGGAGAGGCCGAGGACGTGGGTCTGTTCACCGGGCACCACGAACGGCATGAGCAGCGCGAACGCGACGAACGGCACCTCGACGAGCAGGCGCTTGAGCAGGAAGCCCGCCGGGATGCGGGCCAGGGCTGCGACGGCGCCGATCAGCACGGCGTACAGCGCGAACGCCCACACCGCCTCGCGCGGCGTGGAGACGACGACCACGACGAAGCCGAGGGCGGCGACGAGTTTGCAGTGCGGTGGCAGGCGGTGGACCGGCGAGTGCCCGTGCCGGTAGAGCTTGTGTGCGTGGCCTGCGCCCATGTCAGACGGCTTTCTGTGTGTTCCGTGCTGCGTGCTGCGTGGTGCGTGTTCCGTACTGCTCGTACCGGCGGTTCCCGCGGGGCGGCCGGGTCCGGTCAGACGGTCTCGCGGTCGTGCGCGGTGGCGTCGGGGGCGTCCGGGGTGCGGCGGCGACGGGCGACGACGTAGAAGACGCCGCTGCCGACCGCGATCGTGACGCCGACCCCGATCACCCCGGCGAGGCCGCCGGAGATCCGGGCGTCGGAGACGTCCTTGACGCCGTAGTCGGCGAGCGGGGAGTCCTTGGCGGCGTGCTCCTCGACCTTCTCGTCGATGCCCTTGTCGGCGGCGACCTTCTCCAGTCCGTCGGGGTTCGAGGAGGCGTAGAAGGAGACGAAGCCCGCCAGCACGAGGGCGGTGACCAGGCCGGTGGCCCACAGGGCGCGGGGGGAGCGGGTGGCGGCCGGGGCGGCGGGCCGCGCGGCGGGGGCGTCGACCAGTTCGCCGTCGATCCGGAGCTTGAGCGGTGCGGTGAGGCCGCGGGCGCCGTGGACCAGGTCGGGGCGTACGGCGATGACGGCGCCGACGGTCAGCGCGGTGATCACGGCCTCACCGATGCCGATCAGGGTGTGGACCCCGACCATCGCGGTGAAGACCTTGCCGATCGCGATGTCGGTGGTGCCGCCGATCCAGTAGATCAGCGTGAAGGCGGCGGCCGCGGCCGGTACGGAGACCAGGGCGGCGACGAAGGACGCGACGGTCACGGAGCGCCGGGTGCGCGGCAGCAGGCCGAGCAGCCCGCGGAAGAGGGCGTACGCGACGACGACGGTGACGACGCCCATGACGAGCACGTTCACGCCGAGCGCGGTGAGGCCGCCGTCGGCGAAGAGGACGCCCTGCATGAGCAGGACGACGGCTATGCAGAGCATCCCGGTGTACGGCCCGACCAGGATCGCGGCGAGCGCCCCGCCCAGCAGGTGTCCGCTGGTGCCGGCCGCGACCGGGAAGTTCAGCATCTGCACGGCGAAGACGAACGCGGCGACGAGGCCGGCCAGCGGCGCGGTGCGCTCGTCCAGTTCCCGTCGGGCGCCCCGCAGGCCGACCGCCACGGCCCCGGCGGCGACGACCCCGGTGACGGCCGAGACGGGTGCGTTGATGAAACCGTCGGGTACATGCATGGCAGAGCTCCGCTTCCTGCGACCCCGCTGTTGCTGCGGACATGTCGTGAACCGCTCAATGATAGGGGCTTGTTGCAAAGCCCTCGCAAGAGCGCCTTCATCACAATTGACCGCCCACCCCCCTGGCGCAAAACACCCGTGCCCTTGGCGCAAAATGTGCGACATTTGATGGCAGAGGAGAAAACACAGGAGGAATCGGCCATGCCCCCCGTGATCCATGAACAGGCCGAGGCCTGGCTCGTCAACGACACCCCCGACCTTCCGGCGGTGCCGGTCGACCTGCTGTACGACGCCGACGACGACCCCCGCACCGTCCACGTCGCCTTCCCCGGCGGCATCGACTGGTCCTTCGGCCGTGACCTGCTGGAACGCGGTCTGCTCTCCCCCGCCGAGCGCGACGGCGTCCGGGTGTGGCCGTGCGGGCGGACCCAGCTGGTCGTGGAGCTCCACTCGGAGAAGGGCGTCGAGGTGGTGCAGTTCGACAACGCGCCGCTGATCCGTTTCCTGCACCGCACCCACGACGGGAACGCCGACGACGAGGGCATCGGGGGACGGCAGCCGCACGACGTCCCCGCGTGACCCGTTCACCCGGCGCCCCGCCAGGTCCACCCACTCGGCGCAAGCCCCCATGGCGGAAGCCCCCGTGCCGCTCGCACGGGGGCTTCCGCTGTCGCCCCGGTCCCCGTCCCCACAGGTAACCGGTGCTTCCGGGGCCGCGTCCCGCTCGGACGCGGCCCCGGAGTCTCTTTCCCGATCCGGACCCGAGGGCCCGGAGTCTCCTTCCCGATCCGGACCGGCCCCTCGGGGACCGGCCCGGAGGCCCCGGGGCCCGATGCCCCGGGGTCCGGCTCAGACCCGGGCCAGCTCGCGGTCGCCCTCGGCGTCGCCGCCGCCGGATCCGTGGCCCCCGGCGGACGTCTCGCCGAGCTGCTCGCGCAGCTTCTCGCCCTCCACGTCCACGTTCGGCAGGATCCGGTCCAGCCAGTTCGGCAGCCACCAGGCGCGCTTCCCGAGCAGGGCGAGGACCGCGGGCACGATCGCCATGCGGACCACGAACGCGTCGAAGAAGACGGCGATGGCGAGCGAGAAGCCGATCATCTTGACCATCTGCTCGCTGGAGCCGATGAAGCCGGCGAAGACCGCCATCATGATCACGGCCGCGGCCGTCACCACCCGGGCGCCGTGCCGGAAGCCGGTGACGATCGCCTGGCCGGGCTTCTCGCCGTGGACGTACGCCTCGCGCATCCGGGTCACGAGGAAGACCTCGTAGTCCATGGCCAGGCCGAAGACCACGCCCACCATGAAGATCGGCATCATCGACATGATCGGGCCGGTCTGCTCCACACCGAAGAGCGAGCCGAGCCAGCCCCACTGGTAGACCGCGACGACCGCGCCCAGGGCCGCGACGACCGAGAGCAGGAAGCCCAGGGCCGCCTTCAGCGGTACCAGCACCGACCGGAAGACCAGCATCAGGAGCAGGAAGGCGAGGCCGACGACGAGCGCCAGGTACGGCAGCAGCGCGTCGTTCATCTTCTGCGAGAAGTCGATGTTCATCGCCGTGGAGCCGGTGACCAGGACCTCCGCGCCGGTGTCGGACTTGATGCCCTCGCCCGCGTCACGGATCGAGTGGACGACGTTCTCCGTGTCGACGGAGCTGGGCCGGTCCTTCGGGATGACGGTGATCATCGCGGTGTCGCCGGCCTTGTTGAACTGGGCCGGGGTGACGGCGACGACGCCCTCGATGCCGGAGATCTCGTCGGAGACCTGCTTGGCCGCGGCCTTGCCGTCGGAGCTCTTCGCGGTGTCGACGACCACCATCAGCGGGCCGTTGAAGCCGGGGCCGAAGCCGTCGGAGAGCAGGTCGTAGGCGCGCCGCTGGGTGGTGCTGGTGGGCTGGGAGCCCTCGTCGGGCAGGCCCATCTCCAGGGACGCGGCCGGGACGGCGACCGTGCCGAGGCCGATGACGCCGACCAGCAGCACCCACACCGGCCTGCGCAGCACGAACCGCGCCCAGCGGGTGCCCATGTTCGGCTTGCCCTCGGTCCCGGACGAGGACTCGGACGAAGCCTCGGCGGCCTTGCGCGCCTTGCGGCCCATGACCCGCTTGCCCGCGAAGCCCATCATCGCCGGGACCAGGGTGAGCGCGATGAGAACGGCGATCACGACCGTGCCGGCCGCGGCGAAGCCCATCTTCGTCAGCATCGGGATGTTCACGACCGCGAGGCCGGCCAGCGCGATGACGACGGTGAGACCGGCGAAGACCACCGCGGACCCGGCCGTGCCGACGGCCCGCCCGGCCGCCTCCTCGCGCTCCCGGCCCTCGGCCAGCTCGGCACGGTAGCGGGAGACGATGAACAGCGCGTAGTCGATGCCGACCGCGAGGCCGATCATCATCGCGAGGATGGAGGTGGTGGAGCCGAGGTCCAGCACGTTCGCCAGCGCCGTGATCGTCGAGACGCCGACGCCGACGCCGATCAGGGCGGTGAGCAGCGGCAGCCCGGCCGCGACCAGCGAGCCGAAGGTGATGACCAGCACCACCGCGGCGACCGCGACGCCGATGATCTCGGTGGCCCCGGTCTCGGGGATCACCATGAGCGCGTCGCCGCCGATCTCGACGGTCAGCCCGCTCTTCTGCGCCGCGTGGCCCACGTCCTCCAGGGACTCGCGGGTCCCGTCGGTCAGCTCCATCGAGTTGACCTTGTAGGACACCGAGACGTACGCCGTGGAACCGTCCTTGCTGACGGCACCGGCGGTGTACGGGTCGGTGACCGAGGCGATCTGGTCCGATCCGGACTTCAGGTCTCCGATGACCTCGTTCACCTCGGCCTTGTTGGCCGGGTCGGTCATCTTCTCGTCGCCGGGTGCCTTGAAGACGACCCGGGCGGTCGCGCCGTCGGCGCTGGCTCCGGGGAAGCGCTGTTCCAGCAGGTCGAAGGCGCGCTGCGCCTCCGTGCCCGGTATCGAGAAGGAGCTGGAGGTGGCGGTGGACGCGGAGGCCGCGCCGAATCCGGCGAGTGCCAGCAGCGCCACCCAGACCAGGGCGACGTAGCGGCGGCGCCGGAAGGCGAGCCGTCCGAGTTTGTAGAGGAATGTGGCCACGGGGGCGTACTCCCGGTCAGGTCGTATGGGTGAAAAAGGGCGTGTGGAACCAGCCCGACGACGAGAGCGGCGTGTCAGGTGGAGCGGGGAGAAGGCCGTGCGAGGGGAGGGAACCGGCCTCGCGGGGAGCGGGGTCGGTCCGGGTAATCGGTACCTCAGACTCCGAGAGCGGGGAGAACCACGGAGTCGACGTAGTCGATCAGGAACGCCTGGTCGACGGAGCGGTCCTCGACCAGCTGCCGGGCGGCGAAGGCGCCGATCAGCATGTGTGACACGTATTTCAGCGCCGGATTGTCCGGACGCACCTCGCCCCGGTCCACGGCTCGGCGCAGCAGTTGGTCGAGGCCGGTCATCTCCGGCTCGATCAGCAGCTCGCGCAGGGCCTCGTACAGATCGGGATTCTCGTGGACGGCATGGCTCAGGCCCCGCATCAGCGCGGAGTCCTTCTCCATCTGACAGTCGTCGGTACGGCTCAGCACGGCGTGGAAGTCTCCGCGCAGCGAACCGGTGTCGATCTCGTGGAGGGACACCGGCTTGTTGTGCCGCAGAGCCTTGACGACCAGCTCGGGCTTGCTCCCCCACTGGCGGTAGAGGGTGGCCTTGCTGGAACGGGTGCGGGCGGCGACGGCGTCCATGGTCAGGGCGTCGTAGCCGACCTCGCGGAGCAGGTCGAGCACGGCGGCGTACATCTCGCCCTCGCGCTCGGGCGTGAGCCTGGTGCGCGCCATGTGCCGGCCTCCTGTCCTGGAGTGCGTACGCGAGTGTTCCGGGTACGCACATGAGCCTCGCCGGTCGGCCTCGAACACCAGTCGACCGAACGAAACTGTTTCGTACACCTCGACGGTACCCGCCCCTCCAGCGAAACGAAATCGTTTCGCTTGTGTTCCGCACCACAGCCCGCACCACAGCCCGCGCCAAAGCCCGCGCCGGAGCCCGCGCCAAAGCCCCCGCCGGGGCCCGCACTCCCTCACCCCAGCCCCCGCCGGAGCCCGCACCACCCCCTCTCGTCACCCCCGCACCCCGACCCGTCCCCGCTCCGACGCCCCGCCCCGTGCTCCGGCGCGCCCCGCACCACGAGTTGCCGGGGCCCTTCCGCGCGGAAAGCATTGGAGGGTGAGTGACGACGTCGCGTATCTCCGTTTCCCGCACCTCCACGAGGACCTGCTCTGCTTCGCGGCCGAGGACGACCTGTGGGTCGCCCCTCTCGCGCCGGAGGGCGAGCGGCCCGGCCGCGCGTGGCGGGTGACCGCCGACCGGACCAGGGTCGGCCATCCGCGCTTCTCCCCCGACGGGAGCCGCATCGCCTACACGACCTGGCGCAGCCTCGACCCCGAGATCCACCTCGCCCCGGTGGAGGGCGGCCCGGCCCGCCGGCTCACCTACTGGGGATCGACCGACGCCCGGGTCTGCGGCTGGACCCCCGACGCCGGGGACGCCGCCCAGATCCTCGCCGTGTCCTCGCACGGCCAGCCGTTCTCGCACGTCTCCTGGGCCCACACCCTGCACACGGACGGCAGCCCCGGCGGCAGGCTGCCCTGGGGCCCGGTCTCCGACATCGCGATCGCCGACGTCGAGGGCGAACGCCGCACCCTGCTGCTCACCGGCACCCCGCCGCACGAACCGGCCTCCTGGAAGCGGTACCGGGGCGGCGCGACCGGCCGCCTGTGGCTGCACGGCAAGCGGCTGCTCCCGGACATCGGCGGCCATCTCGACTCGCCCATGTTCGTCGCCGGGCGGATCGCGTTCCTCTCCGACCACGAGGGCGTCGGCAACCTGTACTCCTGCCGGCCCGACGGTGGCGACCTGCGCCGCCACACCGACCACGACGCCTTCTACGCCCGGCACGCCTCCAGCGACGGGCACCGGGTGGTCTACCAGTGCGCGGGCGACCTGTGGCTGGTGGACGACCTGGCCTCGCCGGACGCGGTGCCCCGGAAGCTGGAGGTCCGCCTCGGCGGCCCGCGCAACGGGCGGCGCACGTACCAGATCCCGGCCGCCAGCAACATCGACTCGCTGTCCGTGGACGAGACGGGCCGGGCCAGCGCCGTCGCCGTGCGCGGCAGCCTGTACTGGCTCACCCACCGCGACGGCCCCGCCCGGACCATCGCCGACACCCCCGGCGTCCGGGTCCGGCTGCCCGAGATGCTCGGCAGCGGCGCCCAGGTCGCCTACGTCACGGACGCGGACGGCGCGGACGCCGTCGAGATCTCCTCGCTGCCGCGCGCCAGCGGCGACCGCGAGCCGCGCCGGCTGGCCTCCGGCCGGATCGGCCGGGTCGAGGAGATGGTCGCCGACCCGGACGGCGAACGCCTGGCCATCGCCACCAATGACGGCCGGCTGCTGATCCTGGAGACCGACGAGGAGGCCGCCGACGAGCCCACCGAGCTGATCCGCTCCATCAACGGCCCGGTCCGCGACCTGGCGTTCTCCCCGGACGGCGCCTGGCTGACCTGGTCGCACCCCGGGATCGGCCGTTCGCTGCGGCAGATCAAGCTGGCCCGCATCCTGGGCACCGGCGCCCCCGTCATCGTCGACGTCACCAACGGCCGCTTCGAGGACGAGAACCCCGTCTTCACGGGCGACGGCCGCTACCTCGCCTTCCTCTCCTGGCGCGGCTTCGACCCGGTCTACGACGTCCACACCGGCGACCTGTCCTTCCCGCTGGGCTGCCGCCCCTACCTGGTGCCGCTCTCCTCGGCGACCCCCTCCCCGTTCGCCCTGTCCCCCGAGGGCCGCCCGGCGGCGGGCGGCCTCGACCCGGTCGACGAGGTCCCGGAGGCCGTCACGGGCGAGGGGCCGTCCACGGTCACCGTCGAGTTCGAGGGCCTGGAGAGCCGGGTGACGCCGTTCCCGGTCTCCGCGTCGAAGTACTCGGCCCTGTACCCGGTGAGCGGCGGCGGGCTGGTCTGGCTGCGCTGGCCGATCTCGGGGGCGCTCGGCGAGACCTTCGCCAACCCGGCGGACATGTCCGGCCGCCCCACCCTCGAACACTTCAACATCTCCAAGGCCCGCAAGACCGAACTCGTCGCCCACCTCGACTGGTTCGCGGTCAGCGGCGACGCCACCCGGCTGGTCGTCATGGACGAGGGCGAGCTGCGCGCCGTGCCCGCGACCGAGATCGCCGACGGCGACTCGACGGTCTACCTGGACCTGCGCCGCATCCTGCACGAGGTCGAGCCGCCCGCGGAGTGGCGGCAGGCGTACGCGGAGGCCGGCCGCATCATCCGCGCGTACTTCTGGGAACCGGACATGTGCGGCATCGACTGGGACGCCGTGCTCGACCAGTACCGCCCGCTCGTCGAACGGGTCGCCTCCCCCGACGACTTCGCCGACCTGCTGCGCGAGGTCCTGGGCGAACTGGGCACCTCGCACGCGTACGTGTCCCCGGCCCGCCGCAACGAGGGCCCGCCGCACTACCAGCGGGCGATCGGCCTGCTCGGCGCGAACCTGGTGTGCCGGGACGGCGACTGGACGGTCCGCCGCATCCTGCCCGGCGACTCCTCCGACTCCAAGGCCCGCTCCCCGCTGGCCGGTACGGGCATCCGGGAGGGCGCGGTCCTCACCCATGTCGACGGCCGCCCGGTGGACCCGGTCGCGGGCCCCTACCCGCTGCTTTCCGCGGCGGGCGGCACCACGGTCGAGCTCACCTTCCGGGCCGCCGAGGGAGGTCGCTCCCGCCGCGTCGCCGTCGTCCCGCTGGTCGACGAACGCCCCCTGCGCTACCAGGACTGGGTGGCCAAACGCCGCGAGGTCGTACGGGAGTTGAGCGGCGGCAAGTGCGGCTACCTGCACATCCCGGACATGGGCGGCTCCGGCTGGGCCCAGTTCAACCGGGACCTGCGCCTGGAGGTGTCCCGCCCGGCCCTGATCGTCGACGTGCGCGGCAACGCGGGCGGCAACATCAGCGAGCTGGTGGTGGAGAAGCTGACCCGCACGATCCTCGGCTGGGACCTCACCCGCAACGCCCAGCCCGTCAGTTACGCCTCCAACGCCCCCCGGGGCCCGGTGGTCGCCCTGGCCGACGAGGCGACGGCCTCCGACGGCGACATGATCACCGCCGCGTTCCGGCTGCTGAAGCTTGGCCCGGTGGTGGGCCAGCGGACCTGGGGCGGCGTGGTCGGCATGACGGGACGGCACCGGCTGGTGGACGGCACGGTGATCACCGTGCCGATGAACGCCGCCTGGTTCGACACGTACGGCTGGTCGGTCGAGAACCACGGCGTCGAACCTGACCTGGAGGCCCTGCGCACCCCCCTCGACTGGGCCGAGGGCCGGTACGCGGTGCTCGACGACGCGGTGCGGCTGGCCCTGGACCTGCTGGCCGCACAACCGGCGGCGACCCCGCCGACGTACGACGGCGTCCCGGACCGCAGACGCCCGCCCCTGCCGCCGAGGTGACGAGCCGGGGGACGGAACGGGCGGTACACGGGGCGGGCGGTGCGGGCCCGGGGCGGGCTCGCACCGCCCGCCCCGGACCCACCGGTCCCGCACCGACGGGCCCACTGGCCGGGCGCCCGCCGCCCGGTGCCTGCGCGCCGGATCGGCGACTGCGCGTCGGAACCGCCCGTGTCAGGCCGGACGGTCCGTCGGCAGAGACGGATCGCCCATGCCGCCGACCAGTCGGCACTCACTATGCCGCCTCCCGGCGGCAGTTCCCGCAGGACGTTCCCGTTGCTGCCGATGAGCTTGACAGGGACCGTGCGGTTGTTCATGCGCAACCCCTCGCCCACCCGGTCCGGGCGGCGGTCCCGGGGCCTTTCGCGACCCGCGTACGCGGCCGCCGCAGCGGCAGGGGCGGCCTCCGGCCGTCGCAGCGGCAGGAGTGACCTGCCTCACTTCCCGTCACAGCCGTCACCCACCCGGTGTCTTGATGCCGAAAGCGACCGACGGAACGGACGGAGACGTGGACACCATGAACAAGAACACCGACGTGGTCGTCATCGGCGGGGGCTACGCGGGCGTCACCGCGGCCAACCGGCTGGCACACCGCGGCGACGTGACCGTGACGATGGTCAACCCGCGCCCCGAGTTCGTCGAGCGCATCCGCCTGCACCAGCTGGCCGGCGGGAACGACGACGCGGTCGTCGGCTACGGGGAGGTCCTGGCCGGGAACGTCCGGCTGGTGGTCGACAGCGTCACCACGATCGACGCGGCCGGGCGCCGGCTGGAACTGGCGGGCGGCGACACGGTCGGCTACGACTACCTGGTCTACGCGGTGGGCAGCGGCAGCGCCGAACCGGACGTGCCCGGCGCGGCGGAGTTCGCCCACCCGATCGCCACCCTGGAGGAGGCCCGGCGGCTGCGCCCGGTCATCGCCGACGCACCCGCGACGGCCCCGGTGACCGTGGTCGGCTCCGGCCCGACCGGCATCGAGACCGCGGCCGAACTGGCCGAGCAGGGCCGGTCCGTGACCCTGGTCTGCGGCGAGGAGCTCGGCCCGTACCTGCACCCCCGGGGCCGCCGCTCGGTCGCCCGGACCCTGGCCGGACTCGGTGTGACCGTGGTCGCGGGCCCCGGCGCACGGGTCACGGCGGTGACCGCCGACGCCGTACGGCTCGACGACGGCCGCGAACTCCCCAGCCGGGTCACCGTCTGGGCCACCGGCTTCGGCGTGCCGGACCTGGCCGCCCGCAGCGGACTGAGCACCGACGCCGTGGGCCGCCTGCTCACGGACGAGACGCTGACCAGTGTCGACGACGTACGGATCATCGCGGCCGGGGACGCGGCGGCACCGGCCGACATGCCGTTCCGGATGAGCTGCCAGGCCGCGGGCCAGTTGGGTTCGCGCGCCGCCCGCACGGTGCTCAGCCGGATCGCGGGCGAGCGCCCCGCACCCCTCAAGCTGCTCTTCGCCGGCCAGTGCCTCAGCCTGGGCCGCCGCGCCGGGATCTTCCAGTTCGCCACCAGGAACGACCACGCGATCCCGCTCCTCCTGGCGGGCGGACCCGGTGCGAAGCTCAAGGAGTTCGTCTGCAAGTCCACCGTCAAGCAGTTGACCGACCAGGCGCACAAGGCACACAGGAACGGTCCGAGCCCCGCACGCGACGAGGCACCGGCCACCGCCACCGCCGGGCGTACGGCGTAGGAGCCGGAACCCGTCGGCCGAGAGAGTTGCAGAGAGGCCAGAAGACGTGAACGACGACCGCGGCGACCACGACGAGATCGCCACCACCGACCCGGCGACCGAGGCATTCGTCGCCCACCGCAACCTACTCTTCACCGTCGCCTACGAGATGCTCGGATCGGCGGCCGACGCGGAGGACGTCCTCCAGGAGACCTGGCTGCGGTGGGTCGAGGTCGACCTGGAACAGGTCCGCGACCGACGCGCCTACCTGGTACGGATCACCACCCGCCAGGCCCTCAACCGGCTGCGCACGCTGTCGCGCCGCAAGGAGGCGTACGTCGGCCCCTGGCTTCCCGAACCGGTGCTCACCGCGCCGGACGTGGCCGAGGACGTCGAACTCGCCGAGAGCGTGTCGATGGCCCTGATGCTCGTCCTGGAGACCCTGTCGCCGACGGAGCGCGCGGTCTTCGTGCTGCGGGAGGTCTTCGACGTCGACTACGACGAGATCGCCGCCGCCGTCGACAAGACCCCGGCGGCCGTCCGCCAGATCGCCCACCGCGCCCGCCGGCACGTCGACGCCCGCCGCCCCCGTGCGGCGGTCTCGGCGAGCGTGTCCCGGGCGGCGGTGGAATCGTTCCGGCGCGCCCTGGAGACCGGGGACCTCCAGGGCCTCCTGGACGTGCTCGCCCCCGACGTCGTCCTCCTCGGCGACGGCGGCGGCGTCAAGCAGGCGTCCCGGCGGCCGATCATCGGTGCGGACAAGGTGGCCCGCTACCTCGTCGGCGGCACCCGGAAGGTCACCGAGACGATCACCATCGATCCCACCCTGGCCAACGGCAGCCCGGCGTTCCTGCTGCGCCTGGACGGCGAGATCGACGGCGTCGTGGCGTTCCGGATCGAGGACGCCCACATCACCGGCCTCTACTACGTGCGCAACCCGGAGAAGCTGACCCGCGTCGACTCCGAGACCTCGCTCACCCTGCGCTGACCCGTTCCGCCGGTCCGTCCTTCGCCGGAGGACGGACCGGCGGACGGACCGGCGGACGGACCGGGGGCCCGCAGTTCGCACCAGACCGTCTTGCCGCGCGGCCCCTGCTCGACGCCCCACCGCAACGCCAGCGCGTCCACGAGCGCCAGCCCCCGCCCCGACTCGTCACCGCCCGCCGCACTCCGTATCACCGGCCAGGCGCCCGGCTCGGGATCGCTCAGCTCGACGCGTACCCGCCCCGTGCACGTACCGCTGACCCGGAGCGTCACCGGCGTCCCCTCCCCGAGGTGCACGATCGCATTGGTCAGCAACTCGCTCACGCAGAGCAGCAGATCGGGCGAATCCGCACCCCCGCACCGCTCCCGCAGGGTCCGCCGCACCTCCGGTACGGCCTTCGGCACGGCGATCAGGTCCAGCGCGACCGGCAACGGGCTCATCCCCCGGCCGCCGAACGCAACACCTCGGCCAGCCGGTGCGCGGTGCCCGCGTTGCAGTTGCCGAGCGCGATCAACGGCGGCCGGGTCGTCCACCCGGCAAGGGTCAGCGGATCGACCCCGAGCGACGGCAGGGTGATGCCGTGCGCGGCGAGCGCGTCCCGCAACGCGTCGATGGCCGCGCCGACGTCGTAGGTGGGGATGTCGTGCATGGACGTGCCGTCGTGCCTGTTGTCGTGCCTGCCGTCGGGCTTGTCGTTCATGAGGAGCCGTACACCTTTCGTTGCACACTGTGACGAACACCTCACACGCTGCCGCACGGACCTCTACCTTGAAAGGGTTTCCCGCTTCACAAAGCACGGCGTGAAAGGTGGTCAACGGTGGCTACGCGCAAGGAGATCGACGGCTCGGCAGGCGTCCCGCAGTTCTACGGCAAGGAACTCCGCTACCAGCGGGAGAAAGCCGGACTGACCCTGGAGAAGTTCTCGGAGGCCAGCTTCTACGGAATCTCGCTCCTCAGCGAGATCGAACGCGGCAACCGCAGCATCCCCCTGGACCTCGCCCAGCACGCGGACCGGGTGTTCGGCACGGACGGCTACTTCGCGCGCGGCTGCGACGACGTGCAGAAGTCCAGGCGAGGGGCGCACGCCCCGTCCTTCGCCCCGGTGGTGGAGGCGGAGACCCGGGCCCGAACCATCAGTCACTGGTCCAACGCCCTTTTCCCAGGACTGCTCCAGACGAGGTCGTACGCACATGCCGTCATCCGCTCCACGCACCCCCTGGAGGAACCGGAGAGCGTCGAAGCCAAAATCGTCGCCCGGCTGGAACGGGCCCAGCTCTTCGACAACCCCAAAAAACCCGAGTACTGGGCTGTTCTGGACGAGTCTCTGGTGCGTCACCCCATCATTCCGCCCGAGGAAATGGCGGAACAGTTGGAGCACATCGCCGCTCTGGTTCGACGCCGCCGCATCGTCACACAGATCCTGCCGTGGAACGGCCCAACTCGACCGTTCGCCGAGATGCCACTCTTCTTCATGGACTTCGACGACGAGCCATCACTGCTCTACACCGAGGGCCCCTATCACGGCCAGACCATCGATGATCCGTCTCTCATGATGCAGTACCGCAAGGCATACGATCGACTGAGGGCCGCCGCCTTGCCGCCGGAGGTGTCCCTCGACCTGATCGAGAAGGCGGCTGAGGAGTACCGGAATGGCCAGCATCGGTCTTGATCTCCACCTGGCTACTTGGCGCAAGAGCAGCTACAGCAATGGCAGCGGCGGCGAGTGCCTCGAAGTAGCCGAGGAGTTCGCCCGCTGGCGCAAGAGCAGCCACAGCAACGGCAGTGGCGGCAACTGCCTCGAAGTCGCGGACGGCCACCCCGGCATCGTCCCCGTCCGCGACTCCAAGCGCCCCGAAGGGCCGGTGCTCGTCGTGAACGCGTCCGCGTGGACGCCGTTCGTGGAGTCCGTCAAGGCTTCCTGACCCGTCAGGACCGGCGAATGAGACGCTGTCGCCGTGACAGAACCGAAGACCTTCCAGGCCCATCTGCGGCGGGCGAGCATCGGCATCCTGGAGCGCATGCCCGAGGAGTTGAGGGCCGAGACCTACGTCCTCGCCTTCAACGTCTGGCGCCTCGATGCCGATGACCGCCGCTCGTTCGTGGACATCGGCCACAACACGGAAAGCCGGTACGAGGAGGAGGCGCGCAAGGACGGCGCCGACCCGCAGGAGGTGCGCTGGAACTACGCCTTCTGGCTCCTTGAAGGCTTTGACAGGCTCGGCAACGTCCCCGAGGACCCGGCCGGGGGCGTGCTGTACGAGGAGGAGGCAAGGCGCCTCGGCCTCTGGCACGACGGAGAGTTCGATCTCGACCGGCTGCTGGACGACGCCGAGCTCGCCGCCAAGGCCGAGCGCCTTCAACTCCACTTCCAGAACGCCGTCATCGACCTCGGCCGCCACCTCAACGAGAGCGGCGCCGTCGAGAGGATCTTCGGCCGCCCGCTGCCCGTCGTCGTGTTCGACATGGACCAGCCGGGCTGGGAGGAGGAGGCCACCAGGGCCGCCAACCCACCGGAGCTGATCGGCGACTTCCTGGCGTGGTGCGGCTGACCGCCGTCGCGGGTTCCGCCGGGCAAGGAGCTTGTCCGGCGCAGGTGGGGCCGCCGATAAACGCCTCGACATCGGCCGCGGTGATCGGGGACGCTTCGCGCGATGACAAGAATCGACGACACACCGTCCGCGTGGGACGAGCGCACCCAGCTCACCACGTTTCTCGACTACGCACGGGACACCGCCCGCGCCAAGTGCGATGGCGTCTCCGCGGAGAACGCCCGAAAGGCGCTCCTGCCGGGCTCACCGCTGATGACCATGAGCGGATTGATCAACCATCTTCGCTGGGTCGAGTACTACTGGTTCCAGGTGGTCTTCCTCGGCGAGGAAGACCGGGCCCCCATGACGGATGAGGACCCGGACCGCGAGATGCGCATCGCCGTCGACTTCCCTCTCGCGCAGTTGCTCGACGAGTACGCCGAACAGAGCGCCCGCTACCGAGAACTGGTCGCCGCGAACGACCTGGGCAAGCGGGCCGAGGGAACCATCCGCAACGGCCTCCACGTCGACCTGCGCTGGATCCTCCTCCACCTCACCGAGGAGACCGCCCGCCACAACGGCCACCTGGACATCCTGCGCGAGATGCTCGACGGCACGACCGGCAGCTAGGGTCTCTCATTTGGATCATGCCGGGCAGGCGCTACGGGTGGTGGAGGGCGCGGACGCGGGCCGGATCGGCGGGCCCGTCCTCGCCGAGGTGGAGGAAGTGCTTCACCTGCCATGCCTGTGTGGCAGCGGCCTGCCGACCGGTCGTGGTCACCCATGGCGGATAGACGCGGAAGCCCCGCTTCCCGCCGGAACCGTCGCGGGAGACGATGCCGTGCTCGACCAGTGCCTCGCGCGGGAGGACGAACTGCCCGAAGCCGTCGTCGTCCCGGCTGCTGATGACGAAGAGATCCACCCCGTCGTCGGTGTCGAAGGGCCGGATCGGCCCTTCCTCGGACCGCTGCCACACGGTGACGAACTGGCCCGCTTTCTTCGGGGTGGTCCTGGCCGCGCGGAACCGGACCGAGAGGCCGTCGAGCGTGAAGACATGGGCCGCGTACTCGGCGCCCTCCGGTTCGGGCACCGGCAGTGAGCAGGCAAAACCGCTCGGGTCGTACACGAGCGCCTTCGCCGCCCGCAGGTCGGCGTGAAGCCCCGACCACGTCTGATCCGTCACCATGCCACCATCCTCCCAACCACCCGGCGGGGCCGGGCGGGAGCCGGGGCGGGGCAGGCCCCGCCCGTCCACGAGGACCCGGGCGGACGCCGGGAACACCGGTGGTGGGCCGGTCCCGGGATCGCGTCAGTAGGGCAGGCCCTCGGAGGCCGCGCGCAGTGCGGCGACGAGGCACGCGGCGAGTTCGTGATCACCAGGGGACGACGCCGTCGTCCTCGAAGAACGAGCCGGTCGGGCCGCCGTCGGGCAGCGTGGCGAGCCGGATCGCCGTGGCCGCGCCCTGTTCAGGGGTGCGGGGCCCTTGGAAGCCCGTGAAGTCGGTCGCGACCAGACCCGGGCAGGCGGCGTTGATCAGGATGTTCGTATCGGCGAACTGCCGGGCGTACTGCACGGTGAGGGCATTGAGGAACGACTTCGACGGTGCGTAGGCCGCCATGATCGGGCCGATCTCGGTGTCCGGGTCCGACTGCCGGGTCAGGGAACCGACGCTGCTGGAGACGTTGACGATGCGTGGCGAGGCCGAGCGCCGCAACAGCGGCAGCATCGCGTTGGTGACCCGGACGACACCCATGACGTTGGTGTCCACGACCGTGCGGAGCACCTCCAGATCGAGCGCGGTCGGGTCCTGCACCCACCCCGGGCCCATCTCGCCCGAGACACCGGCATTGTTGACCAGGGCGTCCAGACGCCCGGCCAGCCGTTCGATCAGTTCCGCGGCATCAGCGACGCTCCGGTCGTCGGTCACGTCCAGCGGTACCCCGAACGCGTCCACGCCGACGGCGCGCAGCTTTCCGACGGCGGTTTCGCGCCGGGCCGCGTCGCGGGCTCCCACGCCCACGCGGTATCCGAGGCCGCCCAGCCCGGCCGCGATCTCGTACCCGATGCCCTTGTTCGCGCCGGTCACCAGCGCAATCATCGTTTCGCTCATGCCGATGATGCTGGCTCGCAGACGAGTGGCGCGGCCAACACCGATACGGTGCCCTGTCATACCCTCCGGGTATCACCGCGTATGCTGCGGCCGTGGACACCCTGGAGACCCGCGAGTTGAGGTACTTCGTGGCTGTCGCCGAGGAACTGCACTTCGGACGCGCCGCCGAGCGTCTCGGCATGGCCCAGCCGCCGCTGTCGCGGGCGATCCAGCAGCTCGAACGGCGCCTCGGGGTCAGCCTGTTGCAGCGCAACCGCCGCGGTGTCCGCCTGACCGGTGCCGGAGAAGTGCTGTTGCACGAGGGCCGGGCGGCCCTCGACGCGACCGCTGCCGCCGCTCGCCGCACCCGGCGCGCGGGCGGTGCCGACAGCCCTGGCGGCCCCCACGGCCGGCTGGTCCTCGCGGTGAAGGCCGCCGCGTCGCACGAACTGCTGCGGAAGCTCCTCGACGCCTACGCGGCCGAGCCCGGCAGTGCCGAGATCGAGGTGCTGCTGTGCGGTCCGTGCGAGCAGGAAGAGTTGCTGCGCGACGGACGTGCCGATGTCGCGCTCATGCATGCGCCGTGGAACTCCCTCGCGGGGTTCGACAGCGAGGCACTGACGACCGAAGGGCAGATCGCCATCCTGCCTGCCGGGCACCCGCTCGCCGCCCGCGAGACCTTGTCCCTGGCCGATGTCAGCGATGTCCCGGATCTGCCGCTCGCCCGGTGGCCCACCCACGGCACCTACGCACCCGGTCCGGGCCCCGAGATCCACAACCAGACGCAGCTGGCCCAGTTGATCGCTCTCGGACGCACCGTGGCGGTCGTCCCCGACTCCGCTCGCTCCTGGCTGTGGGCCGAGCACGCCGCCGTCCCCCTGACCGACGCGCCTCCCGTCGTGACCCACATCGCCTGGCCCGCGCACAGCCGCTCCCTCGCCCTGGCCGACCTGGTCCGCACGGCCGCACGGCTGTGACCGACCAGGTACTGTCCCGGACGCGGAATGCGGAGCGGTGAGAATTCGTCGGCTTCGGTGCGACAGGACAGTGGGCGCCCGACCATCAGCGGGGCGGACGGCCTTGCGGTGACGGTTCGGGTTGGCGGCAGGGCCTGCACAGGCCGTCGATGAACGCTTCGGGGCGGCCGGGTGTGCGGCATTCGGTGCACTCGACCATCATCCGGCGCAGCGGTGCCTCCGACGCGGGTCGGGGCGTGGGGGCGGGCATGCGGGGCGGGAGCTTGTCGCGCAGGCGGCGGCGTACGAACCCGAAGGGCGAGCCGACGGCATCGGGGAGTCCGGCGGTCAGAGCGCCCGTCAGGTACTCGGCGCCCACGCCCCGTTCGAACCACTCGGCCGCCAGCTGCTCCAGCTCCGCGCAGTCCGCCGCCGAGAGCGCCAGCCTCGCATCGGCACGACCCAGCCGCGCCAGGGCCATGAACGCCCGCGAAGGCCGCTTCCCTTCGCTCTCTTCCGTCTCCGGCTGGGGCTCCAACTCCCGCTCCGGCTGCGGCTCTTCGGTGCGCTGCTGCGGAAACGGAACCGGAACCGGCACGGGAACGGGAACGGGCGCTGCTGCCGGTACGGGCGTGGGCTCCGGTACGGGCGTGGCCTCGGCGGTGAGGAAGGTGCCCCACCATTCGTTGTCGTGGGCGTTGCGTGACCAGTAGGTGCGGGTGACCCAACGGACCTGGTCGCCCTCGCCGTTCAGCTCCCGGACGCGTCGCAGGTGACCGGCCACGCTCAGGGCCCGTAACGCGCTGCTCACCGCCATCTGGCCGTACAGCGGCAGGACCTTGGCCAGTGACTTGATGTCCATCACCGCGCCGTCCGGCAGCGCTTCGATGTAGCCCGCGATGTGGCGTTCCCGCTCGGGCAGGAATGCGAAATCACCTTCGAGCGGCGGACGTTGCTCCGGCACGGAACGCTTCCCGTAACCCGGTCGGGCCTTCGGATGGGCGCGTGAGGATGCGGACGCACACAGGGCAGAGCTAAGGTCTGAAACAGCCACAGGATCGTCGCCTCTCGATCGATCTTGGGGTCAGACCCCGGCCGGTGCTCCAACACCGCGTCCGGGGTCATTACGTTCGGCACCGTAGACAGCCACGACTCTCCGCCGCAAGTCGGTCACGACTAGTCATACTTGCTGGCCGTTACGGGTCGGGGAGGGGAGGGGGGTTCCCAACCCCAACCGGTAAACCAACCGCTTGAACTACACAGCTCGAACCCCGGATCTCGAATCCCGCCCCTCGAATCCCGAAGCTCAAGCCCCGGCCCCGAGCCCCCTCCCGTACCCCCGGACGAGTGAACAGCCCCTTCCCCGAGCCTCGAAACCCGAAGCTCGGCTCCCGAAGCTCGGGGCGCTCAAATGGGCCCGGGGAAAGCCCAGTCGGAACTGTTCGGAACTGTTCGGAACTGTTCAGAACCGGTCCGGAGCCATCACGGCCTGCGGGCGGCGTGCGGCCCGACCCAGCCGGTGGCGGCCACCACCTCTCGCGCGATCTCCATGACGGACCGCCCGTCCGTGTCACAGGCGGTGGATACCCTGCGGGAATGAGCAACGCGATGTGGGATGCCCTGGCAGCGACGCCCCTCCCGGAAGTGCGGCGCCGCGCGGCCGTCATGGACGAACTCGCCGGGGTCGCACCGGTGACGGTGCCCGGCGCGCACCGCCTGGCCTGGAACGACCGCGGCGGCCAGTCCGCGGTCTGGTACTTCACGGAGGACGGCCGCGCGCTGCTGCTGACGTTCGACCACGAGTCGGACCTGAACCTGTACGCCGAGGAGGACTACGAGCTCCAGGAGTCCTTCTACAAGGGCGTCCCCGAGTCCCTCGTCGCCCTGGTCCGCGACCGGCCCGAGAACTACGAGTCGCTGAACCTCACGGACTCCGGTACGGGCCGGACGATCCACTACGCGGGCGGCGTCTTCTGGTACGACGGCACCCACTGGCACGTGTCCGAGGGGCTGACGGAGTACTGCGGGAGCGAGGACGGCGAGGACGTGGACCTGTTCACCGACTCCGGCTTCGGCTACTGCCTGAACCCCTGCCGCTTCGGCCAGGACTTCACCCCGGAGACCGTCGTGGCGGTGCGGGACGAGGACGGCCTGTACGAGGACGAGGAGCAGAAGGAAGCGGCCCTGCTCACCCTCCGCGAGGTCTTCGCCCGGCACGACTAGGGCGTCTCTCCCGGTCCTGGCCCGGTCTTCGGCGCGCATGCGACCTTCCCCCTGTGGGCAAACGGTTCCTTCTGGCACACCCGAGACACGGCGGCCGGGCCAGGTACCGGAGGGCACAGCGGGGGCAACGCACGGGGGCGGTCGGCACATGACCACGGCGCCGACGACCGGGCCGCCGGGTCCGTCCAGGGGCGTCCCGGAGTCGTTCCGGAACCTCCCGTTACCGGCCGTCGAGCTGGAGCGGCGGGTTCGGATCGGTGTCGTCGCTCATGAAGTCCTTCATGCCCTGCCACAGCGAGCGGGCCCGGTGGACGGTGGCCCCGCGGACGCCCTCCAGGACCTCCGAACGCTCGCCGAAGCCGACCGGGAGCGGCGGAAGGCCCAGCGTGGCCAGGGTGCGGATCAGGAGCTCCGACGGCTCGCCCGGGTCGCGCAGCAGCCGCGCCACCTCGCGGGCGTCGCCGTCGCCGGCCGCCGCGACGAACAGCTCCGCGTGCCGTTGCGCGACCTCCTGCGACGGCGTCGCCCCGGGCCCCGCCCACCGGTGCCGGGCGGTCGTACTGCCCTTGCTGACGACGGTCAGGGCCCGGGAGTCGTCCCCTTCGCAGTGGGCGACCAGGGTGGTCAGCCGATCGGCGCCGAACGCGGATTCCGCGACCCTCGCCAGTCCGTCCAGGCGCAGCAGCGTCGCGCGGCGCCCGCGCTTGCCGGGTGTCTCCTGCGACGGGGCCGCCTCCATCAGCGTCCACCGTCCGGCCGGGGCGAGCCGGACGGTCGCCCCGCACAGCAGCAGCTCCTGCGAGACGCGCTGCGGCGAGGCGGGCACGTACGCGATCTCCCGTGGCGCCTGCGTCAGCGCGGACTCCGGCAGCGGCACCGCGGGGGCGGGGACCGTGCCGTTGCGGGGGACGGAGGCGGCGAGCCGGGACCGGGCGTGGTCCCGGAAGTGCAGGAACGCCTGGAGGGGGGACCCTGCGTAGGCCCACGGGTACTCGGTGGCGTACCGCCCGATGGAGCGGTAGACGTCCAGCGACTCGGCCCAGCGTTCCTGCCTGTTCAGCGCCCACACCAGGTGGTTGCGGACCAGGCGGGCAGCACGGTCCTCGGGCGGGCGCGACGCGGAGTACGCCTGGGCCGTGGCGATGATCTCGTCGATCCGGTCGGCGCCGGGAGCCCCCTGACCGCCGTTCCTGCCCCGGCGTTTCCCCCCTCTGTCCGCCTCGATGCCGACCTCCGTCAGCGCCACGACCTCCAGGGCACGGACGGGGGAGCCCTGCGGGGCGTCGGCGGCGGCGCGGGCCGCGTGGTCGAGCATCTCCCCGTGGCTGCCGTACCACTTGGCGGAGAGGAACTGCACGGCCTGGATGTGGGTGGGCAAGTGGTGGGGTCCGCAGCCGAGCGCCCGGCCCAGGCAGTCGTCGAAGACCTCGCGCGGCGCCTGGGCACCGAGGCAGTGGGCCAGGGCCGCGGACCACGGGACCGGGTCGCCGGGGTTGGCCGCCACGGCCGCCTCGATGACCGGCAGCGCCTCGTCCAGCAGCGAGAAGAAGGCGCGGAACCGGTCCTCGGACACGTCCTTCGCGTACGCGCCCGTACGGACCCTCCCCGCCTCGTCGATCCGCCGGAACGCCTCGACGACGAGGGCGTCCGGGTCGTCCGGCGACTCGGCCCGCCAGGCGTCCAGCCACGCCGCGTCGTCCACGGCGATTTCGGCGAGGGCGCGCACGGACTCGTTCCGCAGGGTCCAGTCGGCCTCTTCACGCGTGGCGGCGAGGAGCACACGGGCCGGCGCGTACGCACCACGGCGGGCGGCGGCCAGGGCGTCGGTGGCGCGTGCGTCCGGTGCGTCGATCACGACCGCGTGGTCCGACGGCAGCCCGACTCCCGTCGCCTCCAGGTGCCGGACCATGCGCGCTGCCTTGCCGAACACGTACGCCTCCTCCATAAGACCTGCACGTGTCCGCCATGATCGTTCCCGTTTCGCGCTCCCGGCGGGGCCGACCGCCGAGTCGTGTCCATAACGCCGTCGTAACGTGACCTCTACGGCGCTATGTCATGAAGTGTCATGAAAGGACGCCCACTTGGCCCGCTCGCAGACCCCGGTCCCGAAACCTGGTCCCGGACTCCGGTCTCGAAACCTGTCCCGGGCTCTGCCCGTTTGCCCGTCCCCTGCCCGGCTGCCCGGCTGCCCGGCTGCCCGGCTGCCCGGCTGCCCGGCTGCCCGGCTGCCCGCGCCAAGCGTTCCGCAGGCCTGTGAAGACGGGATCGCGAAAATCGCGCGAAGCGCTCGGCGCGCTTCGTCGAGGATGGCCGCCATGACCCACGTGATCGAATCCCCTCGTGCCGACGACGCCTCGTCCCTGGGCCTCCTGCAGTTGAGGGTCTGGCTGCAGACGTATCCCTGCGCGGAAGCGGGGATCGACGAGCCCTGGATCCGTGAGCACCGCGGCTTCTCCGCCACCACGGGGGGAATCGCCCAGTGGCGAGAGTTCATCGAGGCGGCAGGGAGCCGGCCGGACCTGCTGTTCTGCCGTGTCGTCCGCTCCGGGACGGAGATCGTCGGCTTCCTGTGCGGCCGCCGGGACGAGGTGGTCTCCCTCGGGCCGATGTACCTGCTGGACGAAGCCCAGGGACGAGGCACCGGAGGCCGGTTGATGGGCGAGTTCCTCACCTGGGCGGGGAGTGCACCCATGCGCCTGTGGGTCACCGACTACAACGAGCGCGCGATCCGCTTCTACCAGCGCCACGGATTCAAGGCCACCGGTGAACGAGAGCTCTGGCGAGGGAAACTGCCGAACATACGCATGATCCGCGACGCTCCGTCGAGCCGCGATCCCGGCTGAGCAGGCATCGGACCGGCTCGCCCGGGACGAGAAACGATCTCCGTCTCCGTCTCCGTCGGGAGAACCTCAATCACATCCGGGAATCACCCCGCAGGTGTCGTCCGTTCAACGACGGGCACCACAGCACTTCCCTCCGGGTGGGCCGCGCGGATCAGGTGGACAAATGGCTGGTACCGACTGGAAGTTGAGCCCCGGTGGCCCCGTCGGTGCTTCCCTCTCCCACCCCGACCCGTTCTGGCATGATGCGCTGTCAGTGCCTGGAAGGGCTGCGCCGTTCGCAGAGGAGGGGCCGTGTTCGACGGGCTGGAGCCGGAGGACCCGCGGCAGGTGGGGCGGTACCGGATCGTGGCGCGGATCGGCGCGGGCGGCATGGGGCAGGTGTATCTGGGACGTTCGCCCGGTGGCCGCCCGGTCGCGCTGAAGGTGGTACGTCCGGAGCTGGCCCGGGACGTGGACTTCCGGCGGCGCTTCGCCCGTGAGGTGACGGCGGCCCGCAGGGTGAACGGGGCTTTCACCGCCGGGGTCGTCGACGCCGAACCCGACGGTTCCCCGGCCTGGCTGGCGACCGTCTACGTGTCCGGTGTGTCGCTGGGCGAGGCGGTTGCCCGGCACGGGCCGTGGCGGGCCGAGCACGTGCTGGCACTCGGCGCCGGTCTGGCGGAGGCCCTGGAGGCGATCCACGCCGCCGGCGTCGTGCACCGCGACCTGAAACCCTCCAACGTCCTGCTGGCCCCCGACGGCCCCCGAGTGATCGACTTCGGCATCTCGACAGCGAGCGAGGCCAGCGCGCTGACCCACACCGGCATGACGATCGGCACGCCCGGCTTCATGTCCCCGGAACAACTCACCGGCCGGTCCGTCGGGCCCGCCAGCGACGTCTTCGCGCTCGGCGCGGTACTCGCCCACACCGCCACCGGCACCGGCCCGTTCGGCACCGGCACCCCCCACGCCCTGCATTTCCGCGCCGTGTACGAGGAGCCCGACCTCGACGCCCTTCCGCCGGAACTGCGCCGGATCGTGGCCGCCTGCTTGGCCAAGGAGCCCGACCAGCGGCCGACCGTGGCCGATCTGCTGCACCGGATGACCACTTCGGGCGAGGGGGATGCGGCCGAAGCGGCGCCCCTGCTCGCGGAGCCAGGCTGGATGCCCGACGAGGTCGACCGGCTGGTCCGGGCGAAGGCCGCCACCCCGCTGCCCCGCAACCCTGTCCCGACGCCCGCGCCTGTCGCGGCAGCACCGACCCCGACCGCGCCGGACATACCCGTCGCACCGCACGGAGCCACGACCGAACCGGCGCGGATGCCTGCCGCGTCCGGACCGGCTCGGATGCCTGCCGCGCCCGCGGCACCCGCCGCGACCGACCCCTCTCCGGCCACCGCCCCGGCCCTGCACGACGCGCCCACCCGGACCGCCGCCCCTGCCGCACCGAGCCCCGGCGACCCGACTCCTCCGCCCCCGCCCCTCTCCCGGCGCAGCGTCCTGCTCGCCGTGACAGGTACGGCAGCCACCGCCGGACTCGCCGTCGCGCTCTGGAAGACCGCCGACAGGGGGTCCGGGTCCGCCGGCTCGCCCTCCGCCCTCCAGCCGTCCGCGCGGAAGCCCACCCGTACCACCGCTCCACCGGCCCCCCGCGAGCCGGGCCAAAAGATCTGGTCCTTCCATACCGGCGAAAAGGTGCAGACGAAGCCGACCGTTGCGAACGGCGTCGTCTACTTCGGCAGCAACAACCGCAATCTGTACGCGCTGGACGCCGCCACGGGCAAGCAGCGCTGGTCCCTCGACACCGGCAGTGTGCTCTACTCGACGTCCGTCGTCGTGGGCGATCTGCTCTATGTGAGCACTTACTACAACGGCCTGTGGGCGGTGGACGTCGCAACCGGCAAGAAACGCTGGGCCTTCGCCACCGACGGATCAACATTCGCGTCGCCGGTCGTGGTGAACGGTGTCGTCTACGTCGGGAGCAGCGACGAGCACTTCTACGCGGTGGACGCGGTGACGGGCAAAAAGATATGGAGCTTCCGCTGTCGCAAGGACGGCTCGGTGACGGAGCAGCCGGTCGTGGCGAACGGTGTCGTGTACTTCGGCAGTGACGACAACCATCTCTACGCGCTGGACGCCAGGACGGGAAAACGACGTTGGGCCTTCCCCATGCACGACGGCATAAACTCCGCCCCGGCCGTTGCCGACGGCCTGGTCTACATCTCCAGCAACCGCCTGTACGCGGTGAATGCCGCAACGGGGAAGCAGCGGTGGTCCCGCACCGGCATCAAATACAAGATGCTGGCCGGCTACCGTTCTTTCTCGGCGCCGACTGTGGCCGACGGCACGGTGTACGTCGGCGACAGCATCGAGTACCTGTTCGCGCTGGACGCCGCGACGGGCAAGAAACGCTGGGCCTTCGAAACCGAGAACAGTGTCCTCGCCGCCGCGACCGTGGCGAACGGGGTGGTCTACGTGCCCAGCTTCGACAGCAATCTGTACGCGGTGGACGGGCGGACGGGAAAGAAGCGCTGGGCCTTCCGCACAGGCTCCGAACTGCACTCCTCCCCGACGGTGGCGGGCGACGTGATCTACGTCGGCAGCAGCGACCAAACCCTGTACGCCATCCAGACATGAAGCCGGTGTCCGGCCGCGAACGGCGCGGCCGGACACCGCCTAGACGACGTCGAACTCGTTGCCCTCCGGGTCCTGGAGCAGGACGGCGTACTGCCCCATGTCCGGCTCGTCCGCGATCCGAACCACCCCGGCCCCGGCCTCGACCAGCCTCTCCACCGCGGCGGTGACCCGCTGCGTGCGGACCTCCAACGGGACGTCGCGCCCGCCGCCGACCTTCAGGTCGAAGTGGATGCGGTTCTTGACGGTCTTGGGCTCCGGAACCTGCTGGAACCACACCCGCGGCCCCCGCCCCGCGGGATCGATGATCGACTCCGGTATGTCGCCCGCGCCTGCGGGCAGTTCCTCCTCGGGCACCCCCATGGCCGCCCAGTACTCACGCCACGTGGCATGACCGGCCGGCGGGGGCTCGGGCACGTACCCCAGGGCCTCGCTCCAGAACGCCACCATCCTCTGCGGATCGGCACAGTCGATCGTCAGCTGCACGGTCGTCTCCATGCCCCGAGCCTGACAGACAGGTCTGACACCCACGCCGAACCGCCCCCAGGGACCACGGAGGCACGCTTCGGCCCCTCTCGGGCGCCCTGGACGAACGGACAGCCCGTGCCTGCTTCCCGGGGAACGGGGGCAGGCGCGGGCGCGGGCGTCGACGCGCGATACTTCCGGCATGCCCGAGATCAAGGACGTGCCCCTCCCCCGGGCTGCCGACCCGCGGTCGGATTCCGTGTCCGGTCCGTCGGCGGTCTCGCTCCGCCCCGCCGCGCCCGCGCTGCTGGGCTATGTCGCCGTGCGGTTCGTCGGCGTCGCGATCCTGCTGATCGGCGGCGCCGCCACCGGCAAGGACGGGATGCACCGGCTCACGGGGCGCTGGGACTCCGTCTGGTACCAGCGGATCGCCGAGCACGGGTACGGGTACGAGATCCGGCTCCCGGACGGCGCCCTCCACTCGGACCTGGCCTTCTTCCCGCTGCTGCCGGCGCTGGAGCGGGGGCTGGCCGCCCTGTTGCCGCCGCTCGGCGTGGCCGGTGCGGGGCTGGTGGTGTCGTGGCTCGCCTCGCTCGTCGCCGCCTGGGGCATCTTCGCCGTGGGCACGCGGCTGTACGGGCGGCGGGCGGGCACGCTGCTGGCCGTGCTGTGGGGGGTGTACCCGACGGCGTTCGTGCAGTCCATGGCGTACACCGAGACGCTGTTCACGGCACTGGCGGCCTGGGCGCTGTACGCCGTCCTGACCGACCGGTGGATCACGGCGGGGGTGCTGTGCGTCGGCGCCGGGCTGACCCGGCCGGTCGCGGTCGCGCTGATCGCGGCGATCGGCGTCACCGCGCTGTGGCGGCTGATCACCGCACGGCGCGAGGGCCTGCCGCTGCGGGCGCACCGGCGGATGGTGGCGGGCGCATGCCTGGCCCCGCTGGGCTGGCTGGCGTACACCGTCTTCGTGGCCGTGCGCGAGGGGCGTCCGTTCGCGTACTTCGACGTCCAGGCGGGCTGGAACAACCGGATCGACGGCGGGGCGGCGCTGGCCGCGTTCGTGGGCGAGCAGTTCGGCCGCAACGTCTTCGCGGGGCTCGGCCTGTGCGCGGCCTTCGCCCTCCTCTTCGGGGTGGTGTGGCTGTGCGTACGGCAACGGCCGCGCCAGCCGCTGCCCGTGATCGTCTACTGCCTCCTGGTGGTCGTGATCTCGCTGATCGGGTCCGGCTACTTCGGCTCCAGGCCCCGGCTGATGATGCCCGCGTTCCCGCTGCTGCTGCCCGCCGCGGTGGCCCTGGCGGGTGCCCGGTGGCGGACGGTCCCGGTGGTGGCCGTCGTGGGCGCGGCGGCGCTCGCGTCGGGGGCGTACGGGGCCTTCACCCTGCTCGGTTCCGGGCCTCCGTGATGTGTGATCACCGCTCCTCCGGTCCGTCGACTCCCTACACTTCGGCATGTGCCTGACAGAAGTGGCACCGCACCACTCCCGCTCCACTCCCGCACCACTGCCACGAACGGCACGAACCGAAGGGGCGATCGGCGCATGACGAAGAGCGAGACCACGGGGCGCGGCGGCACGGGGCACGACTACGACGTCGTCATCAGCGGCTCCGGCCTCGCCGGCAGCGCCGCCGCGATCCTGCTCGCCCGGCGCGGTGTCCGCGTCGCGCTGCTGGAGCGGCGCTCGGACCCCGAGGCGTACAAGGTGCTGTGCACCCACTCCATCACGGCCAACGCCCACCCGGTGCTGGACGAGCTCGGCCTCGTACCCGATCTCGAAAAGGCGGGTGCCGTCCGCAACGACGCCCGCTGGTACACCCGTTGGGGCTGGATCGAGCCGAACGCCGCGCACCCGGGCCCCGAGTTGCCGCACGGGTACAACGTGCGGCGCAGCACCCTCGACCCGTTGATCAGGGCCCGTGCGGCAAAGACCCCCGGCGTCGAACTGCTCACCGGCCACCGCGTGACCGGGCTGGTCCGGGAGGCCGGGCGGACCGTGGGGGTACGGGCGGCGACGCCGCAGGGCGAGCGCGAGATCCGGGCCCGGCTGGTGATCGGCGCCGACGGCAAGGACTCGGCCGTGGCGAAGTTCGCCGGGATGCCCGCCGAGCAGTACGAGAACGCGCGGTTCGGCTACCTCGCGCACTTCCGCGGCCTGCCGCTGCACGGCGGGATCGGGCAGACCTGGTTCCTCGAACCCGACATGGCGTACGCGTTCCCGAACGACGACGGGGTGACGGTCCTCGCCGTGCTCCCGGACAAGAAGCGGCTGCCGGCCTTCAGGGCGGACCCGGAGGGCAGCTTCCTCGACTTCGTCCGTGCCCTGCCCGAGGCACCGCCCGTCGACTCCGCCGAGCGCATCACGAAGTTCATCGGCACGGTCGACTACCCGCTCCACAGCCGCAGACCGACCGCCCCGGGCATCGCGCTCATCGGCGACGCCGCCCTGACCGGCGATCCCCTGTGGGGCGTGGGGTGCGGATGGGCCCTGCAGTCCGCGAAGTGGCTGGCGGAGGCGGTCGCCCCGGCCGCGGCCGGACGGGGCGGCGACCTCGACGGATCTCTCGCGGCGTACGCCCGCACCCACCGGCGCCGGCTGAGCGGCCACCAGCGCCTGGCCGTCGACTACGCCAGGTCCCGCCCGTTCAACCCCATGGAACGGCTGATGTTCTCGGCGGCTGCGCGCGACGTGTCGATGGCCCGGCACATGTACCTGTTCGCGGCCCGCCTGATCGGTCCGCTGCGCTTCCTGAGCCCGTCGGCAGTGTTCAGGGCCCTGATCATCAACGCCCGGCACCGCTGACGGCGCTCCCGCCCGCCCCGCGCGTCCTGCGAGTCGCACCTGTCCTGCCCGCCCCACGCGCCCCTGCCGTCCGGCCGGTACGAAGTAGACCCCCGTCCTTCTTCGCACCGGCCTCCGGCAGCAGCCCGGACCCGGGCTCGGCAACAACTCTGATGCGCCAACTTCCGCACGACCAGACCCGCCGGACGATCTGGGCCGGCGTGGGACGTTTCATGCTCTGACCTGCTGGGATGTGTCTTCCCAAGGTGCATTCGTGGGACGATGGCCCGTGGCCGACACGCCACGACTTCTTCTGGGTGGCCCCGATGCCTCACTATTTATGGCATCGGCCGGAAAGCATCGGGGGGAAGCCGCATGCCGCGATGGAAAGAGCTGCCCGCAGAGATATCCAGCAGCGAACGCCAACTGCTCGTCCAACTGCGCAGGCTGAAGGACCACAGTGACCTGAGCCTCGCCTCGCTGGCGGGCCGGACCAGTTACAGCCGTTCCTCGTGGGAGCGGTACCTGAACGGGAAGAAGCCCGTACCGCGCAAGGCCGTCGAGGAACTGGCCCGGGTCTGCGGCACGGAGCCGACGCGCCTCCTCGTGCTGTACGACGTCGCCGAGCGGTCCCGCCCCAGGACGGCCGCGACCGGGCGTACGGACGAACCCTCGTCGGCGTCCCCGGAGCCGGCGCGGCCTCTCGACCCCGCCCGGGAGACGGAACCGGAACCGGAGCCGGGGACGGGGACGGAACCGAAGCCCGAGCAGGAACGGGGGCGGGAACGGACGACGGCCCCGTCCGCTGCTCCCGAGCCGGGTCCGGAGCCGGAGCCGACGCCGGAGACCCGGCAGCCGGAATCCCGACGGCCGGGCCGCACCGTGCCGTTGGGGTGGCTGGTCGTCGCGGTGGTACTGGCCGTCGCCGTGTCCTTCGGGGCCGGGCTGCTGACGGCGCGGGCGTGGGACGACGACGCCCCGGCGAAGAAGACCGGCCCCGTGGCGGCCGGAACCGGGTACCTGCGCGGCCAGACCTACGAATGCGCGGTGCAGCGGAAGGACGGCAGGCTCCGGGCGGGGCACAGCGACACCCGCGAGATGCTGCTCGACATCAACAGCACCGGTTTCGACGTGGTGGAGGCCCAGTGCCTGCTGCGCGAGAAGGGCTTCGACCCCGGCGTCTTCGACGGGCTGTACGACGAACGGACCAAGGGGGCCGCGAAGAAGTTCCAGCAGGCCCGCCACCTGGTCGTCGACGGCATCATCGGCCCGGACACCTGGAGGGAGCTGCGCAGATGACTGCTTCCACCGTGGGCGGTCAACTGGCGGAGGAGCTGCGGGGCGTCAAGGAGCGGTCCGGGCTGAGCCTGGCCGCGCTGGCGGCCCGTACCCCGTACAGCAAGTCGTCCTGGGAGCGGTACCTCAACGGGAAGAAGCCCGCACCCCGCCAGGCCGTCGAGGCGCTGTGCGCGCTCACCGGGACGCCGTCCGGCCGGCTGCTGGCGCTCTGGGAACTGGCGGACGCCGAGTGGAGCGGCCGGGCGCGGCCCGTGTCCGCGCCGAAGGCCCCGGACGAACCGGCGGGGGCCGGACCGGAACGTCTCGCCGCCACCCCGTCCGCCTCCGCCACCCGCGCGGGCGTGCGGCGGTGGACGGTGGCCGCGGCCGTCGTCGGAGTGGTGGTGGCCGGGCTGGCCGGGACCGCGCTCCTCGGCGCCGGGACCGCCCGCCCCGGCGGGGAACCGGGCGCCGGGCGGCCCCAGGCCGTCACGGAGCCGCCCGTGCGCAACCCCGGGTGCAGGGCAGACGGCTGCGAGGGCAGGAACCCGGTGGCCATGGGTTGCGGCGGGGCCGGGATGATCACCACCCTCGCCACCCACATCGCGTCCGGCGGGCGGCGCCTGGAACTCCGCCACGCCGCGCTGTGCCGCACCCTGTGGGTGCGCACCACGGGGCTGCGGCCGGGCGACCGGGTCGAGCTGTCCCTGCCGACCGGGCGCACCCAGCAGGTCACGGCCACGGCCGCGGGAGGCCATGGCACCAGGCAGTACCTGGCCACCCCGATGGCGGCGGGCGACAGCGGCGCGGGCACCCGGATCTGCCTGGAGGTGCCGGGCAGCCGCCCCGAGTGCTTCACCGGCTGACCCGGGAAGCGGGGGGGCGGGAAGCAGGGAAGCGAAGAGTCGGGGAAGCCGGGAGTCGGGAAACGGGGAGGCAGGGAAACGGGGCGCGCCCTGCCCTGTCGTACGCATGCCGAAAGGGCGCGCCCGGTCTCCCGGACACACCCTTCGGCTCGACGGAGCGACGGACGACGACCACGGAACGACGTCAGTGGTCACCGGGCACGCCGACGATCAGGACAGGAACGGCGTCAGCGGTCGCGGCGCTCGCGGATGTCGTCCGCGGCGTCCCGGGCCGTGTCACGGCCCTGCCGCGACACCTCCGAGGCCCGCCCGGACGCGTCCTGCGTCCGCTCGCGGCCCTCCTTCCGGCCCTCGTCCGTCTTCCGCTTCGCCTCGTCGGCGAGCTGCTGCGCCTTGTCCTTGAACTGGTCTGCGATGCCCATGCCGTTCACTCCTCGTGGGTGCGTGGGGGACGGTCCGTGAGGACCTCGTCCAGCGTCGCAGCCCCCCGCACCCACCGCATGTCGATCAGTCACTCTGCGTGCGCGCCGCCCTCGCGTCCTGGTCCGCCGCACCCCCGGCGCCCACCAGCCCCTTGCTCACGCCGTCCAGCCGCGACCCGAACTTGCGGACCTCCCGCTGGCCGACGACGCCTATCACCGAGGGCAGGTAGCCCCGCACGGACTGCATCCCGCGCAGCCACCACTGCGCGTACACGTGCGGGGAGCGGCGCTCGATGCCTGCCACGATCCGGTCGACCGCGGGGCCCAGCGGATAGGTGCGGTTCGCCGGCCAGGGCAGCCGCTGCCGCAACTCCCGCATCACGTCGTCCTGGTCCGCGCCCCGCACCATGTCTGTGTCGGTCCAGGAGAGGTAGCCGACCCCGACCTTCACCCCGCGGTAGCCGACCTCGGCCCGCAGGCTGTGGGCGAACGCCTCCACGCCCGATTTGGACGCGCAGTACGCGGTCATCATCGGCGCCGGGGTCATCGCGGCGAGCGAGGCGATCTGGAGGAAGTACCCGCGGCTCTCCATCAGCACCGGCAGGAACGCCCGCCCCGTCACCGCGCCGCCGATCAGGTTGACCTCGATGACCCGCCGCCACGCGTCGGGGTCCGAGTCGACGAACGGACCGCCCGACGCGACACCGGCGTTGGCGACGACGACGTCGATCTTCCCGAACCGCTCCTTCACCTCCTGGGCGACGCGTGCCATCGCCTCGTGGTCGGTGACATCCGCGAACCAGTGGTCGCTCTCCGCGTGCAGCCGCTCGGAGACCTTCTTCAGCTCATCCGGCTCCAGGCCCACCAGTGCGAGCTTCGCCCCGCGCGCCGAGAGCTTGCGGGCCAGCAGCTCGCCCACGCCGCGCGCCGCGCCCGTGACGACGACGACCTGTCCTTCGAGACTCCGCCTGCCGCTCATGCGACCTCCTCCTTCTCGGCCGTGCCGTCCGTGTCCGCGCTCGTGCCCGCGCCCGGGTGCGCGGTGTCCGTTGCTGTCGTCCCGCCCGCCGGGAGGTACACGGCGACGAGTTCCCGGATCCGCTCCGTGACCGCCTCCGGCGCCTCCACCGGCGTCATGTGTCCCATCCCCGTCAGCTCCGTGAGCCCCAGGCCCTCGGGCAGCGCCGCCGCGATCGCCCGCGCGTGCCCGAGCGGTGTCAGCCGGTCCGCGGTGCCCGCGATCACCGCCGCGGGCACCCGCAACTCCCGTACGCCCGCGTCGAGATCGAGGTCCGCGAGCACGTGTCCCCAGGCGGCCCTGGCCTTCCTCGGGCACGCGTGCACGATCCGGGCGCAGGTCTCCACGCGCTCCGGGGCCGATCCCGCTCCCATCGTGGCGTACTTGAGCACCCGCCGGGTAATCGGAGTGACCGGTCCCAGCGGGGCCGACGCCACGAGGATCGCGCGGTGCAGCCGGGTCCGTACCGCCCCGGCCCGCATCGGCACCACGACCGACTCCGCGGCCAGCCGCGAACTCCCGGTGCTGCACAGCAGCACGGCGGCGGCGTGCTCGCGCAGTCCGGCGCGCCGCGCGGCGGCCATGATCGTCATGCCGCCCATGGAGTGCCCGGCGAGCACGGCCTTCTCCCCCGGTGCGAGGGTGGCGGCCAGTACCGCTTCGAGGTCGTCGGCGAGGGCGTCGGTGCCGTATCCGCCGCGGTCGACGGCCGGCGAACCGCCGTGGCCCCGCTGGTCGTAGACGACGACCCGGTGGTCCGCCGCGAGGGCCCTGGTCTGCGCGTCCCAGAAGCGGGTGCTGCACGTCCAGCCGTGCGCGAGGACCACTGCGGGGGCCCCGTCCGGGCCGTGCACCTCGACGTGGATGCGGGCACCGTCGGCGGAACGGACGGTGAGCTCGCGCGCGGGCACCGGCGGCGCGTCGTCGCGTCGCAGCAATCGGCTCATCCCGCGACCTCCTCGGCAACGGCCTTGCCCGCGGACTTGCCCGTGGCCTCGTCCGCGGCCTTTTCGGCAGCCTTCCCGATGGGCTTCCCCGCGGCCTGCTTCTGCGCGTCGTGCTGCCGCCCGACGGTCGGCTCGGCCGGCTGCTTCGGCGCCCGTACGACCTCGTACTCCGAGAGGTCCACCGAACGCGTCAGCTTGCGGAACTCGGCGGTGGTGCCCGGCCAGACCGTGGTGTTGCGCCCGTCGGCGTCCAGGTACCAGCTGTTGCAGCCGCCGGTGTTCCACACCGTGCGCTTCATCCGTTCCTGGACCCGGCGGTTCCACACCCCGAGCGCCGAGGGCCGCGCGTCGAGGGCGACGCGTCCGCCCAGCACGTTCAGCTGGCGCAGGTAGTCGGCCATGTAGTTCAGCTGGGACTCGATCATCAGGATCATCGAGGAGTTCCCGAGCCCGGTGTTGGGGCCGATGATCGTCATCCAGTTGGGGAAGCCCGAGACGGTCGCCCCGCGCAGCGACTGCACGCCGCCCTTCCAGGACTCGGCGAGCGTGATGCCGTCCGCGCCCACCACCCGCTCGGCGATCGGCATGTCGGTGACGTGGAAGCCGGTGCCGAAGACGATCGCGTCGACCTCGGCCTCCGTACCGTCCGATGCGACGACGGTGGAACCCCGTACCTCGGCCAGGCCGGAGGCGACCACGTCCACGTTGGGCTGCGCGAGCGCCGGATAGTACGTGTTGGAGAGCAGGATGCGCTTGCAGCCGATGCGGTACGAGGGGGTCAGCTTGGCGCGCAGCGCCGGGTCCTTGATGGACCGCGCCATGTTGGCCTTGGCTATTTTCTCGACCAGGCCCAGCTCGCCGGGGTGCTTGGTGAAGGCGCTGACCTGCAACTCCCGTATGCCCCAGAGCAGTCCGCGGCGGGCGGTACCGGTGGCGGGGACCGCGCGGTGCAGCCAGCGCTCGGCGCCGCTGATCTTCCGGTCCATGCGCGGCATGACCCAGGGCGGGGTGCGCTGGAAGAGCGTCAGCCTGCCGACCTCGGGCTGGATCGCGGGCACGATCTGGATGGCGGAGGCGCCCGTGCCGACCATCGCGACGCGCTTGCCCGCCAGGTCGGCGTCGTGGTCCCAGCGGGCCGAGTGGAAGACCTTGCCGGGGAAGTCGGCGAGACCGGGGATGTCCGGCGTCTTCGGGTCGGAGAGCGGACCGCTCGCGGAGACGACGAGATCGGCGGTGATCGTGGCCCCGTTCGCCGTCTCGATGACCCAGTGCAGCTCGTCGCGGTCCCAGCGCATGATCGTTACTTCATGGTTGAACCTGAGGTGCGGGCGCAGCCCGAAGGTGTCCGCGACGTGCTCCAGGTAGGCACGGATGTGCTTCTGCCCGGAGAAGGTGCGCGGCCACTCGGGGTTGGGCGCGAACGAGAACGAGTAGAGGTGGGACGGTACGTCGCAGGCGCAGCCGGGATAGCTGTTGTCGCGCCAGGTGCCGCCGACGGAGTCCGCCCGCTCCAGGACGACGAAGTCGGTCATGCCTTCGCGGCGCAGCCGGACCGCGGCCCCGAGGCCCCCGAATCCGGATCCGATCACCGCCACCCGTACGTGCTCGTGCTGGGCCATGATGCCGCCTCCCGCGGTACGTCACACGACTCTGCCAGCAATCACTGGCATTGTTGGGAGAGTAGAACAGCTCCGTACCGATGGGTAGGGGTACGGCGCGGGAAAGTTACCGGCGGTACAACATAGGGTTCGGCTGTGGCTGAAGGACGCGAGCACCGTGAATACCGCATGGAGGAGCTGGCCAAGGAAGCCGGCATCCCCGTGCGGACCGTGCGTTTCTACCGGGAGCGCGGACTGATCTCGCCGCCCCGCAGGGAGGGGCGCATCGCCTGGTACGACGACCACCACCTGGCCCGGCTGCGCACCATCACGGGCCTGCTGGAACGCGGCCACACCCTCACCGGGATCGCCGACCTGGCCCGCACCTTCGAGAGCGGCCGGGACGTCGCCGAGGTGCTGGGCCTGGGCGAGCCGACCGAGGAGACGCCGGTCCGCCTCACCCCCGAACAGCTCGCGGACTACTTCCAGGGCGAGACCAGTACCGAGAACCTCGCCACCGCCCTCGACCTCGGCTACCTCGCCACCGACGGCGACGAGATCGTCCACATCAGCCGCCGCCTGCTGGACGTGTCGTCCGAGCTGGTGCGGGAGGGCGTACCGCTCGCCACGGTGCTCTCGACGGGGCGCCGGGTCCGCGAGCACGCGGACGCGCTCGCGGAACTCTTCGTGAGCGTCCTGCGGGAACACAGCGACGAGGCCGAACCGCCCCAACTCCGGCCGCTGGCACGGGCGGTGATGGACGCCGAACTGTCCATGGCGCTGGACCGGCGACTGCGCCGGGAGAACCGGGAGAACCCGGAAGGCCCGGAGAACACCGGGGAGCAGCCGCAGCCTCCCGCCCTCTGAGGGTCGCGTCCGGCTCCTCCGGGGCCGCGCCCCTCACCACGGGGTCCGGGCCACCGGCCCCCGTCCTCGATCTTGATCGCACACCGGAATACTGCCCTGATCAAACCGTCCCGTACGCCCTCCAGTTCGCACGATCTATTGTTCGCACGATCCACCGTTCGAAGTCCCCGGCCCGGACCGGGGCAACGGCACCCGGGGCGGCTCCGCAAATCCGTCGGCCGCCATTTGCCGCTCTCCTCCTCCCACTTGGCGGGGTCGCGGGCGGGCAGAGGAACCGGACCGAAGCCGCTCATGAGGCCCTCCAGGCATTGATGGGCCGCGATCACGGCGTCCTTGTCGTATCCGCCCTTCTTGTCGGCCCTCGACGCCGACTCCGGTTTCCCGAACGCTTCCCGGAGCTTCGAGACCTGCTCGCCGGGAATGAAGCACCCGGACCAGTCGTCGAACTCGTCACCGGGGCCCGGATGCGCGCCTTCGGCCCCACGGAGAGGTTGAACGACGCCCAGCAGCAATACGGCGCGCTCGGTTCCTCGACGCCGTCGATCCCGTATTCGCCGCCCTCTCCCGGCGTGTCGCACGGGCCGGCGTCCGGCCCCGGGCGGTGGCGGACGTCCTGTCGTCGCCCCGGGCGCACACGGCAGGCTCCTTCGCCGGCAGTACGGCCCTTCCTGCACACGGGGTTCCCGGTGCCGGAACCCGGTGCCGGAGGGCAGGACGGACCGGTCGACCGGACAGGAAACGGCGTCCCGCGCGCGCTCCGGTCGAAGTGCGCGCGGGACGCCGCGGCCGGACGGACCCGGGCCGGCGCTCGGGCCCGAGCCGCCCCTGGGTCGGCGCCCGGACCCGGGCGGGCCCGGGGTCAGTGCTCGAACACCACCGTCACCGGCGCGTGGTCGCTCCACCGCTCGCCGTGCGTGGCGGCCCGCTCGACCAGGCCCTTCACCGCGCGGGCGGCCAGCCCCGGCGTGGCCATCTGGTAGTCGATCCGCCAGCCCGTGTCGTTGTCGAAGGCGCGTCCCCGGTAGGACCACCAGGAGTACGGCCCCTCCACGTCGGGGTGCAGCTCCCGTACGACGTCGGCGTACCCGGCCTCGTCGAGGACCCGGGTCAGCCACTCCCGCTCCTCGGGGAGGAAGCCGGAGCTCTTCTTGTTGGCCTTCCAGTTCTTCAGGTCGGCCTCCTTGTGGGCGATGTTCCAGTCGCCGCAGACGACCACCTCGCGCCCGTCGGCGGCGGCACGCTCCTTCAGCCCCTTCAGGTAGGGCAGGAACGCGGCCATGAACCGTTCCTTCTCCTCCTGCTTCTCCGTGCCGACCTCCCCGGAGGGCAGATAGAGGCTCGCGACCGTGACGCCGGGCAGGTCGACCTCGACGTAACGGCCGCTCGTGTCGAACTCCTCGCTCCCGGCGATCCCGAAGCCGCCGAACCCGACCTGCACCCGCTCGGGCGCCCGTCGCGTGTAGAGGGAGACACCGGCCCGCCCCTTGGCGGCGGCCGGTGCGTGCACGGTGTGCCAGCCCTCGGGGTCGCGCACCTCGTCGGGGAGCTGCTGCGGCTCGGCCCGCACCTCCTGCAGGCAGATCACATCGGCTTCGGTACGGGCCAGCCACTCGACGAAGCCCTTCTTGGCGGCGGCACGGAGCCCGTTTACATTGACCGTGGTCACTGTGTACAAAACATGCTCCTACTACAGCGGTCGGTTCATATCCGGCTGCTCAGTCCATGCACCGGGGTCCGGATACAGCATCCGTTGACCGTGGTGACAGTGAGCATTCCGGCACGATACCGACATCGACCGCTCGCATACATGTACCATTCAACGTATGAATATTCACCCTCGGCCCTTCGACCACCCGGACGCCGTCAAACTCAATGACCAGGTGCAGCTCGAATACGCCGAGCGGTACGGCGACGAGGGCGACGTCACACCGCTCGACGCATCGATGTTCCGGCCGCCGAACGGCCTGTACCTCATCGCCTACGACGAGCGGGACCGCCCTGTCGCCACCGGCGGCTGGCGCGCCCAGGACCACAACGACCTGGGCTACTCGGACGGCGACGCCGAGCTCAAGCGGATGTTCGTGATCCCCGAGGGCCGTGGCAACGGGCTGGCCCGCCGCATCCTGGCCGCCCTGGAGGACGACGCGCGGGCGGCGGGCCGCACCCGCATGGTGCTGGAGACCGGGGACCAGCAGCCCGAGGCGATCGCGCTGTACACGTCCAGCGGGTACGGCGCGTGCGAGAAGTTCGGCCACTACCGCACGTACGGGAGCAGCCGCTGCTACGCCAAGCCGCTGCGCTGACGCCCTCTCTCCTCCCCGGCCCTTTCGGGCCTCCGGCCCCTCGGCCCCGGACCTCCCGGCTCAGACCTCGGCCGCGTACCGCCAGAAGTCCTGCATGAACGAGCCCGCGGCCGGTCCGGTCACCGCGAGCTGGGTCAGCAGGACGGTGACGGTCCCGGTGGCGGGCACGAGGTACCCCGCCGTCCCGGTGCCGCCCACCCAGCCGTAGCGCCCGGGGACGTTCCACGATTCGACGGCCGCGATGTCGACCGAGCCTCCGTAGCCCCAGCCCTGCCCTCCCAGGAACAGCCTGCCGCCGTCGCGCTGCGCCCGGGTCAGATGGTCGGTGGTCATCCGCCGCACCGAATCGGCGGACAGCAGACGGCGCCCGCCGGCACCCCTGCCCGCGCTCCCGCCCGCGTCCCCGTCCGTGCGCCCCTCCACGATCCCGTCCGCGATCAGTATCCGGGCGAAGGCGTACCAGTCGCCCGCGGTCGAGACCAGCCCGCCGGCCCCGGACGGGAACGCGGGCAGCCGGCTCCACTGCCCGTCGGGGGCGTCGAAGAGCTGCAGACCGCCGCCCTCCGGGTCGGCCCGGTAGCAACCGGTGAACCGGTCGATCCTGTCGGCCGGGACCGCGAACCCGGTGTCCGCCATGCCCAGCGGCTCGAACAGCCGCTCCGCCAGGAAGTCGGGCAACGACCGGCCCGAGACCCGGGCGATCAGCACCCCGAGAATGTCGGAGCAGGTGTTGTACAGCCAGCCCTCGCCCGGCTGGTGGAGCAGCGGAATACGGGAGAGGACGGCCATCCACTCGTCCGGGCCGGGGACGGACTGCGGCTCCGGCGGACCCTGCTTCAGCTCGTCGAACAGCGGCGCGACCCCCGGCAGCGAGAAGTCGTCCGGGAAGCCGATCCCGGCCCGGAAGGTGAGCAGGTCCTCCACGGTGACGGCCCTGACCGCCGGAACCACGTCGTCGACCGGGGAGGCCGGCGTACGGAGCACCTTCGGCGCCGCCCACTCCGGCAGCCACGTCCCGACCGGGTCGTCCAGCGCCATCCGGCCGTCGTCGACCAGCATCATGGCGGCCGCGGCGACGATCGGCTTGGTCATCGACGCGATGCGGAAGATCGAGTCCCGGTCTATCGGGGTCCCGCCGGCCACGTCCGCGGTGCCGACCGCCACCACCTCGGCCGCCCGGTCGCCGCGGGCCACCAGGGCGACGGCTCCGGGCGCCGCGCCGGGGCCGGTGTGCTTCTCCAGGACATCGCGCAGATCGCTCATCGGTCCACCTTCTCGCCCGCACGCCCCCGAAGGCGGGACCGCCGCACCGCACGGCACTCGTCGACCCCGGACACACCACCGTGCGGAGCCCGTCACCCGGAACCCGTCCCCCGTCGCCCCGGACGCGTTCCCCCGCGGCTCAGCGCACCCGGCCGACACCCACGTGGAAACCGCTGCGTTCCTGGACCGGGGCGGGCGCCTGCCGGTACCACTCCGTGGCGAAGACCAGGCCCGGCTCGACGAGGTCCAGTCCCTCGAAGAAGGGCTCGACCTCGCCCCGGGTGCGCATCCGCAACGGGATCGCCCCCTTCCGGTACGCGGACTCGGTCTTCTCCCTCAACTCCGGGTGCTGATCGGCCGTACCGTGCGAGAGCACCAGGAAGCTGCCCGACGGCAGCGCGTCGACCAGGGTGCGGGTGATGCCGTACGGGTCCTGGTCGTCCGGCAGGAAGTGCAGCAGCGCGATCAGGGACAGCGCGATCGGCCGGTCGAAGTCCAGCAGTTCGGCGGCGCGTTCGAGGATCGTCTCCGGCCGCCGCACATCCGCGTGGATGTAGTCGGTGGCACCCTCGGCGGTGCTGACCAGCAGCGCCTCCGCGTGGCGCAGGACGATCGGGTCGTTGTCCGCGTAGACGATCCGGGCGCTCGGCACGACGGCCTGGACGACCTGGTGCAGATTGGGCTCGGTGGGGATGCCGGTGCCGATGTCGAGGAACTGGTCGACCCCGGACCGCGCCAGCCAGGCGGAGGCCCGGTGCATGAAGGCCCGGTTCCGTGCCGCGTTGCCCCGCGCCTCCGCGGGCAGCTTCTCCGCCACCTCCTGGTCGACGGGGTAGTTGTCCTTGCCGCCCAGAAGCCAGTCGTAGACGCGCGCGGGATGGGGCTTGCTGGTATCGATCCGGGACTCGGGCCTGCCGACCGTCACGGGGCGCTCCTCTCGGAACGGAGAATTCATGGGCGAAAAGCGGGTGAACGCGTTCAGGGTAGGCGACCCCTCTCCGGGGCCGACGCCACGCCCCACGGGAACGGCCCTCGCGGCCCGATGCGCGCGCCTTTCCGCCCCCGCGCGCACCGGCACGGCCGCAACGCCCTTGCCCTGGAGTGCACTTCAACGAGCACACTCCTCATCGCGGCCACCGACCGACGGCGGCCGCGACCGGAGGGGACAGTCATGAAGTACCGCACCATCGGAACCGATCCCGCCACCCGTCGCGAGGTGAGCGTCCTCGCGCTCGGCGCGATGCTCTTCGGATCGGTGACCGACGAGAAGACCTCGTTCGCCGTCCTGGACCACTTCGTCGAGGCGGGCGGCACCTTCATCGACACCTCCGACAACTACGCCTACTGGGTCGGCGACGACCTCGGCGGCCAGAGCGAACGGCTGCTCGGGAAGTGGCGGCGCAGCCGCGGCGTCGGCGACGAGATCGTCATCGCCACCAAGCTGGGCGCCGCGCCGCTGGCCCCCGGCACCGGGTTCCTCGACAACCCGGAAGGGCTCTCGGCGAAGGCGGTCCGCGAGGCCGCCGAGCGCAGCCGGGAACGGCTCGGGGTGGAGCGGCTGGACCTGCTCTACGCGCACATCGAGGACCGGACCGTCCCGCTCCACGAGACCGTCGAGGCGTTCGGGGAGCTGACCGCCGAGGGAACGGTCGGGCTGCTGGGCGCCAGCAACCACGCCGTCTGGCGGGTGGAGCGCGCCCGGTCGCTCGCGGCGGCGGCCGGACTGCCCGGCTACGAGGTGCTCCAGTACCAGCACAGCCACCTCCGTCCCCGGTACGACGTCCCCAGCCCGCTCTTCGAGGACGGCAGCCTCGGCCACGCCGGACCCGAACTGCTCAGCTACCTGCGCGCCGAACCCGCGCTGACCCTGGTCGCGTACTCCCCGCTGCTCGCCGGCGCGTACACCCGCCCCGACAAGCCGGTCCCCCAGGACTACGACCACCCCGGCACCCCCGCCCGGCTCGCGGTGCTGCGCGAGATCGCCGCCGAGACCGGAGCCGGCCTCAACCAGATCGTCCTGGCCTGGCAGATCGGCAACCGACTGCCCATCGTCCCGCTGGCCGGGGCGTCGTCGGTGGCACAGCTGAAGGAGAACCTGGCGGCGGTCGACCTGGAACTGACGGCCGACCAACGGGCCCGCCTGGACGCCGCCCACTGAGCCCGCCGCCGCTCCCGCGCCCCGGGGCCGGGCGGAACCGGTGACACGCCCGCCCGGCCCGGAACGCCGAAGAGCCCCTACCGGGTGACCCGGTAGGGGCTCTTGCGTTGTTGTGGACCTGTGGGGATTTGAACCCCAGACCCCCTCGATGCGAACGAGGTGCGCTACCAGACTGCGCCACAGGCCCTTGCAACGAGTGAAACTCTAGCACCCCTGATGGGGTGCTCGGAAATCCGGTCCGTGCTGGTCAGCCGAGTCGGTGTCGCGGCCGGGCCGGGAGCGGGTTCATTCGTTGGCGGCACGGGGCCGCTCCCCGTCCTCGTACTGGTCGAAGAGCGGGGTCCGGCCGCGGTCGCGGCTGCGGCGGGACTGGTTGGTGCGCTGGCGGGGCGCCGGTTCGACGGGGGGCGTGGTGGGGTGCGAGGTGCCCGTCTGGCTGGGCTCCGCGGCGCTGGAGCGGGCCGCGCTCCAGGTCTCCGGGTTGCCGACCTCGACGCCGCCCGTGGCGCGCGGGGCGACCGGGGCCGTGACGTAGGTCGGCAGCGGGACCGGGACCGGCTCCCAGCTGTCGCCCTGGGCCCGGCCGCGCTCGCGCTGCTGGTCGACCCACTCCGCGTGGTCCGTCTGCTCGACCAGGGCGCGGCGGCCGGCCTCCTGCGGGGAGACCGCGGGCGCGGGCTCCGGCTCGGGGTGGCGCGCCTCGGGCTCCTCGTCGGGTTCGACGGGGGCCGTCGCCGCGGCCGGCTGGTGGCCGCGGTGACGGTTCTCACGCAGGTGCTGCGCCGCCACCTCCGCCCGTCGCCGGTCCATGGTGAAGGCGAACCGGCGCCGCTCCTGGGTCCGCAGATGCACGATGTACGCGCTCAGCAGCACGGCCGGGACCGCGGGTGCCCACAGGAAGTGGAGACCGCCGACCGCCGCCACGACCGCGCCGAGGGTGAAGGCCAGGAAGAGGACCACGGTGGTGCGCCGACGGCGCGCGAGGACCTGGAGGCGCTGGGCCCGCCGGACGCGCTCGGCGTCCGTCGCCCCCGGGCGCGGGCGGGCGCGCCGCGCGGGGACCGGCTCGGGGCGCTTCCCGGCCGCGTGCTCGGGCGCACGCGCCGGGTCGTGCACCCGTGCCTCGGTATGCGCGTCGGGCGCGGCGAAGGCCCGGACGTCCACGGATTCCAATCGGTCCGTTTCTGCGTCCGGGTCGACGTCGGGCTCCGCCTCCTCGGCCGTGCGCTCCCGCAACTCCTTGGCGTACCGGCGCTCCATCCCCGCCCGTCCGGACAGCAGCCGGATGGCGGTGCTGAAGCGTTCCGTCGGACGGGCTTCGTTGAGCTCGTCCTGCCTGCGGAGCCACATCGGCACCAAGTAGGCGGCCCAGGCCCCGACGATGACTGCGTAGATGAGGCCGCTGCTGCTCACATCTCACACCGTAGAGGGGTTTGCGCGGAGGCATCCGCCAATTGGACCGGTGTGTCGCACGATCCGGCTGATATCAAGGAGTTTTTTTGTGATTGTTCGGACCGACCGTGGAGGTTTGTGCGCGCCCGATGTCCGATCGGTGACTCCAACTGTCGGCCAATATCGAACACTTATTTTATTTCCCGTGGTGTTCCAGGTCGTTTCCGGTGCCAGCGACGGAGCATCCCCTCGGGCACTTCCTCCGCGGTGAGCGCGTAGATGAGGTGGTCGCGCCAGGCGCCGTCGATGTGGAGATATCGCGGACGCAGTCCCTCTTCGCGGAATCCCAGTTTCTCGACGACCCTTCTGCTGGGCCCGTTCTCCGGCCGAATGCACACCTCGATGCGGTGCAGTCCGACCGTGCGGAAGCAGTGGTCGACGACCAGGGCGACCGCCGTCGGCATCACGCCCCGCCCGGCCACGTCCTGGTCGACCCAGTAGCCGACGTGGCCCGAGCACATCGATCCCCAGGTGATCCCGGCGACCGTCAACTGGCCCACCAGGCGGCCCCGGTACTCGATGGCGAAGGGCAGCATCCGGCCCGCGTTGGCCTCGGCGCGCAGGTGCCGGATCATCTGACGGTACGTGGGACGCCGGGCCACCGGGCCGCCCGGGGCCGGCGGCGGCACGGTCGCCTCCCAGGGGCGCAGCCACTCGCGGTTGCGCCGGTTGACCTCGCGCCACACGCGCTGGTCGCGCAGCTTGATCGGGCGCAGGACGACGTCGCCGTCGCCGAGGACCACCGGCCAGGTCGAGACGTTCAGCTCGGGCTCCCGGGTCGGGGGTGGTCGCCGCCGCGCAGTTGGTCGACGGCGTGCACCAGGAGGCGTTCGAGGACGGCGAGGCCGTCGCGCACCCCGCCGGTGGAGCCCGGCAGGTTCACGATGAGCGTGCCGTCGGCGACGCCCGCGAGGCCCCGGGAGAGCGCTGCGGTGGGGACCTTGTCGCGGCCCTCGGCCCGGATCGCCTCGGGGATGCCGGGGATCTCGCGGTCGAGGACGCGGCGGGTGGCCTCGGGGGTGCGGTCGGTGGGCGAGATGCCGGTGCCGCCGGTGGTGACGACGACGTCGTACCCGGCGGTCACGGCGAAGCGCAGGGCCTGCTCGACCGGGTCGCCGTCGGGCACCACCTGCGGCCCGTCCACGGCGAAGCCGAGCCGGCCGAGCGCCTCGGCGACGATCGGGCCGCCCCTGTCCGCGTAGACACCGGCCGAGGCCCGGTTGGAGGCGGTGACGACGAGGGCGGCGTACGGGGCGGTCAGGGCACCGCCCAGCGGGGCCCCGTCCGAAGCGGCGCCGTCCGGAGGGGTGTTGTCGTCCGGGTGTCCCGGTCCGGGCGCCGTCACGCGTCCGCTCCGGCCTGCTCGTGCGCTCCGTCCGCCCCGGTGTCCGACCCGGTGCGCCGGTACTCGCCGGACTTGCCGCCGGTCTTCGACTCGACCCGTACGTCCGTGATGACCGCGGCCTTGTCGACCGCCTTGACCATGTCGATCACGGTGAGCGCGGCGACCGAGACGGCGGTCAGGGCCTCCATCTCGACGCCGGTGCGGTCCGTGGTCCTCACCGTGGCCGTGATCTCCACCGCGTCGTCCGCGACGCCCAGATCGACCTTCACGCCGGAGACGGCGAGCGGGTGGCAGAGCGGGATCAGGTCGGGGGTGCGCTTGGCCCCCATGATCCCGGCGATCCTGGCGGTGGCGAGGGCGTCGCCCTTGGGGACCCCCTCGCCGCGCAGCAGCTCGACCACGCGCGGCGAGACGAGCACCCGGCCGCTCGCACGAGCCGTCCGCGCGGTGACGTCCTTCTCGGAGACGTCGACCATCCGGGCCGCGCCCGCCTCGTCGATGTGCGTCAGCCTGTTCTGCGTACTCACTCACTCCGCCTCGCGGTAGGGCGCCGTTCCCCGCGCGGCCCGCACCGGGGTGCGGGCCCGGGGCCCCGGGAGGTGTTCCCCGGGAAGGCACAGCGGCAGACACCGTACCGCCACCGCCCGGGAATCAGCGGAGCAGGACCACCTCGACGTCCGTACCGGGCTCGGCGGAGGTGACGTCCTCGGGCAGCACGATGAGCACGTCCGCGCGGGCGAGCGCGGCGATCAGGTGCGAACCGGCACCGCCGACGGGGGCGACCGTGCCGGCCTCCTCGTCGTACGTGCCGCGCAGGAACTGGCGGCGGCCGGCCGGGGAGGTCAGCGCCTTCCCGACGTCGAGGGCGGCCCGGACGGTGGGGCGGTTCACGTCCGAAAGGCCCATCAGGGCCCGGATCGCGGGCCGTACGAACAGCTCGAAGGAGACGTACGAGGAGACGGGGTTGCCCGGGAGCGCCAGCAGCGGGGTGTGGTCGGGGCCGATCGAGCCGAAGCCCTGCGGCTTGCCCGGCTGCATGGCGAGCTTGCGGAAGTCGATGCCGCTGCCCGCCTCGTCCTCGTCGCCCACCGAGGACAGGGCCTCCTTGACGACGTCGTACGCGCCGACGCTGACGCCGCCGGTGGTGACGACGATGTCGGCGCGGATCAGCTGGTCCTCGATCGTGGCGCGCAGGGTGTCGGCGTCGTCGGTGACGGCGCCGACCCGGTAGGCGATCGCCCCGGCGTCCCTGGCCGCGGCCGTGAGCGCGAAGCTGTTCGAGTCGTAGATCCGGCCGGGGGCCAGCTCCTCGCCGGGCTGCACCAGTTCGCTGCCGGTGGAGATGACGACGACGCGCGGCCGGGGCCGCACCTTCACCGTCGCGCGGCCGATCGCGGCGAGCAGCCCGATCTGCGGCGGGCCGATCACCGACCCGGCCCTCAGCGCCAGATCGCCCGGCTTCACGTCGCTGCCGCGGGCCCGGACGTGGGCACGGGCCTCGACGGGGCGGTGCACCCGGACCTCGCCGCCCGCGTCCTGCGGGGCGTCCCGGTGGGCGCGCATGGTGTCGGCGGGGCCGGCGCCCGTGCCCCCGTCGGTCCACTCGACCGGGACCACGGCCTCGGCACCGGCCGGCAGCGGGGCACCGGTCATGATGCGGGCGGCCTCGCCGGGGCCGACGCTGCGGCCCTCGGGCAGCCCGTCGCTCCCGGCCGCGACGTCACCGATGACCGTGAGCACCGCGGGGAACTCCTCGTCGGCGCCCTCGACGTCGGCGACCCGGACCGCGTACCCGTCCATCGAGCTGTTGTCGAAGGGCGGCAGGGCGATTTCCACCATGACGTCCTCGACGAGGACGCAGCCCTGGGCATCGTGCAGCTGCAACTCGATGGGTTCGAGCGGATGCACCGCTTCGAGAATGTCTGCCAGGTGCTCGTCCACCGACCACATCGTGTTGCTCAAGGTGCTACATCTCCTCCGTGACGTAACCGCGAAGCCAGGTCCTGAAATCCGGACCCAGGTCCTCACGTTCGCACGCGAGTCTGACAATGGCACGGAGGTAATCGCTTCGGTCGCCGGTGTCATAGCGACGGCCCTTGAAGACGACGCCGTGCACGGGGCCGCCGACCTTCTCGTCCTCGGCGAGCAGCTGGAGGGCGTCGGTGAGCTGGATCTCGCCGCCGCGGCCCGGTTCGGTCCTGCGCAGTATGTCGAAGACGGCGGGGTCCAGGACGTAGCGGCCGATGATGGCGAGGTTGCTGGGGGCCTCGTGCGCCTCGGGCTTCTCGACCAGGCCCGTGACGCGCACCACATCGCCCTCGGCGGTGGGCTCGGCGGCGGCGCAGCCGTACATGTGGATCTGCTCCGGCGCGACCTCCATCAGCGCGACGACGCTGCCGCCCTCGCGCTCCTGGATCTCGACCATGCGGGCCAGCAGCGGGTCGCGCGGGTCGATCAGGTCGTCGCCGAGGAGGACCGCGAACGGCTGGTCCCCCACGTGCGGCGCGGCGCACAGCACCGCGTGCCCCAGGCCGCGCGGGTCGCCCTGCCGGACGTAGTGGATGGTGGCCAGGTCGCTCGACTCCTGGACCTTCTTGAGCCGTTCGGCGTCTCCCTTGCGGGTGAGCGCGGACTCCAGCTCGTAATTGCGGTCGAAGTGGTCCTCGAGAGGACGCTTGTTGCGTCCGGTGACCATCAGCACGTCGGAGAGACCGGCGGTCACCGCCTCCTCGACGACGTACTGGATGGCCGGCTTGTCGACGACAGGCAGCATCTCCTTGGGAGTGGCTTTGGTGGCCGGCAGGAAGCGGGTGCCGAGTCCCGCGGCCGGAATGACAGCCTTGCTGATCCTGGGGGGCGACTGAGTCATGCGCAGAACGATAACCGCCCCGCATGAGTGAAAGATGAGTTTCCGGTTAACTTTGTACGCCTATAGGCATATTCGAGTGATTCACAGGTGTTCCTTGAGTGCAAATCCGCCCGAAAAGGCACTTCTCCGACATGAACTGCTGGCCGCGCGACGCCTTCTGACCAAGGAGGACGTGGAGAACTCCGCGGCGGTTCTGTCCCGGCGCGCCCTGGATCTGCCGGAGCTGTCCGGGGCCCGCACCGTCGCCGCGTACGTCTCGGTGGGCGGCGAACCGGGCACCCGCGCCCTGCTGGACGCCCTGCGCGCGCGGGGCGTGCGGGTGCTGCTGCCGGTACTGCTCCCCGACAACGACCTGGACTGGGCCCCGTACGAGGGTGCCGCGCGGCTCGTCCGGGCCGGTCGCGGGCTGCTGGAGCCCGCCGGGGAGCGCCTCGGCCCGGACGCGGTCCTGGAGGCCGACGCGGTCCTGCTGCCGGGGCTCGCGGTGGACGGGCGCGGGATGCGGCTGGGACGCGGCGGCGGCAGCTACGACCGGGTGCTGGCCCGGCTCGCCGCGGCCGGCGCGCATCCGGCGCTGGTGGTCCTGCTGTACGACGACGAGGTGGTCGCAAGGGTTCCGGAGGAACCGCACGACCGCCCCGTGGACGTGGCGGTGACACCGGCCGCGGTCCACCGGGCGGACCCGGTGGAGCCCTGAGCGCACCCCGAGCGGCTCCGTGGGCCTCCGGAGGCCCCGGAAGCCCCGGGAACGGCCCCGGGCGGCCTCCGGAAGCTCCTGAGAGCTCCGAGGGCCGCCCGGGGGCTTCGCGGATGCGTCCTACGGCTTGAGCCGCAGACTGTCGACCGTCGACTTGGACACGGCGTTCGTGCCGAAGGACCAGTCGAGCAGTTCGCCGTTGACCCACTTCTCGGTCTGGTCGGTGTAGTGCGCGCTGAACGCGTGCCCGGAGGCGCCGGTGAGGTTGATCCAGCGGGACTTGTCCCAGTCCCCCACGTTGACCACCATGCGCATCGACGGCACCCAGACGACCTCGTAGCCGCCCGCCGCGTTCCAGCCGGTGGCGTTGACCGCGGCCTCGCCGCCGCCGAGGTCCCACGGGCCGCGGTTGAGGGCCCGCTGGAGCAGACCGGGGCCCTCGGTACCGAGGGTCTGGTTCTTCAGCGTCAGCTGGTGCAGCCGGCCCCAGCTCCAGGTGCTGATGTCCTTGCCGAGCTTGGCGGTCAGCTCCCAGCGGGCGTCCTCCAGGGCGCGGGCGAAGAGCTCGTCACGGTTCTCCGTCGCCAGGTCCCGGCCGCTCTTCGGCGTCTTCCACCAGTCGCTGTCCTGGTCGTCCAGCAGGTTGATGACCACCTGGTACCAGCGGTCGCCGCCGTCCGGCTGCGCCGAGTCCGCGGCGCGCTGGCCGCACTCGCGCACCAGCTTGTTCTGCTCGTCGACCGGACCGGAGTCGCCCGCCCGGGGAACGTTGAGGCACTCGCCCTCGACCCGCAGCTCCTTGGGGAGCTTGTTGCCGAAGGCCAGCTTGAGGATGTTGCGCCAGACCGCGTTGAAGTACGCCGCCGCGGCCGAGTCGGACTCCTGGGTGTAGTCCCAGCCCTCCAGCAGCTTCTGCGCCTCACGGACGCTCTTGTCCGAGACGTTGATCTTCATCAGCTCGGGCACCAGCTTCGCGGCGATCTCGCTGGTGTTGTCCATCTGCATCTTCTGCATGTCTTCGGTCGAGATCTTCCCCCCGTCCTTGAGCTTCGCCCGGACGAGGTCGTTGATCCGCTGGCTGCGGCTGCCGTAGCCCCAGTCCTTGGTGAGCAGGTGGGGGTACTTCTTCTCGTCGATGACGGCCTGGTTGGCGGTGACGATGTAGCCGCGCTTCGGGTTGTACTCGTAGGGCAGCTCGTCGAACGGGATCGGCTCCTTCTTCCAGCCGTACTTCGAGGACCAGCCGGGGCTGGGCATCGTGCCGTCGCCCTCCAGGCGGACCGGGATCCTCCCCGGCGCCTGGTAGCCGATGTTGCCGTCGGTGTCGGCGTAGATGAGGTTCTGCGAGGGGACCTCGAAGTGCTCGGCCGCCTTGCGGAAGGAGTCGAAGTCCTTGGCCCGGTTCAGCTCGAAGACGGCGTCCATGGAGTGGCCGGGCTCCAGCGCGGTCCACTTCAGGGCGACCGCGTAGCCCTCGGCCCGGTCCGGGGCCTCGTTGGTGACGGGGGCCTTCTGGCCGACCTTCTCCAGTTCGCTGCTGCGGTCGGAGACCAGCGGGCCGTTGTTCGTCTCGCGGATGGTGATCGTCCGGTCCTTGCCGCCCGCGACCTTGATGGTCTCGTCGCGGACGGTGAAGGGCTTGGTCTTGCCGTCGTACAGGTAGCCGTCGGCGGAGACCTTCTCCAGGAAGAGGTCGGTGACGTCCGCGCCGAGGTTGGTGAAGCCCCAGGCGATGTCCTGGTTGTGACCGATGATCACGCCGGGCATCCCGGAGAAGCTGTAACCGGCGGTGTCGTACTGGCACGTGGTGCTGATCTCGCGGCAGTGCAGCCCCATCTGGTACCAGAGCGAGGGCAGCTGCGGGGCCAGGTGCGGGTCGTTGGCGAGCAGCGGCTTGCCCGTGGTCGTGTACTTGCCGGAGACCACCCAGGAGTTGGACCCGATGCCGTTGCCGTTCGGGCCGAGCAGCGCCGGGATCTGGTCGAGGGTGTCGGAGAGCGAGGCGAGCTGGGTGTTCAGACCCGCGGTGGCGCCCTGCGCGGTGTCCGCGCCGCCGATGTCGTCGGACGGCGTCGCGGCCGGGTCGAACTTCCCGGTGACCGGGGAGATCGCGCCCTGGTCGACGATCGGCTCGTTCTTGTCGTACGGGTAGGCCGGGTACAGGTCCTGGACCTGCTTCGCGTCCAGCCTGGTGCCCATCAGCGAGCGGTCGATCTCGTCCTGCATGTTGCCGCGCAGGTCCCAGGCCATGGCCTTGAGCCAGGCGACGGAGTCGACCGGCGTCCACTTGCCCGGCTTGTAGTCGTTGGTGAAGCCGAGGGCCGCGTACTCGACGGAGATGTCCTTGCCGTCCCGCCCCTCCAGGTAGGCGTTCACACCGTCCGCGTACGACTGGAGGTTCTTCTTGGTCTCCTCGGACAGGACCGTGTCGTACTCCTCCTGCGCGACCTTGCGCCAGCCCAGCGTGCGCAGGAAGGAGTCCGTCTCGACCTGCCCGGAGCCGAACATCTCGGAGAGCCGGCCCGCGGTCATGTGACGGCGGACGTCCATCTCCCAGAAGCGGTCCTGCGCGTGGACGAAGCCCTGGGCGCGGAAGAGGTCGGCGTCGGAGTCCGCGTACAGCTGCGGGATGCCGTAGCTGTCGCGTTTGACGTCGACCGTGCCTTCGAGGCCGTCGATCTTGATCGAGCCGGTCGTCTGCGGGTACGAGGCCCGCACGGTCGACACGGACCAGTACGCGCCGTAACCGATACCCGCGACGAGCGCCAGCACCAGAACGAGCACGATCAGGCGGGCGCGTCGCCCCTTCTTCCTGCCGGTCTTCGCACCGGCGGACCCGGTGGAGCCGGAAGAGGCGGTTGTGTTGGCGGGCATCGCTGTCCTTCGAGGGGCAGGTGGTCCTGGGAGTGCAGGAGCAACCATAGGCGCAGCGGCCCGGCGGCTCCGACGCGGTATCGGGATGGCTCGAATTGAGTAGTGATCGTACGGACGCTCGACCGCGTCAAGAAAGCGTTAAAGATTAGGTAAGGTAACGAAGTACCGGCCGCTCTTGGCCGATACCGAGGCTCGACCGGCCCGATCCGGTCGTTTCGTACGAATCGTTCGGCTCGGCAGACGCACGCGGGGAAGGAACGGCACTGACTGTCCACACGCTCAACGAACTCCTGCTCGTCTGCTCACTCGTACTGCTCGTCGCGGTGGCGGCGGTGCGCGTCTCCTCGCGCAGCGGGCTCCCCAGCCTGCTCCTGTACCTCGGCATCGGGGTCGTCATGGGGCAGGACGGCATCTTCGACGTCAAGTTCGACAACGCCGAACTGACCCAGGTCATCGGCTATGCCGCGCTGGTCGTGATCCTCGCCGAGGGCGGTCTGGGCACCAAGTGGAAAGAGATCAGGCCCGCGCTGCCCGCCGCGGCGATGCTCTCGCTGGTCGGCGTCGCGGTGAGCGTGGGCGTCACGGCGGCCGGGGCGCACTACCTGGTCGGTCTCGACTGGCGGCAGGCACTGATCATCGGTGCGGTCGTCTCGTCGACGGACGCCGCCGCGGTCTTCTCCGTACTGCGCAAGGTGCCGCTGCCCGCCCGGGTCACCGGCGTGCTGGAGGCCGAGTCCGGCTTCAACGACGCCCCCGTGGTGATCCTGGTGGTGGCCTTCTCCACCAGGGGCCCGGTGGACAGCTGGTACGTACTGGTCGGGGAGATAGCCCTGGAGCTGGCCATCGGCGCCGCCGTGGGCATCGCCGTCGGCTGGCTCGGTTCGTTCGGCCTGCGCCATGTGGCGCTGCCCGCGTCCGGCCTCTACCCGATCGCCGTGATGGCGATCGCGGTCAGCGCGTACGCCGCGGGCGCCCTGGTCCACGGCAGCGGCTTCCTCGCCGTCTACCTGGCCGCGATGATCCTCGGCAACGCCAAGCTGCCGCACTGGCCCGCCACCCGCGGCTTCGCCGACGGGCTCGGCTGGCTGGCCCAGATCGGCATGTTCGTCCTGCTCGGCCTGCTGGTCACCCCGCACGACCTGATCGACGACTTCTGGCCCGCCGTCGTCGTGGGCCTGGTGCTGACCGTGGTGGCCCGCCCGCTGGAGGTCTTCATCTCGCTGCTGCCGTTCCGGCTGCCCTGGCAGGAGAAGGCCCTCATGTCCTGGGCGGGGCTGCGCGGGGCCGTGCCCATCATCCTGGCGACCATCCCGATGGTCTCCGGGATCGAGGGCTCCACCCGCGTCTTCAACATCGTCTTCGTCCTCGTCGTCGTCTACACCCTCATCCAGGGGCCGACCCTGCCCTGGCTGGCGAAGGCCCTGAAGATCGCCGAGGACCCGTCCGAGACGGCCGACCTGGGCATCGAGTCGGCGCCGCTGGAGCGGCTGCGCGGCCATCTGCTGTCGGTGGCGATCCCCGGCGGCTCGAAGATGCACGGCGTGGAGGTCGGGGAGCTGCGGCTGCCCGCCGGGGCCGCGGTCACCCTGGTCGTACGGGACGGAAAGAGCTTCGTACCGGCGCCGTCGACCGTGCTGCGGCGCGGCGACGAGCTGCTGGTGGTCACCACCGACCCGGTGCGCGACGCGGCGGAGGAACGGTTGCGCGCGGTCGGCGAGGGCGGCAAGCTCGCGGGCTGGCTGGGCACCGGCGCCAAGGACGGCGAGAGCCCGGCGGCGTCGCATCCGAAGCAGGACCGGCGGCACGAGGTGGCGCACGCGCTGAAGGCCATGACCAGGCTCGGCAGGACCGGCGGCCCGAAGGCGCACCGCTGAGGTACGTCTTCGCACGTGGGGATGGGTGGCCCGGCACACAATCACAGGCAGGCAGGGACAAATGCCTGTATCCTGAAGGAAATCTGAACGACCAACTCTGCCTGACGCAGAGCTGGCGCGACCGTATGGCGGTCGTGGCGTCCTCCGCCCCTGCTGAGCGCCCGGCATCTACCGCAGTTCCGCGCGAAGAGGACAGCTCTCGGCCGCATCCGCACGAGCCCGCACCATCCGTCCGGGCCCGTCCGCGGGAGTACGGCCACCAGGCGGCAGAAAGGCATGGACCGTGGCGTCCACGGTCTCCGACCGCCCCGGCTACGGGCAGTTGCTGCGCACCCCGGGTGCGTGGACTTTTCTCCTTCCGGGCTTCGCCGCACGGCAGCCCTTCGCGATGCTGACCATCGGCATCGTCCTGCTTGTCCAGCACACCACCGGCTCGTACGGCAGCGCGGGCGCCGTCGCCGCCGTGACCGGTGTCGCCATGGCCCTGTTCGCACCGCAGACCGGCAAGCTCGCCGACCGCTTCGGCCAGCGCGCCGTGCTGCTGCCCGGCGTCCTGGTGCACGCCGCTTCGGTGTCGGCACTGACGGCCCTCGCGCTGGCGGACGCGCCCCTGTGGGCGCTGTTCGCGGCGGCCGTGCCCACGGGCGCGTCCGTCCCGCAGGTCGGCCCGATGGTGCGGGCCCGCTGGGCGGCCGTACTGGGTGCGGCACCCGGCCGCGAGGCATCGCCGCTGCTGTCCACCGCGGCCGCCTTCGAATCGGTGACGGACGAGTTCACCTTCGTCATCGGACCGGTGCTCGCCACCGCGCTGTGCACGGGCGTGCACCCGGCGGCCGGCCTGGCCACCGAGGCCGCGCTGACGCTGGTCGGCGGGCTGGTCTTCGCCGCCCAGCACCGCACCCAGCCCGCGGTGCGCACCGCCCCGTCCGGCGCGGACCGGCGGCACTCCTCCGCCCTGTCCGTCCCCGGCGTACGGGTGCTCGCGGTGGCCTTCCTCGGGATCGGCGCCGTCTTCGGCGGCATGCAGGTCTCGCTGACCGCCTTCGCCGAGGAGGTCGGCCGCCCCGGCGTGAACGGCCTGCTGTACGGCGTCTTCGCGGCCGGCAACATGCTGGCCGGAATCGCCTGCGGGGCCATCGCCTGGAAGAGCGGCCCGCGACGGCGCCTGCTCGTCGGGTACACGGCGCTGACCCTGACCGCGTCCGGTCTGTGGGCGATGCACTCGGTGCCCCTGCTCGCCGGACTCGGCCTGCTGGTCGGGTTGTCCATCGCACCGGCCCTGATCAGCGGATACACCCTGGTCGAGGCCCTGGTGCCGGGCTCCGCCCGGACCGAGGCGTTCACCTGGCTGACGGGCTCGGTCGCGCTCGGCCAGGCGGCCGCGGTGACGGTCGCCGGACGGCTCGCGGACGCCCACGGGGCCTCGACCGGATTCCTGGTCCCGCTGGTGGGCACCGTACTGGCGCTGATCACCCTGATGACCCTGCGTTCACGGCTCTCACCCACCGCTCCGGGACGGACCGTGGCACGTGGTATCGGTCACCGGAAGCCGGTCACGGTGGACTGACGCAGCGGAATACGTCACTATGGAGCGTCGTTAGCACTCATTGAGTCAGAGTGCCAGGAGGAGCAAGTGCCGACCTATCAGTACCAGTGCACCGAATGTGGCGAGGGCCTCGAGGCGGTGCAGAAGTTCACCGATGACGCCCTCACCGTGTGCCCGAGCTGCAACGGACGCCTGAAGAAGGTGTTCTCGGCGGTCGGCATCGTCTTCAAGGGCTCCGGTTTCTACCGGAACGACAGCCGCGGCTCCTCGTCGAGCAGCACGCCGGCGTCGTCCTCGGCGAAGTCGTCCGGTTCCGCCTCGGCCGACTCCTCGTCGTCCTCGAAGGGGTCCGACTCGAAGTCGTCCACGTCCTCCGCGGCGTCGACCTCCTCGTCCTCCTCGTCCTCGACGAGCGGCACCTCGGCCGCCTGAGTCCTCGGCGAGTGGCACTCCGGCCGCCCGGGCCGGACCGCTCCGCACCTCCACGCTTCCATCAGGGCCCTGCCGACACCTCGGCGGGGTCCTGCGCGTTTTCCCGCGCCGCTACTGTGAGCGCATGGCGAACGCAGAGATCGGTGTCATCGGCGGCTCGGGCTTGTACTCCTTCCTGGAGGACGTCACGGAGGTGCGTGTGGACACCCCGTACGGACAGCCGAGCGACTCCCTCTTCCTCGGCGAGGTGGGCGGCCGCCGGGTCGCCTTCCTGCCGCGCCACGGGCGGGGCCACCACCTGCCGCCGCACCGCATCAACTACCGGGCCAACCTGTGGGCGCTGCGCTCCGTCGGCGTGCGCCAGGTGCTCGGCCCGTGCGCGGTGGGCGGCCTGCGCCCGGAGTACGGACCGGGCACCCTGCTCGTCCCCGACCAGCTGGTGGACCGCACCAGAACCCGCAAGCAGACGTACTACGACGGGGAGATCCGGACGGACGGCGCGCAGCCGAACGTGGTCCACCTGGGCTTCGCCGACCCGTACTGCCCCGAGGGGCGCCGGGCGGCGCTGGCGGCGGCGCGGGCGAAGGGCTGGGAGCCGGTGGACGGCGGGACCCTGGTGGTCGTCGAGGGGCCGCGCTTCTCGACCCGGGCGGAGTCGCGCTGGCATGCGGCGATGGGCTGGTCGGTGGTCGGCATGACCGGTCACCCGGAGGCCGTCCTCGCCCGGGAACTGGGCCTCTGCTACACGACGACGACCCTGGTGACGGACCTGGACGCGGGCGCGGAGGCCGGTGAGGGCGTCTCGCACGCGGAGGTCCTGCAGGTGTTCGCCGCCAATGTGGACCGGCTGCGCGCGGTGCTCTTCGACGTGGTGGCCGCGCTGCCCGCGGAGGCTGACCGGGACTGCCCGTGCTCGCACGCGCTGGACGGACTCGATACGGGAATCGAGCTTCCCTGACTTCCGGGCCTTCGGGCCTTTGGACTTCCGGGCCTTTGGGCTTCCTGACCTTCGGGCTTCCGGGCTTCCGGGCCTTTGGGCTTCCCTGACTTTCGGGTTTCCCTGACTTTCGCGGTGTGGCGGTTGCGGCGTGTGTGGGGGACGGAGTTGTCCACAGCGCCGTGGCCGTCCACAGGCTCCGGCGGGAAGCTCGCGAACGGTGGATCGTGAGGGGTGTCCGTACGAGATCCCTTCGTCCGAGGTGGTGTCGACCATGCCTCCGTCGCCCCTGTTCCCCCCGCTCACGCCGTCGCGCACGGCACCCTCCGGCGCGTCGCCCGGCTCGCCTCCCGTGCCGCCGTCCGCGCCGTTCCGGGCCTCCGCTTCGCCCCCGCCGCCCCACGCGTCGCCTCATGCGCTGCCCCCGGCGTCGGCTCCACCGCCCTGCGGGGTGCCCGCGTTCGAGCCGTTACGGGTGCGTGGCGGGGGCGGGCGCGGGCTGCGGCGGGCGGTGTGGCGGCAGCGGCGGGCCCTGGCGGCCGGACTGGCCCTGACCGCTGCCGCGCTGGCCGCCACGGGGCTGGGCGGTACCGGCGCGGGGGCGGGCGGCGACACGGCGTACGGGGTCGGCGCGGGCGGGGCGGGCGGCGCAAGCGGCGCGGTTCCCGGGCAAGTACGGCGGCCGGTGGCCCGGTTGGTGTCCGCGCCGGTACGGATCGCGGACGCGGGGGCGGTGCGGTTGCTGCGGCCCGGCGACCGCGTCGACGTGATCGCCGCCGGTGAGGGCGGCCCCGGAGCAGCCGTCCGGGTCCTGGCGAAGGGCGCTCGGGTGGCGGACGTACCGCGGGCCCCGACGGACGGCGCCGCGGGGGACGGCGCGCTCGTCGTGCTCTCCGTTCCCCGGGAGACGGCCGCCTCGCTGGCCGGTGCCGGCATCTCGTCCCGACTGGCGGTGGCACTGTGCTGATTCGTACTGACGATCGGTCAAGTCACCTGACTAATCCCAAGAATTGGGTGGTTCCACCGGGTGCTGCCGTAAGTTGCGGAGGAATTTGTTCCGCCTACGGCACACGCGAAGGAAGGCTCATCCGTGAGCGAGAAGAAGGTCAGTCTGCTGGAAGGGTTCAAAGCCTTCCTGATGCGCGGCAACGTGATCGATCTGGCGGTCGCCGTCGTCATCGGTGCCGCGTTCACCCAGATCGTGAACTCGATCGTCAAGGGCGTCATCAACCCGCTGGTCGGCGCGTTCGGCACCCAGGACCTGGAGGGCTACAGCTCCTGCCTCAAGGGACCGTGCGTCACCGACCCGAAGACGGGCGAGGTGACCGAGGGCATCCAGATCCTGTGGGGCTCGGTGCTCAGCGCCACCCTCAGCTTCCTGATCACGGCCGCCGTCGTCTACTTCCTGATGGTCCTGCCCATGGCCAAGTACCTCGCCAGGCGAGCGGCGATGCAGGCCGCGAAGGAGGGCGTGCAGGAGACGCTGGAGGTGAGCGAGCTGGAGGTCCTGAAGGAGATCCGCGACGCCCTCCTCGCCCAGCGCGGCGGCCCGACGGGCGAGACCCGCGGGCACGACCAGTAGCGGTACGCGCAACAGGAGCGGTGCTCACGGTGGGAGCGGTGCTCGCGGCAGGCACCGCACGCGCGGCGGAAGCGCCGGTGACGGCGTCGCCGGACCACCACGGAGCGGGGAATTCAGATGTGGTGGGGCGGTTTCTCGTCGAGGAAGCGCGCCAGATCGGCGGCGCTGCCACCGGCCGGGGCCCGCTCGCCCCACCCCCGGTCCGTATCGTCCGCGGACTGCTGGTCCAGCGGATCATCGAAGATCAGAGCCGGTCTCGGCTTCGGCTGTTCCGGCTGGGACGGCTTCGACTCACGCGGGCCGGGGGCGGGGGCGGTGCTCATACGTCAAGGGTACGGCGACGGTCAGCGGTCCTCCGGGTCGAGCAGCCACAGCCCGAGGACGACGAGGAACGACAGACAGAGGAAACCGGCGCCCCACCAGGCCGTGCCGGTGTCGCCCTCCATCCACGCGTCGATGGTGACGGTCAGCCCCCAGAGCTGTCCGACGACGACCGTCATGGCGAGGACCAGCCGGGCCGTCAGCTTCGAGGAGCGCTCGGGCTCCTGGTCGGTGCCCGCCCCCGGTCCGGGACCGGTGTGCCGGACCCTCGGGTCCCCGTAGCCGCTGGTGGGGCGGATCTGCGGATAGCGCTCGTGCAGGGGGCGGTTGAGCTCGGGGCGGGCGCTGCCCGGGTGGTACTCGGGATACTCCCGGGAGTCCTGGGAGTTCTGGGAGTTCTGGGAGTCCTGGCGCTCCGAGGACTCCGGGCCCTTCGGGGGCTCCTCCCGGTCGCCGGCCGTCCGGCCCCGGGCCCCCTCGCTCCGGGGCGGCTGGTTCCAGGGCCGCGAGGTGTCGCTCATGTCTGCCTGCCGGGGGTCCGGATGGCCTCGGCGGCCCGTGCGGGCGAGGTCCCGGCCTCCGGGGCCTCCGCCCCTCCGCCCCTGACGGAGGGGCAGCCGATGCGGGACGCGAGGTCCGGGCGGTCCTCGCCGAGCTGGCGGCACAGACCGTGCTCGACGCTCTCGCCCGAGCGCGTCGTACCGATCGCCCAGATACTGCCGTCGGTCTGCTCGACCAGCACCACCTTGGGCAGCCCGCGGGGCGGCGGCCCGGCGGTGACCTCGCCGGTACGGGCGTCGAAGACGCCCTCGTGACAGGGGCAGTACAGCTCGCCCTCGGAACCGCGGTCCTTGCGCCAGAGCACCGCGCAGGCGAGATGGGTGCAGATCGCGGAATAGCCGACGAGGGTGCCGTCGTCGAGCCGTACCGCCACCGCCCGGTCCTCCTCGTCCGGGTAGTGGAAGGAGACGGATTCGCCGGGCAGGAGCTGACCTGCGATCCGCTTCGGCGCGGGCGCCTTCGCGTCGTCGTCGGGGTCGCCGTGACGCGGCAGGATTCCGCTGGCCACGCCGAGCCCGCCGACCGCGAGGCCGCCGGAGACGGTCGCCACGATCCGGAGGTAGTCGCGCCGGGTGGTGAGGGAGTCGGCGGCGATCCGGTCGTGCAGGGCTTCCCTCGGATCCCCACCGGCCGGGCGGTCGACGGCGGGCCGGCCGGGAACGGACTGCTCTACGAGCGCCCGGTCGGCGGGCGGCCGGGAGGGAGGCGGTTGACCGGGAGGCGACTGGTCGGCGGATGGCTGGTCGGGGGCGCTCATCGGCGGACGTCCTTCCCGTTGATCTCGACGACCGGAAGGCCGCCGGGCACCGGCCACCGGACCCGGTCGGCGGGAACGACCATGGCCACTCCGGTGCGTACCTCGCTCCGGCCGAAGGTGAAGGTGTCGGCGACCTGGACCCCGGGGCGCTCGGCCTGGAGCTCCTCGACCGTTCCGTAGAACAGCGCCCCGGTCGGGCAGACGGTGGCGCACATGGGGGCGAGGCCGTAGGCGGTGCGGTCGTAGCAGAGGTTGCACTTCATCTGCAGCTTCGCCCCCAGGTCGATCTTCGGGACGCCGAAGGGGCAGGCGTTGACGCAGTTGGCGCAGCCGATGCAGCGGGTGGTGTCGGCCTGCTGGACCACCCCGTCCGCGGTCACCAGGATCGCGTCGGCGGGACAGACCTCGGCGCACGGCGCGACCGGGTCCTCGCAGTGCATGCAGACCGTGGGAAGGGAGGCCACGGAATGGCCCTCGTCGGTGTAGTCGAGGTGGATCATCGACTTGCCGCGGTGCGAGTCGCACTCCCGGCAGGCGGAGACGCATGCCTGGCAGCCGATGCAGCGCCCGGGGTCGATGAAGATCGTTCGGCCCATCATGCGGCGATCAGCCCCTCTCCGAGGTGCCGCGGCCCTGGGGGGAAGTGGGCGGCAGCGGGTCGGTGCGGGAGACCTGGGTCTCCGGGTAGGCGACGTGGCCGGGCGCGACGGGCGGCGCGGGGACCTCGTCGATCTTCTCGGCGTGCTCGATGCGGCAGGCGCACACCTTGTACTCGGGAATCTTGGAGCGGGGGTCGAGGGCGTCGATGGTGAGGGCGTTGGCCGCGGTGGGGACGGGCCAGTGGTACGGGATGAAGACGGTGTCGGGGCGGATCGCCTCGGTGACCAGGGCGGGGAAGACCTCGCTGCCGCGCCGGGTGACGACGCGGACCGGTTCGCCGTTGCGGAATCCGTGGGAGGGGTGGATCTCCGCCCAGGGGCGCGGGGTCTGTTCGACGAGGGCACCCAGGCGGCGGGTCTGGTTGCCGGAGAGGAAGTGGGCGACGGTCCGCCCGGTGGTGAGCGACATGGGGTGCTCGTCGTCGTACGGGTCCATCGGCGAGTGCCACTCGACGACCTGCAGATGGATCTTGCCGTCGGGGTGGTAGGTCCGGCCGTCCTCGAAGAGCCGGGGTGTTCCGGGGTGGTCGGTGGAGGGGCAGGGCCAGGCGATCCCGCCGGTCTCCTCCAGCCGTTCGTAGGTGATGCCGTAGTAGTCGTTGACGGTGCCGGCGGAGGCGATCCGCAGTTCGTCGAAGACCGCGCGGGAGTCGGGGAAGGCGAACTTGTCGCCCGCGCCGAGACGTCTGGCGAGCTCGCACATCACCCAGGTGTCGGTCCGCACGCCGGGGGGCGGGTCCTGGGCCTTGTTGTGCTTGACCACCCGGGCCTCGGCGTTGGCCATCACCCCTTCGTCCTCGGCCCAGGTGGTGACGGGGAAGACGACATGCGCGTTGGCGGCGGTCTCGGAGAGGAAGAAGTCGAATTGGGCGTGGAACTCGGTGGCGTCGTACCCCTCCTTGACCACCGCGTAGTTGGGGAGCGAGACGAAGGGGTTGTTGCAGATGCCGATCAGGCCGCGGATCTCACGGCGCTGCATCTGCCAGACCATTTCCATCATCGAGGTGCCGGCGGGCGGGAGTTCGGACTCCTCGATGCCCCAGATCTCGCAGATCTGCCTGCGGTGCTCCTCGTTCATGATCGAGCGGCCGCCGGGAAGGAGGTCGGCCTTCTGGCCGTGCTCGCGGCCGCCCTGCCCGTTGCCCTGGCCGGTGATGGTGCCGTAGCCGGCGCCGGGCCTGCCGATGTGGCCGGTGGCGGTGCAGAGGTTGATCACGCTGAGGCAGTTCTCGACGCCCTGCGAGTGGTGCTCGATGCCCCGGGCGTGCCAGGCCATGGCCTTCGGGGCACGGGCGAAGGCGCGGGCGACCTGGACGATCTGCTCGGCGGGCACCCCGCAGATCTCGGCGGCCCTGGCGGGCGGGTACTCGGCGACCTTGGCCTTCACCTCCTCCCAGCCGGTGGCGTGGGCGGCGAGATACGCCTCGTCGGTCAGTCCCTCCTCGACGACCACGTGGAGCACGGAGTTGAAGAAGGCCGAGTCGGTGCCGGGTCTGAGGGCGACGTGGATGTCTGCCGTGCGGGCGATCGCGGTCTCCCTGGGGTCGACGACGATCAGGCTCGCGCCGCGGTCCCGGGCCCCCCACACGTACTGGGTCATCACGGGGAAGCACTCGCCGACGTTGGAGCCCGCGATCAGCAGGCAGTCGGTGAGCAGGATGTCGGAGAAGGGGTTGCCGGCCCGGTCGATGCCGAAGGCGAGTTTGTTGGCGCCCGCCGCGCTGACCATGCAGAGCCGGCCGTTGTAGTCGACGTGCCGGGACTTGAGGGCGACCCGGGCGAACTTGCCGACCAGATAGGTCTTCTCGGAGAAGAGGCTGGCGCCGCCCAGGAGCCCGAAGGCGTCGTTTCCGTGGCTCTGCTGGATGCGCCTGATCTCGGAGACCGTGAAGTCCAGCGCCTCGTCCCAGGAGACCTCGCGGAAGTCCTCGTCGCGGGAGCGGCGCATCAGCGGGGCGGTGAGCCGGTCGGGGTGGTTGACCTGCTGATAGGCGTTGATGCCCTTGGGGCACAGCCGCATCCGGTTGATGTCGTGGTTGCGGGGTTCGACCCCGAAGACCTTGCCGCCGTGGTCGACGCGCAGATACATCCCGCACTGGACCCCGCAGAAACAGCAGTGGGTGGGGACGAGCGTCTCGCCGTCCTGGTCGGCGCGCCACCGGTCGGCCGGGATGCCTCCCGCATCCCGGAAGGCCCGGGTGCCGGGCGGGGCGAGGGAGGGGTCGAGGGGGACGGCCGCACGGGAGCCGGTCGTACGGGAGCCGTCCGTCGCACGGGGGTCGGCCGTCGTGCGCGAGCCGGCCGCTCGCGGGTCCGCAGTCACCGGTAGCCCTTCTTCACCTGGGTCAGATAGGCGCTGCCGCGCAGCACCCGCTTGCAGCGCGGGCAGTATTCGGCCCACTCGTCGAAGCCGAGGTCGAGGTCGCGCATGGTGCCGCGGAGGTTCTCGACGTACGGGCCGGTGTCGATGGGCTCCCCGCACCGGCGGCAGCCGAAGACCTCCTGGTCCTGCCGGGCGGTGTACTTGAACAGCTGCATGCCGACCGCGGCCGGGCGCTGGACGATGTGGAAGAACTTCCCGAACGGGATGTAGATGAGGGTGAAGACCACCGACACCATGTGGAGGACCGCCAGGAACTCGTATCCGCCGCCGTGCAGGAAGATCGACGAGAAGGTGAGCAGCAGACCGGTCACGGAGATGACGATGAGAGCGATCAGCGGGACCAGGTCGTAGGCGAAGCGCTGGCCGGTGATGGCGCCGCGGTCCTTCATGCGCCGCCACAGGAAGTACGAGGCGCCGGGGATGACGAGCACGGCGGCGATGTCCAGGCCGTGGAACATCAGCCAGCCCAGGACGTTCAGGGAGTCGAACCCGATGATCTTGAAGCCCCAGATGCGCATCTCGTAGCCGGGTCCCGAACCGGTGCCGGAGGTGAAGGTGAACCAGCCCCAGGTCAGCGGGAAGGTGATCAGGGCCGCGAGGACGCAGCCCCAGAAGATCAGCTGGTGGGCGGCCCAGCGGGCGTGGGAACGGGCCCCGAGGAACTTCTGGAAGCCCAGGTAGGTGGCGATCATCCGGGGCAGGGCGGTGGGCGCCTTGCGGAAGTTGGCCGCGGAGAAGAAGCTCCGCCACCCCTGCTTGAACAGGCGCCGGGCACCGGGCGCGGAGACCCAGACCGTGTAGCGGTGGGCGACGCCGAAGGCGAGGAAGACGGTGGCGACGGCGTACGGAAGGAGCGCGGAGTCGAAGTTCTCCAGCAGCCGGCTCCCGAACACGATCGCGAGGATCAGCAGGACGGAGACGGCGACACCGGCCGCGGTCGCGCGCGCCGTGACGGAGCGGGCCCCGGCGCTTCGGCCCCCGGCCGCCCCGTCCGACCCACCCATCCCGTCCGACCTGCCTGGCCCACCCGACCCACCCGACCCGCCCGTCCCGCCCGTCCCGTCCAGCTCGCCCGACCCGGTCGGCGTCGGGGCGCCAAGGGCTCCGGCAGGGCCGGTGCGTGCGCCGGGGGCGGGCCGTTCGGCTGCGGCGGAGGCTTCTGGTGGCTCGGTCACCCCGTCACCGTAGGGTCGTATGTGACGATCGGTCCTGTTTTACGGATCGGTGGGGTGACGCCGCTCGCCCGTCCGGGGTGCGCCCCGTTCGGCACGGCCGGGCCCCGTCTGATGTGCTGCCTTCCATGCCTGTAATGACGGCTCGCAGCCGCACCGAGAAACATCGCGCGTCGACCCCGCTGGAGCTCTTCTTCGACCTGTGCTTCGTCGTCGCCGTGGCCCAGGCGGGCGGGCGCCTGGTCCACGCCGTCGCCGAGGGCCACGCCCTCACCGGAATCGGCAGCTACGCGGCCGTCTTCTTCGCCATCTGGTGGGCCTGGGTCAACTTCAGCTGGTTCGCCTCGGCCTACGACACCGACGACCCGCTGTACCGCGTCGTCACGCTCGTCCAGATCACCGGTGTGCTCGTCCTCGCCGCCGGGGTGCCGCGCGCCTTCGACGCGGGCGATTGGACGGTCGTCGTCATCGGCTACGTGGTGATGCGGCTCGCGCTGACCAGCCAGTGGCTGCGCGCCGCGCACTGCACCGAGGGCGCCGAACGGCGCGTCGCGCTGCGGTACGCCGTCGGGATCATGGTGGTGCAGCTGGGCTGGATCGCCATGCTGGCGCTGCCCGACGACTCATCGGCCGGGGTCCGCGCCGCCGCCTTCGTCGTGCTCGTGCTCGCGGAGATGTCCGTTCCGGCGATCGCCGAGCGGGACCGCTCGACCAGCTGGCACCCGCGCCACATCGGTGAGCGGTACGGCCTGTTCACGATCATCGTGCTGGGCGAGACGATCGCGGCGGCCACGGTCGCGGTCCAGGAGGCCCTGGACGAGCACGACGCGCTCGCCGAACTGCTGCCGATCGCCGCGGGCGGGCTGCTGATCGTCTTCTCCGCCTGGTGGATCTACTTCGCCGTGCCGATCCATGACTATCTGCGCGGCAGCAGGGAAGCGTTCGTCTGGGGATACGGGCACTACCTGATCTTCGGTTCCGCGGCCGCCATCGGCGCGGGCATCGAGGTCGCGGTGGAGGAGGCCGTGGGCAAGGCCCACGTCCCGACCGAGGTGGCCGCCGCCGCGGTGACCGTGCCCTCCGCACTCTTCATGCTGACGGTGTGGGCACTGCACGCACGCCATTTCAAGCGCGACCTCGCGGAGCAACTGCCCCTCCCCCTGGCCGCGCTGGCCATCCTGGTCTGTACGTTCGTCGGCTCCTGGGCGGTCTTCGTGGCCGGTCTGGTGGCGGCGACGACCGTGGCCGTGAGCGTGCTGCTGTCACGGCGGCCCGACGTGGCCGGGTGAGCCCGGCAGGAGGAGGCGGGGAGTGCGGGAAGCACGGGTGACGGGGATTACGGAAGCACGGGTGACGGGGCATGGAGCACGGTGCACACGACAAGCGTGGGGAGCGTGAGGAGTACGCCATGACGGAAGAACCGCCGAGCCCGAACCCGGCCCCGAACCCGGAGCCGGTTCGGGATCCGGAGCCGTCCCCCGGCCCGGGACTGATGCGCTCCCCCGACGCGCCGGCCGACGCCACCGGCCCCCTCGACGCCCTGACCGATGTCGCGGGGCTGCGCGTCGGCCACGCGCAGGTGGCGGGCGAGGGGGCGCTGAGCGGCACCACGGTCGTCCTCGCCCCCGAGGGCGGCGCGGTCGCGGCCGTGGACGTACGCGGCGGCGGCCCCGGCACCCGGGAGACGGACGCGCTCGATCCGCGCAATCTGGTGCAGCGCGTCGAGGCCGTCGTCCTGACCGGCGGCAGCGCGTACGGCCTGGACGCGGCGTCCGGCGTGATGGCCTGGCTGGAGGAGCAGGGGCGCGGGGTGCGGGTCGGTCCCGACCCGTCGCAGGTGGTGCCGGTGGTCCCGGCCGCCTGCGTCTTCGACCTGGGGCGGGGCGGCGACTGGCGGGCCCGCCCGGACGCCTCGACGGGCCGCGCGGCGGTGGAGGACGCGGCGGGCACGGAGCCGGGCGCCCCGGTCGCCGAGGGGAACGTCGGCGCGGGGACGGGCGCGCTCGCCGGCCGGCTCAAGGGGGGCGTGGGCACGGCGAGCGTGCGGCTGCCGTCCGGCATCACGGTGGGCGTCCTGGCCGTGGTGAACGCGGCGGGTTCGGTGCTCGATCCGCGTACCGGGGTGCTGTACGGGGAGTACGGCGCGGCCGAGCCACCGGCGCACCCGGCGCCCGAGGTCCATCGCGCGGCGCAACGGCGCCTCACCGACGCCCAGGACACGGAAGCGGGTCCTCCGCTCAACACCACGCTCGCCGTCGTCGCCACGGATGCCGACCTCACCCGGGCCCAGGCCCAGAAGCTCGCGGGCACGGCGCACGACGGGCTGGCGCGCGCCGTCCGCCCCGTGCACCTGCTCACCGACGGGGACACGGTCTTCGCCCTGGCCACCGGCGCCCGGCAACTGGACCCGCAGAACCCGATCGCGCTCAACGAACTGCTGGCGGCCGGCGCGGACGCGCTCACCCGTGCCATCGTGAAGGGCATCCGTGCGGCCCGGACCGTCGACGGCGGCCCCGACGGGGGAAGCCACCTCTCGTACAGCGACCTCTACCGCACACACATACGCCCTGAGCGGACGGAACGACTGGAACGGCTGGAACGACTGGAACGGCTGGAACAGACGGAGCAGATGGAACATGATCATCCGGTTCCCGACTCGCCCACGGGGTAGGGAAGTTCGGACGAAGCGGCAGGAACCATCCGCGTGCGCCATACGTTTTCATGAACCCGGTCACAATGTCGGACCCAGGGACTACGTTAAGCACGCAGCAAGTAACACGCGGCAACGGCCTGGAGACAGCACCTTGAGCGATCCGTACGAGACAACCGAGCAGCATCTCGACCGACTCATGCGACGGGCACTCAACTCTTTCGACCTGCCCGACAGTACGGTCGAGAGACTCGGTACCGCGCTCGCCCACAGCAGTTCCCTGCACTCCTCGCACCACAGTTCCGTTCTGCACCGTGAGATCCACCGGCATGCGTATCTGCTGTCCGACGGCACCGCCCTCACTCTGTGGGAGCTGGTGCACAGCGGTCCGCGGGGCGCGACGGGCCTCCGCACCGGGCCCGTGCCGTACGACCTGGGCCACCACGAGCTGTACGACGACGAGGCCGACGTCCGGCTCGCCGCCGCCCGGCTGTCCGGCAGCTTCGGCGAGGCCCCGATGTTCGGGGACGAGGGGTCGCAGACCGACCTGGAGGTGCTCACGTTCCTGATGACGGCTCCTCCGGCCCCGCTGCCCCGCACGTACGCCCCGGACAACTCCGCCGATCACGCCCGCCGCGTCCTGCGCCGCGCGGAGAACAGCGACGTGCCGGGCGAGGAGACCGCCGGACTGCTGCGCGCCGCCTTCGCCCACCACATCACCCAGGTCTTCGGGCGGCAGTGCAGGGTCGACGGACGGAACGCCGGCTTCACCCTGTACGAGCACGCCTTCCTGCTGCTCGACGGCAGCGAGACGAGTCTGTGGGAGGTCGAGCACACCGCCACGCCCGACGGCCGCCACATGTGCGAGGTGTACAGCGACGAGGCCACCGCGCGCGGAGCGATGGAGAGCCGCACGCGCATCGGCTGACCCCGGTCCTCGGGTCACGGACCTCGGCTGACGGACCTCGGGTCACCGATCCCGGGGCCCGGCCCCGGCCCCGGGCCCGACCCCGGCTCACGCGCTCCGGGCCACCGCCCCGGGCCCGGCTCACGTGCCTCGGCCGCTCCCGCGCGCGAACGCGCAGATGCCCGCACCCGGAGGACGGTGCGGGCATCTGCGCGTTCTTCCGGCGAGGCCCAGGGGGTTGTACGGCTCAGGGCCCGTACGACCCCTGGGCCCGCACGGTTCAGGGCGTCAGCGCGGGCTCCTTGGAGAGTCCCGGACCGTCCGCCGCCACCGCCGTGCTCCCAGCCACGTCCGCCACGTCGGCCGCATCAGTCACATCCGCCGTGTCCGACGCGTCGTCCGTGCCGTCGCCGCCCTCCACGTGCTGCCGAGGCCGTGCGGGCAGCGCGAACATCACGAGGAAGATCACCGCGAGCACCCCGGCCACCCACCACAGCGAGTCCCGGAACGCCTCCCCGAACGCCGGTCCCACCTGCTGCGGCTTCAGCCCGTCCCCGATCGCGCCGAAGAAGACGACCGAGACCAGCCCGAGCCCGAGCGCGTTGCCCATCTGCTGCACGGTGTTGATCAGCCCGGACGCCGAACCGGAGTGCTCCTTCGGCACCTCGGACAGCACCACGTCCGTCAGCGGCGCCACGATCAGGCCCATGCCGACCCCCATGACGACCAGCGGCAGCACCATCTGCCAGGACGTGATGTCCATGCCGTACCGGCCGGACTCCCAGATGTAGATCAGCAGACCGGCGATCATCAGCAGCGCACCCGCCTGGAGCACCTTCCGGCCGAAGCGGGGCACCAGCTTCTGTACGGAGATCCCGGCGGCGAACGACACGGCGACCGAGAACGGCACACCGGTCACACCGGCCCGCAACTCGCTCCAGCCGAGCCCCATCTGCATGTAGAGCGTCCAGACCAGGAAGAAGATGCCGAGCCCGACGCCGAAGGTCAGCTGCACGGCGATGCCCGCGGCGAAGCTCTTGACCCGGAACAGCGACAGCTCGACCAGCGGCGAACCGTCCTTCCGCGCCTTCGCCCGCTCGAACACCACGAGCGCCAGGAACACCAGCAGGCTGCCGGCCATCGACACGTACCCCCACAGCGGCCAGCCCAGCTCGCGCCCACGGGTCAGCGGGTAGATCAGCATCAGCATGCCCAGGGTCACCAGGGCGACACCGATCAGGTCGAGCCGGAGCGCCTTCGGGGCCTTGGACTCCGTGATGAACTTCCGGCCCAGGACCAGGCCCACGATGCCGACCGGCAGGTTGATCAGGAAGATCGGCCGCCATTCGAGGCCGGCGATGTTCCACTCGGTGAGCAGCGCCCCCAGCAGCGGTCCCGAGACGGCGCCGAGGCCGACGATCGCGCCGAAGAGCCCGAAGACCTTGCCCCGCTCGTGCGCCGGGAACGTGGCGTGCACGATCGACAGCACCTGCGGGACCATCAGTGCGGCAGTACCGCCCTGGAGGATGCGGGAGGCGACCAGCATCTCCGGGCTCGCCGCGAAGCCGCAGAGCGCGGAGGCCAGGGTGAAGCCGCCGATCCCGATGAGGAAGACCTTCTTGCGGCCGTATATGTCGCCCAGCCGGCCGCCGGTGATCAGCCCGGCCGCGAAGGCCAGGGCGTATCCGGCGGTGATCCACTGGATCGAGCTGAACGAGGCGCCGGTGTCCTCCTGGATGCTCGGGATGGCGATGTTGACGATCGTGACGTCGACCAGGTCCATGAAGGCCGCGGTCATCACGATGGCGAGCGCGAACCAGCGTCGCCGGTCCGACGGTGCCGAGGGCCCTGCGGGCCCGGATGCCGCGGACGGCAGAGATGTGGAAGAAGTCATGGGAAGAAATTAGAGGTCCATTAGGACAGTTCGTGACCCAATGGGCGAGCATCCTGAGGAGACCGCAGGACCGCCGGGACCGCCGGGACCGTCAGGACCACGGAACCCAAGGGGCCACGGGGACCACCGAGACCGCTGAGGTCGCCGAGGTAACCAAGGTCACTCTCACGACCATCACGATCAACCACGCCCACCGAGAACTCCGAGACCACCGAGACCACCGAGAACTCCGAAACCGCCGAGACCGCCGAGACCGCCGAGACCGGCAGAAGGCTGAGCCCATGACCGACACCCCGGCACGACTGCTGAACCTGTTGTCGCTCCTCCAGACGCCCCGCGAATGGCCGGGCAGCGAACTCGCCGAACGGCTCGAAGTCAGCCCGCGCACCATCCGCCGCGACATCGACCGGCTCCGCGACCTCGGCTACCCGGTCGAGGCCACGCGCGGGTCGGTCGGCGGCTACCGGCTGGTCGCGGGCACCGCCATGCCGCCGCTGCTCCTCGACGACGAGGAGGCGGTGGCCATCGCGGTGGGGCTGCGGGCGGGCGCCGGGCATGCCATCGAGGGGGTGGACGAGGCGTCCGTACGGGCCCTGGCCAAGCTGGAGCAGGTACTGCCGTCCCGGCTGCGGCACCGGGTCTCCACCCTGCAGAACGCGACGATGCCGCTGACCCGCGGCGACGGTTCGACCATCGACCCGCAAACGCTGACCGTGATGGCGTCGGCGGTCACCGGGCGGGAGCGGCTGCGGTTCGCGTACCGGGCGGGCGACGGCGCCGAGACGAAGCGGGAGGCCGAGCCGTACCGGCTGGTGAGCACGGGATGGCGCTGGTACCTCGTCGCGTACGACCTGGGGCGTTCGGACTGGCGCACGTTCCGGGTCGACCGGGTGAGCGAACCGTTCGCGACCGGGGCCCGGTTCGCGCCGCGCGAGCTGCCCACGGGGGACGCGGCGGAGTTCCTCGCCGGTTCCATCGCCCGGAGCCGACCGGAACTGGAGGTCGACGTGAGCTTCGCGGCACCGGCCGAGTTCGTGTCCGCGCGGCTGCCTGCCGTGATCGGCCCGCTGGAGCCGACCGGCGGGAACAGCTGCCGGCTGCGGGCCACGCTGGCGGACTCGCTGGAGTGGGTGGCGCTCCGACTGGCGCTGGTGGACTGCGAGTTCACGGTGCACGAGCCGCCACAGCTGGTGGACTACCTGGACGACCTGGGCGCCCGCCTGAGCCGCGCGGCAGCCCGGTGACGCCCTCGGACACGAGCACGAGCACGAGCACAGGCGCGGGCACGGGCACGGGCGCAGACACAGGCGCGGGCGCAAAGAAATGAGCCCCGGCGCCAGGGGGGGGGTGGGCGCCGGGACTCAGCTTCAGGGGGTCACGCGAAGTGACCCATTTCGGAGGTTACTGGACCGGGGCTCACGCCGCAGCGTCAAAACCCGTGTCGTGAGCCATTCGCTTCAATTCGAGCAGCGCGTGCTTCTCGATCTGGCGGATCCGCTCCCGGGTCAGCCCGTGCTGCTTGCCCACCTCGGTGAGGGTCCGCTCGCGGCCGTCCTCGATGCCGTACCGCATGCGGATGATCGACGCGGTGCGGTTGTCGAGCTTGCCGATCAGGTCCTCCAGCTCCTCGCTGCGCAGCAGCGTCAGCACCGACTGCTCGGGCGACACCGCGGAGGTGTCCTCCAGCAGGTCGCCGAACTGCGTCTCGCCCTCGTCGTCCACGGACATGTTGAGGCTGACCGGGTCGCGGGCCCAGTCCAGGACGTCGCTCACGCGCTCCGGCGTGGAGTCCAGCTCGGCGGCTATCTCCGTGTGCTCCGGCTCGCGCCCGTGTTCGCGGTTGAACTCGCGCTGCACCCGGCGTATCCGGCCGAGCTCCTCCACCAGGTGGACGGGGAGCCGGATCGTGCGGGACTGGTCGGCTATGGAACGGGTGATGGCCTGACGGATCCACCACGTCGCGTACGTGGAGAACTTGAAGCCCTTGGCGTAGTCGAACTTCTCGACCGCGCGCACCAGGCCGGCGTTGCCCTCCTGGATCAGGTCGAGCAGGGGGAGCCCGGCCCGCGGGTAGCGGCGGGCGACGGCAACGACGAGCCTGAGGTTGGAGCGGATGAATACGTCCTTGGCGCGCTCGCCCTCGGCGACCAGCGCCTCCAGCTCCTCGCGCGTGGCTCCGCCGGCTTCGCTGTCCACCGCGCCGTCGAGTATCTGCCGGGCGTAGACGCCCGCCTCGACGGCCTGCGACAGCTCGACCTCCTTCGCGGCGTCGAGCAGCGGCGTACGCGCGATCTCGTCCAGGTACATGCCGACCAGGTCGCGATCGGCGATCTCTCCGCCCGCGGCGCGAACACTGCTTGCCCGGCTGGTCCCACCGGTGGCGGACGAACGACGGGCGACGGCACGGGTTGCCATGCGTGCTCCCTTGCTGAGTAGGTCGCGACACCCTTCCGGGTGCCCTGCATCCGATGGAAACAACGACTGGAATCCGGACAGAATTCCCACGCGGGGCACTCATTTTCGTGATCATGCAGTACCCTGTCCCGCCACGAGGGCGCACGAGGGCCGAAAAGCCGGGCAGAAGCGCAGGTCAGGCCGGGCATCGGGGGCGATTCGGTGACGCTCACGGACGCTCATGGACATCCATGGCCATTACGCGCGTGAGACCGCACTCACATCCGTTGCCCCCTCTCACACCCGAACGGTGGCCGCCGCGATTGCGTTCCCACCCCGAAGACGACCGGCGCCCCGTTCGGGTTGCTCGGGATGTCCGGCTTGTCGACCCCGGCCCGTACCTCGGGCCATGGGTCTAGGACCCATTGACCGGGCCCGATGGGTCCGCGGTCCGTTACTCCGGGCGGGCCCCGCGCCTAGCGTCCCCCCGTATGGACGACACGAGCACGAACGCGACCCCCGCCCCCGCTCCGGCCGACACGGCCGCCGCAGCCGGCACGGCCATCCCGGCCGACGACACCACCGGCACGCTCGACGAGGCGCTGGAACGCCTTCACGCCTCCGGCCCCGAGCGGAACGGCTGGCTGAGCAACCACGCCCCCATGGCCGTCGAGGCGCTGGTCCGGCACGGGCAGGCACCGGCCGTCCACCACTGGCTGGACCATTACGGCCACAAGCTGGAGGACATGCCGGACACCTCGTCCCGGGTGACCGCGGAGAACTGGCGCGAGGCCCTGGGCGACCCGCGCCGGATCGCGGACTGGACGGAGTACTTCGGGCGCGAGACCGCCGAGCGCCCCTGGCGGGACGTCCTCGCCGAGTGGTGGCCGCGACTGCTCCCCGGCATCGCTGCGGGCGCCACGCACCCCGTGATCCGGGTCGGCCACTCCGTACGCACCCTGCTCGTCGGCGAGGCGACCGCGCCCCGTGTCGCCGAGCTCGCCCACGGCCTCGGCTACTGGGCCGCCCGCCATCAGCCGCTGCCCGCCCTGACGCCGCTGACGCCCGCGCCGGACGCCGCCGCCGCACTGGACGCCGTACCTCCGGTGCCCGAGCAGAGCGGCGGCATCCGGGACCGGCTGGCACAGCTCACCGCGTTCCCGGTGTGGCCGCGGCGGTCCGCCGACGACCCGGACGAGGCGCGGGCCCGGCTGGAGGAGCTGGTGCGGGCCGCGACCCACCGTTTCGCCACGCACGGGCACGGCGAGCCGATCATGCTGGTGCACGCCGCGACCGCACCCAATGCCGTCCTGCGCGCCCTGCCCGCGCTCCCCCGCGCGCTGTGGGCGCCGAGCCTGGGGGCCGCGTGGGCGGCGAGCGCCGCGGTCACCGCCGCGTACGGCCCGGCCGAGGCCGCCCCGTACGAACCGGCGGACGCCTCCGCCGACGAGCTGTTCGCGCGGGCGGCGGCGCACGGCGACGACCACACCATCAAGTTCACCGACACCGCGCTGGACGTCGGGGACGCGACGGCCCTCGCCGCCGCGCTCCGCTCGATCGAACTCAACCCGCCGGCACTGTGACCGGCGGCGGCCACCGGACCGCCGGTCGCCCCGCCCCGGTGCCGCGACCTGCGCTCAGCCGAACTGCACCGACCGCTTCGCGAGTCCCATCCAGAACCCGTCGATGACGCTGCGGCCCCGGTCCAGCTCGCCCTCCGAGGCGCCGAGCGTCACGAAGAGCGGCGCGAAGTGCTCGGTGCGCGGGTGGGCCAGCCGGCCCGCCGGGGACTTGCGCTCGAAGTCCAGCAGGGCGTCGACGTCCTGTGCCTGGAGCGCCCGGTTGCCCCAGTCGTCGAACTCCACCGACCAGCCGGGTACGCCGCCCGCGTGCCGCAGCGCTGCCAGATTATGGGTGAAGAACCCGCTGCCCACGATCAGGACGCCCTCGTCGCGCAGCGGCGCGAGCCTGCGCCCGATGTCCATCAGCTTCTGCGGGTCCAGCGTCGGCATGGAGATCTGGAGCACCGGGACGTCGGCGTCGGGGAACATCTCCACCAGCGGTACGTACGCCCCGTGGTCGAGCCCCCGGTCCGGGATGTCCTGGACCGGCGTACCGGCGCCGCGCAGCAGCTTGCGCACGTTCTCCGCGAGTTCCGGGGCGCCGGGGGCGGCGTACTGCACCCGGTAGTAGTGCTCGGGGAAGCCCCAGAAGTCGTAGACGAGCGGGGCGGTCTCCGTCGCGCCGAGCGCGAGCGGGGCCTCCTCCCAGTGGGCGGAGACCATCAGGATCGCCCTGGGCCGGGGCAGCCCGGCGGACCATGCGGCCAGCTCACCGGGCCAGACCGGGTCGTCGGCCAGCGGCGGGGCCCCGTGGGAGAGGTAGAGGGCGGGCATGCGTTCCGCGGTGACAGTCATGGCACTCCCCATCCGCTGCTGATCAAGGTAAGTCTTCTGGTGGTCCATTCGAGAGGAAGCATTCTTTAAAGTTCAAGCTTCCCACTCCCGAGACCTTAGCTCTATCTAGTTCAACTTTCAAGAAAAGGTCGTACAGTGGAGTACATGACCACGGCATCCCCCGGCGAGCCCCGCTGGCTCTCCGACGAAGAGCAGCGCGTCTGGCGTGCGTACCTCCACGCCACCACGCTCATGGAGGATCACCTCGACCGCCAGTTGCAGCGCGACGCCGGCATGCCGCACATCTACTACGGACTGCTCGTCCAGCTCTCCCAGGCCCCCCGTCGCCGCATGCGGATGACCGAGCTGGCCCGGAACGCCAAGATCACCCGCTCCCGGCTCTCGCACGCCGTCGCACGACTGGAGAAGAGCGGCTGGGTGCGCCGCGAGGACTGCCCGTCGGACAAGCGCGGCCAGAACGCGGTCCTCACGGACGAGGGCTACGAGATGCTGCGCCGGTCCGCTCCGGGCCACGTAAGAGCCGTGCGCCAGGCGATGTTCGACCGGCTCACCCCCGAGCAGGTGCGCTCGCTGGGCGAGATCATGCAGGTCCTCGCCTCCGGACTCCAGCCGGAGGGCACGGACGCAGACCTGCCGTGGCTGCGCTGAACCCCTGCCCGCGGAACGGAACGCCGGAACGAACCAGCGGAACGGAACGCCGGGACTGAACGGCGGAACGGGGGAACGAGGGAACGGGGGAACGGGGGAACGGAACAGCCGTGCCCCGGCTTCCGCCCGATCGGGGATCGGGACCGGAAACCGGGACACGGCCGCGTTCGCGCCACCGCTCCTCCGGTCGGTGGACGCCCTCGGTCAGTGGGCGACGACCGGCATCCTGAACTCGTCCTCGACGCCGTCGGCGTCACCCGACCCCGTGCCGCCGGACACCGGGGCCGAGGTGGGACGACCGGCGTTGACGAAGGTCACCGCGATCGCGGCGGCCACCAGCAGGATGCCGACCGCCCACCAGATGGCGCCGGTGAAGCCGTGCACCATCGACTGGAGCTTCAGCAGCTCCGGGGCGGTGGCGCCGAGCGCGGCGTGGGACTCGGCGTACGCCGTCGCGGCCGACGCGGCGATGGTGTTCAGCAGCGCCGTACCGATCGCACCGCCCACCTGCTGCGAGGTGTTGACCATCGCGGAGGCCACACCCGAGTCGCGCGGCTCGACGCCGTGCGTCGCGAGCGACATGGCCGGCATGAAGGCCGTGCCCATGCCCAGCCCCAGCAGGAGCTGCGCGGGCAGGATGAGGCCGACGTAGGAGGAGTCGATCTCCAGCTGCGTCAGCAGCAGCATGCCGACGGCGGCGGCGAGGAAACCGGGGCCCATGAGCTTGCGCGCCGGGACCCGGGTCATCAGCCGGGCACCGATCTGCGTGGACCCCGTGATCATGCCCGCGATCATCGGGAGGAAGGCGAAGCCCGTCCTGATCGGCGAGTAGCCCTTCACGACCTGGAGGTAGTACGTCAGGAAGAGGAACAGCCCGAACATCGCGATGATGGCGAGGCCCAGCGAGAGATAGACGCCGCCGCGATTGCGGTCGAGCACGACGCGCAGCGGCAGCAGCGGCGACTTGACCCGGGCCTCGGTCACGACGAACGCCAGCAGCAGCACGCCGGACGCGACGAACATGCCGATGGTCAGCCCGTCCGACCAGCCGGCGGTCTCGGCGCGGGTGAACCCGTACACCAGCGAGACCAGACCCAGCGCGGACAAAACGACGCCCGGCACGTCGAGCGACGAACGGTTGCGGCTGCCGGACGGCTCCCGGATCACGAAGTACGCGCCCGCGGCGGCGACGGCGGCGAACGGGATGTTGACGAAGAACGTCCAGCGCCAGTCCAGCACCTGGGTCAGGAAACCGCCGAGGATCAGGCCGACGGCTCCACCGCCACCGGCGATCGCACCGTAGATGCCGAACGCCTTGGCGCGCTCCTTGGCATCGGTGAACATCACGGCGAGCAGTGACAGGGCCGCCGGGGCGAGCAGCGCGCCGAAGACGCCCTGGAGCGCGCGGGAGCCGAAGAGCATCGCCTGGTTCTGCGCCGCGCCACCGAGCGCCGAGGCCAGCGCGAAGCCGATCAGCCCGACGACGAAGGTCCGCTTGCGGCCCCAGAGGTCGGCGATCCGCCCGCCGAACAGCAGCAGCCCGCCGAAGGCGAGGGCGTAGGCCGTGATGACCCACTGCTTGTTGGCGTCGGAGATGTCGAGGTCCGTCTGGGCGTGCGGGAGCGCGATGTTCACGATCGTGGCGTCGAGCACGACCATCAACTGCGCGAGGGCTATGAACGCCAGCGCCTTCCAGCGGCTGGGGTCGGGAAGTCGGAGATCGGCTGTTTTCGGCATGGGTGTATCCACCTAAGGGCGCACGGGGGCGCGAGAAGTCGTGAACCGGTGAGTCGTGAACCGGTGAGTCGTGGACAAGGGGTCGTCGAACGGACCGGGCGAACCGGCCGCCCCGTCCCGGCCGAGCGGTCGACTACCGCTCGCCGTCGGACGGAGGACGAGAAAAAGGAAGGAGGAGTGGGGCGGAGAGGGATGGTCGGTGTGGCGTGGCGGACGCGCCGCCGGGTTCCCCGTCGGGACCCGGCGCGGACGTCACGCCCGGCGCCGCAGATCCTCCAAGGTCGCTGCCGTTCCCGGCAGTTCGGACCGGGCCGGGGCCTCCAGTCCGTCCAGGAACAGCTGTAGATGGCGGTGGGTGAACCGGTCGATGTTCAGGCAGCCGGTGCCGGGCAGCGGCCGGGTGAGCTGGGAGAGGGCGACCATGACGTCACCGACGGCGATGTCGGTGCGCAGGCGCCCTACGGACATGGCGCGCGCCACGAGCCCCTCGACGGCCTCTTCGAGGCGCCGGCGCGCGGCGAGCAGTTCGGGGTGGTCCTTGTCGAAGCTGCCGGACAGCATCGGGCACAGCGCCCCGATCCGTTCGTCGGCAGCGGCGTGCACGAAACGACTGAGCGCGACGAAGGGGTCGGCCTCCTCGGCCGCCGCCTCCTCCGCACGGTCGGTGGTCCGGGAGGTGACGGCGAGCACGACCTCGTGCGTCAGCGCGGCCCGGTCGGGGAAGTTCCGGTAGAGCGTGGCGTTGCCGACGCCGGCGCGCCTGGCGATCTCGTCGAGCGGCACGTCCGGCCCGAACTCGACGAGCATCTCGCGCGCGGCCGTCACGATCCGCTCCCGGTTGCGCAGCGCATCGGCCCGCGGACGGGATGTCCGGGGCTGCGCCGTTCCGGCTGCGGTACTGGCGACGGTGTCCACGACGGCTGTCCTCGCTCTTCCGATCCTCGTTGCTCGTTCTCGTTCTCATTGTGTCCCCCTCGACGACCCCCTCCCGTAACCGGGGACCGTCTCCCCGTTTCGCGGGGACACCGATGCAAACGGGGAAGGACTCCCCGCTTATTTCCACACCGGAATGTGATGTGGCTCACTCCTGGGAATCGGGAAACCAGCCGAACGGCGCACCCAGCGAGCGGCCCCGCAGCACCCGACACAGGCTGATGCGCAGAGCGCAGTCAGGGTCGGCCGACTGCCGCGGACCCCGAGGCGCTTCTATGCAAAAACCACGCCACCGGATACGCAGGCACCGCCGCCCGCTCGCGCTCGGATCGGCAACGGCCCTGGTCATAGCGGCAATGGCCACGGCCAGCAACACCCTGCCGATAACCGGCCGGGCCTCCGCGGGCCCGGTGTCCAACGCCCGTTCGGCAGGCATAGCCCCGTGCCGGATATCCGCGACGATGGGCGTGCAGATGTCGGAGGGCATACCGACGCCGGAGGGCTACGCCCGCTCCACCGGCAAGGTCCGCGCCCTCAACCTGATGATCGACTTCCCGGACGCACCGGGCACCGAACCGGCGATGGACCGGTACGCCGAATTCTTCCCGCAGACCACCCAATGGTTCCGGACCAGCTCGTACGGACGGCTCACCTACGTCCCCGAGACCCCCGTGAAGTCCTGGCTGCGGATGCCACTGCCGTTCTCCGAGTACGGGGTCGAGCGCGGCTCACCGTACGAACCGGGTTACCGCCACCTCGTCCAGGACATCGTCGCCGCCGCCGACCCGAAGGTGGACTTCGCCACGTACGACCTGGTCAACGTCCTGGTCACCCCGAACGCCGGACCCTCCGCCCTGGACACCGTCCTGTCCGTGACCTTCTCCGGCAACGACGACGCCCCGCGCGCGGACGGGGTCCCGCTCGCCAACACGTCCTTCATCTACAGCCGCCAGGACGACGGTTCGGGATCGTTCGAGAAGACCGGGTACCGCGTCCTGCCGCACGAGAACGGCCACGTCTTCGGCCTGCCCGACCTGTACACGATGGAGGGCGGCGGAGCGGTCGGGCACTGGGACATCATGTCCGAGGACTGGGGGGCCGACAACGACCTGCTGGGCTGGCACAAGTGGAAGCTCGGCTGGCTGGACAACTCGCAGGTCAGCTGCGCCGCGAAGTCCGGCACCAGCGAACACGTGCTACGGCCGCTGGCCCCCCGGGGCGGCACGAAGCTGGCGTTCGTACCGCTGAGCAACGAGTCCGGGTACGCGGTGGAGGTACGGACCCGGGCGGGCAACGACCACGCGATCTGCCGGCCGGGCGTGCTGATCTACAGGGTGAGCTCGGACGTGGACACCGGGCAGGGCCCGGTGTCCGTGGCGGACAGCACCGAGGACAGCACCGGCTGCACCCGCCTGCCCAATGTGCACACCGAACTGTCCGACGCCCCCTTCCGGCCCGGTGAGACCTTCACCGACCGGGCCAACGGGATACGCATATCCGTGGTCGACGAGGACAGCGACGGGAACTACCGGGTCCGCATCACCCGCCCCTGACCGCCCCGGCCCCGCTCAACTCCCGGACGGAGAAACGGACGGCGACGGAGAAACGGACGACGACGGGGTCGGCGACGACACCCGCGCCGCCGTGGCGACGAGATCCGCCAGACGCTCCTCACCGATCGCCTCGGACGCCGTCGAGGCGATCCGGCCGCGCGGGTCGATGACGAGGGTGACGGGAACCCCCTGTGTGCTCAGCAGCCCCTTGGGCAACGTGAGGAGGTGCTTCCCCGCGGGATCGAGGAGGCTGGGGTACGACATGTCGTGCTCCTCGACGAAGGCGCGGGCCACACTGGGCGAGCTGTCCCGGTTCAGCCCAAGGACGACGACGTCCTGCCCCTCCGCCTTCTTCCGGTACCCCTCCAGCATCGAGACCTGCTTGCGGCAGGGCCCGCACCCGGAGGCCCACGCGTTGATCACCACCGTCTTCCCCGCGTGGTCGGAGAGGCTCATCGGCCTGCCGTCGACCCCGGTCCCCATGAAGGACGGCGCGTCCGGACGGTGCCGGGGATCGATCGTGAGGGTCCCGTCCTTGTGACGGTGGAAGCCCCGGGGCGTTCCCGGATCACCTCCGGTCACGATCATGCCTATGACGGCTGCGGCACAGATGACGGCGGCCAGCAGGGGGACGAAGGGGTGTTTCATGGGGGGTCCTTGGGGTTCCTTGAGGGATCCTTCGAGACAGCGGAACAACCGGTTCAGCAACCGGGGACATCACCGGGGACACCGAACGGCCACCCCGAGGGCACGGACATGCACAGCCGTTCACCGACGGTCACGGCCACACACGGACCGGCGACCACATCGACAGCACCCCGGAAACTCCTGCGCGGCAAGGCATGCCGAATTACCCCCGTTCGTACTGAACAACGGCGTTTGCTGATCATTCAGAACGGTACGCCCACCCCCAACTGCCCTCACGAGCCCCTCCCTTGTAAACATGCACCCCACCGCCCCCGGGTTGCCTCACCCCCGGAACATCCCCACCCGAATCCCCCTCCCCACCCCCACCACTCGCCCGGCAAACCCCCACCCCGAAGACCCCCACCCCGCCCCCGGCCCGGCCACTCCGACATGGAAGCCCCTCCCCGGCACGGATCCGCTACGCTGTCCCTGGTCGGTCATCGGTACGTCCCGCCACCTGCACGAGCAACACCGCAGAGGCACCGCACCTCGCCCGACAGCCCCGCCTTCGTAGCTCAGGGGATAGAGCACCGCTCTCCTAAAGCGGGTGTCGCAGGTTCGAATCCTGCCGGGGGCACCAGGCGAAAGGCCCCGGACCGGTCATGGTCCGGGGCCTTTTGGCGGCATCGGGGGATGCGCTGTGCGTACGAGTTCCTGGCGGACGGCAAGCCGGTGCAGCTGTCGACGGGGCGGGAGTCGTACGGCCTCACCGCCGGCGCCGTTGCTGTTCTCCCCGGGGCGGGCGTCGTGAACCGTGTGGCCGGGATCGGCGTCACGGTGAGCCATGCGGTGGAGCGGCCCGGGCCGTGACGGGCGACGGCCGAGGAAGCCCTGCTGTTCAAGATCCGGAAGGTTGCTCCCGTCGCGCACACGTCCGGCGGCCTCCCGGGGCGTGTGCCGTCCGTGCTGCTGTCCGCCACGATTGCGCCTTCCCCGGTGTGGCGAGCGCTGGAAGCATTCCGGCGTCCGAGCAGAAGGGGGCGGGATGGTCCAGTCGAAGTGTGGTGCTCCGACGCAGAGCGGAGGCCGCTGCCGGAGCAAGGCGATCATCGGTAGCTCACGATGCGCCAAGCATCAGGGGCCCTGGTCCGCGTACGGGGTGGAGCAGCGGAAGAAGAAGGAAGCCGAAGCGAAGATGCGGAAGCTCCGCAAGAAGCGATGACGAGGTCTGCCGGGTGACCGGGCCGGCATCCGCAGCCGGCAGCACCTCGGCACGAAGTTTTCACGACACGGCTCGGGCCGGACGCCGGACGCCGGACGTCCTGTCGGCAGGTGTCGCTTCACCTCGGTACGCGCAGGTCGGGGTGGAGGGCTGGAATGGGGCCAACCATGACAAGGGCATGGGCGCGCGGCTGGTTGCCGACTAGAGTCGTCCCATCACTGTTGGTCATGGGGCCAGGACTTGGTGCATGCCCGCCACGTCGCTGGTGGGGAGGGCCTGTAGAGCATGAGCCGTCGCTCCAATGGGTTGGTCGCTGTCTGGGCCGAAGCGCAGCGCCAACAGCAACGTCAACGTGAGGCGCAAGCCAGGTACCAGCGGGATCAGGAAAGGCAGCAGCGCGCTCACCAGCGGGAACTCGCGCGCAGCCAGCGGGAGCAGAAAGCGGCGTACCGGGAGCAGCGCGAGGCGGAGGCCCGGCGGCGTACGGAGGAACTCGACGCACGGGTCGAGTCCTTACAGGGGCTGTTGGCGACGGGGTGCCGGGCTCCGGCCTTCAGGGCCGGAGCACTGACCCGGGCGGAGCAGGTCGAGGCGTTCTCCCCGGGGCAGCTCGCGCACCCCATCCACATGCCGGACCCGAACCAATACCAGCCGCAAGGTGGTTGGACCGCGGCGCAGCGGGCCCAGGCACAGGCGGAGGCCCGGTCCAGGTTCGAGCGCGACTGGCACGCCGCGCAGGCGGCGGAAGCACGGCGCCGGCAGCAGCTGGCCGCCTACCAGTCGCAGTACCAGCAGTGGGCCGAGGCCCGGCTGGGCGAGATCCGGCGGCACAACGCCGGCATCGCGGAGATGACGACGGGGCTTCGCAACGGTGATCCCGAGGCCGTGGTGGAGTACTTCTCCGCCGCCCTCTACTCCTCGGCCGGCTGGCCGGAGGACCTGCCCCGCCAGGTGTCCGCGGCGTACGACTCCGGCGCGCGCCAGTTGGTGCTGAACTGGGAGCTGCCCAGGTACGACGTCGTCCCGGAGGCGAAGTCGGTGCGCTACATGATCAACGCCGATCAGGAGAAGGAGTCGCCCCGACCGGTCACGCAGCGTCGTGCCCTGTACCGGGACGTACTCGCGCAGTGTCTCCTGCTGGTCCTGCGTGATCTCTTCGCAGCCGATGAGTTCGGTGCGCTGGAATCGGTCGCGTTGAACGGGTTCGTGGACGATCACGACCCGACGACCGGCAGGCGGGCACCCATGTTCCTCGGCACCGTCATGGCTTCGCGTTCGACTTTCGCCGAGCTGCATCTGGAACAGGTGAACGCCGTCAACTGCCTGGTGGACGGGCTCAGGGGGCAGCTGTCGTCACGACCCGATCAGTACGCGTCCGTGCGGCCCGGCCGGGTACCCGAAGACGTCGGCAACGGTGTCGTCACCCACGGGGGCGACGAGGAGCCGGATCTGTACGGGATGGACCCCATCGCCTTCGAAACGCTGGTCGCCGATCTGTTCCGGGCCATGGGCATGCAGGCCGTGACCACACAGCGCTCGAACGACGGCGGCGTGGACATCGATGCGCTGGACCCGACCCCGATTCGCGGCGGCAAGATCGTCGTACAGGTCAAGCGCTACCGCAACACCGTGCCCCCGACAGCCGTCCGCGACCTGTACGGCACCGTCCAGGACGCCGGTGCCAACAAAGGCGTCCTGGTCACGACGTCCGGATTCGGCCCCGGCTCGCACGCCTTCGCCAACGGCAAGCCCCTGGAACTGGTGACGGGCTCCGAGTTGGTCGACCTGCTGCACCGCCACGGGCTGCGCGGGCGGCTGGGCGGCAGCGGCGAACGCCCGGTTCCCGCCCAGCGGACGGCACCGGACAGCGGGACCGGCACGGACGACCACAACGTGTTGGGCATGTACTGGTCGGGCGACGTGGCCCTGGACGTGTGCGCGCTCGTCTGTCACGGCAACCGCGTTCTGGACGACGACCACTTCGTCTTCTTCAACAACCCCCGGACACCCGACGGCACGGTCCGCACGCTCGTCCCCGTCGCGCCGGACAGAGCCGCCGTCCAGGTCTCCTTCGATGCGTTGCCGACGCGCGCCGACCGTCTCGTCGTCATCGCCGCAATCGACCCTGTCGCCGATCCCGCGGCCGATCTGTCCGGCTTCACCAACGCCGGTATCCGGCTGCTGGACGCCGGGGGAACCCCGCTCGACCAGTTGGAGGTCTCCGACGGCCGCCCCGGCGAAACCGCCCTCGTGCTGGGCTCCTTCCGTCGCCGGGCGAACGGCGACTGGGAGTTCGTCGGCGGAGGCAAGGGATACCGGGGCGGCCTGGAGGAACTGGTCCAGGAGTACGGCATCGAGGTGGAGTAGGGCCACTGCCGGCATGAGGTCTCGGGCAGGGCACTGCCGACTGCCGGGTGAATGGCGAGTGGTCACCGGGGCGGTTTCGGGTCCCAGCGCATTCGTAGGTCGGTCGGGGTGAGCACGCTCTTGTAGGTGGGGGTCAGGTCGATGTCGCCCACGGTCTCGACGGTGTACTCGGTGGCCAGCAGTGCGGCGGTGAGGGTGAGCTGGAGGAGGCCCAGGCGGTAGCCGGCGCAGATCCGGGTGCCGCCGCTGAACGGGATCCAGGCGTGACGGGTGCGGCGGGGATGCGGTTCGTCCAGCCAGCGCTCGGGGCGGAAGCGGTCGGGGGCGTCCCACCGGCGGGGGTCGCGCTGGAGGAGGTACGGGCTGAACACCACTTGGTCGCCGGGGCCGACGGCGTGTCCGGCGATCCTGGTGGGGAGGGCGACGTCCCGGGTCATCAGCCAGACCGGCGGGTGCAGCCGGAGGGATTCCTTGACCACGGCGGTGGTGTACGGCAGGTCGCCGGTCGTCCCGTGCGCGGCGACCTCGGCGCGGATGGACTCCGACAGCCCCTTCCGGGTGGCGAGTTCGGCCATCAGCCAGGTGAGCGCGGCGCCGGGGACCACATGGGTGCCGGTGATGATCATCTGCAGGGCGGCCCGCGCCTCCCGGGCGGAGGCGTCGGCGTCCGTCAGGAGTGCGTCCAGCAGGTCGGGTTCGTCGTGCCCGGCCTCGCCGCCGGGTCCGGGCTCCGCATCGTCGGGGCCGGGTTCCGTGCCGCCGTGGCCGCGCCTCCGTCCGCGTTCTTCGACGACCTCGGTCAGCACGCCCGCCAGGGCGCGTACGGACGCACGGGCGCGGTGGGCGGCCGAGCCGGGCACCCAGGCGGGGAACGGCAGCGTCGCGTCCAGGACGCCGGTGAGCCGTTCGGCGGCCGTCGCGAGGCGGGCGGGCAGCTCGTCGGGGACCGTGGCGAGGCAGTGGGCGAGCGCCGCGCGCGAGCACAGTCCGGGGGCGTGGTCGGCCACGTCCACCGGGCGTCCGGCGAGGGCGGCCAGGTCGGTGCGGATCCGCTCGTGCATGCGGTGCGCCCCGGCCGAGGCCGCGCGTGCCGCGAGCCCGGCCCGGCCGGCCCGCCGTCCCCGCAGCCACAGTGCGGTGATCTCGTCGGGGTTGCCGCGGAAGCCGTCGAGGATGTCGCGTCCGGTGCGGAACTCGCGCCCCGTCCCGGTGAGAACCGTGTGCACCTCGTCCGGGTCGGCGACGAAGACCGCGTTCCGCCCGAACCGGAACGTGTCGCCGCACCGGTCGACCGCCGCCGACAGGAACCCGGCGGGGTCCCGCTCGTACGCGTGGGCGTCCGACGGCCGCCATGTCGCGCCGGACGTACCGGTGGCCCACGGCATGGGCCGGTGCAGCCGCTCATCAGCCGGGTCGACGACCGTCATCACATCCCTTCGCGCTCTTCCGGAAGTTCTCCCGAAAGTTCTTACGGAAGTTCTTACGGTTGGTGTTCCGGAAGTTCTTCCGGTTGGTGTTCCGGGGCTGCGCCGCGCGGGCGCGGCCCCGGAGTCCCTTCGTCCGCGCACGTCCGCGCCGCGGTGCGCGGCCGGAGCGTGCCCGGTTCAGACACGGCGTGCCCGGTTCAGGTACCGCGTGGTCAGTTCGGGTACGGGTAGAGGTACGTGCCGCGCATCCTGCCCAGCCGGTGACGTACGTACGACGCGATGCGAGCCATGGCTGCCTCCCGGGGATCTGGTGTGTACCGACAGGCCCAGTGTGGGCGAGCCGAATGGCACTGACCGAAGATCACCGGAATTCGGCCGGATCCGATGTAGACATGGCAAACAGCGCCCTCTTGACATGGACATTCTATCCCCGTCATGCTGGCCGCGAATTCATAACTCAGCGCGGGAGGAGTGTGTTCATGCAGGCTGTCGCGGAAAAGGGCAGGGTCGAGGCGGACCAGAGCGCCGATGAGGTATTCGACCTGGTGATCGGTGATCTGGAGCAGGAAATCCCGCCCCTTGCGTCGCCGACGAATTCGGGCAGCGGTACCGCCTGTGGTTCGTGCGCGAGCATCTACTGCTGTTGATGCCCGCCGGGTGGGGCCGCCGACGGCGGCGCCACCCTCCACCGGCCTCGCGGTCCGCGGCAACGAGTCGAGAGGGCGACCTTGTCGGATGCACCAGCGGACACCGATCCGCTCTGGGAGATGCACGCCCCGGACGGCAGTGCCGGTCAGGACGGCCCCACCGAACTCCCGCCGGTGGCGGAGCGGTTGATCACCGCCGTCCGCAAGGGCACCGCGGGCGGGCTCTTCCCGCCGGTCGTCACGGCCGGACCGGAGGGAACGGTCACGGTCGACCGGCTCCTCGGCGGCGCCGCGGACGCCCGGATGCTCGCACACGCCCTCCGGGACCGGCGGTTCGCGCCGCTGCTCGCACTGCTGGACCGGTTGGACGAATGGTGCGCTTCCGCCGCGCGGCGCCATTCGGAGATCATCGCCATCGGAATACTCGACATCACCAACGCCGAAATCTTCGGACCGGTCGTTTCCGAGGCATTCGTGGCCTGCGCGACCGGCCGGACGCATTACACCCGTGGCCGGGTGCCGGAATGGGCGGCACGCTGCGAAGCATTCCTGACGCTCTTTCTCGACCGTTTGATACGGGACATGAATACCTGCTGGCCCGAGGACCCGGCCTTTCGGGGACCGGTCGTCGGACTGTGGGCCCACGGCGAGGAGACCCACAACGGCCGCCAGCGGGTGCTGCGCCTCGACTGCGCCGGCGGCGGCCGGGTCGCGTACAAGCCGCGCCCCGCCTCCGGCGAGCTGCTGTTCACCGCGTGCGGCACGGCCGGCCCGCCCGCGTCCCTGTTCGAACTCCTCAACGACGCGCCCGCGGCGTCCGGCGAGGTCCGGCTGCCGGTGCTCTCCTGCTGGCCCGGCGCCGAACCGGGGTATCTGTGGCAGGAGTGGATCGAACCGCCCGCGCAGTGGGGACCGATCCGCACCTCCGGGCCGTGGTCGCTGACCGGCACCCGGCTGACCCGGTCGGAGGCGGCGCGCTTCTGGCACCGGACCGGCTCGCTGACCGCCGCGACGTTCGCCTTCGGGATCACCGACATGATCGGCGGCAACCTGGTGACCGGGAGCCGGCCCGGCGAGCGCGAACCGCTGCTGTACCCGATCGACCTGGAGATCTGCTTCGCCCGGATTCCCCGGCTCTACGACACGGGCCTGCTGCACGACCCGACCGCCGAGGTCGACCAGCACCACGTCGGTCTGGAGAACACCCCGCGGTGGTGCTCCGCCGAGGGCCCGCCGGTGTGCTGGCACGAGGAGCCGACGGGGGCGCTGCGCCTGTACCGCCGCCGTCGGCCCTTCGCCCGGGACGAGACGAGGAACGTCGTCGCGGACACCGACGGGCGGGCCGGGTACGGCCCCTACCTGCCGGCGATGCTGCGCGGCATGTTCGACGCCTGGACCCTGATGTGCCGGCAGCGGCCGGAGATCCGGCGGTTCCTGTCGACCGCCACCACCGGCCACTACGTCCGGGTGCTGCGCCGGCCCACGTTCCGGTACTTCGACGCGCTGGTGCCGCGCTGGCTGTCCGGCGGCGGTGCCGCACCGGTCCCCGCCGAGCCGGACGTCCGCTTCGACCGGGCGGAGACCGACCAGCTCCGGCGCATGGACGTGCCCTACTTCGTCCGCTCGCTGGAGGGCGGTCCGGTGCTGCGGGTCGAGCCGCCGCCACTGCCATCCGAAACGGACCGCGTCGAGCCGCCGCCACTGCCGTGCGAAACGAACCACGTCGAGCCACCGCCACTGCCGTCCGAAACGAACCACGTCGAAGCGCCGCCGTCCGGAACAACCCCGGTCGAGCCGCCGTCCGGAACGGACCGGGCCGAACCGCCGCCACCGCCACCCTCGTTCCGAACGGCCCGGGTCGCGGCCCGGCCGGAACCCGAGGGCGGCTGGCCCCCGCTGCCGTCGCTGCTGGAGGGCGCCTACCTCGAACTCGCCGGTCTCGGGGTGGCGCTTCGGGACGCGGCGGAGAACGTGTTCGACGACGTGCCCGAGCACGTCGTCACGGACGGGTCGCTGGGCGTCCGGCTGCACCTGCAGAGCCCCACCGAGGGCCAGGTCGGCTTCGACTGGCCCGAGGTGGGCAGGCGGGTCACCTACATCTGGGACCGGGAGAAGGTACGGCTGCGCATCGACGCGGTGGACGCGCCGGAGGTCCCGGCCGAGCCGTCGCCCGCCGGGGAGATCCGGCGCCGGCTGCTGCGCCTCGACCGGCTCGACGGCGCCCTCCGGATGCCGTGGGCGGAGGGCGGCATGGTCGACCAGGACGCCGAACGCCGCCTGCGGACCCTGACCGACGCCGGCGTCGACTGGCTGTCCGGGGTCGTGGCCGACCACGGGTGGCCGGGGCGCACGATGGTCGGTGCCGCGGCGGCAGGCGCCGCGAGCCGCCTCGTGCAGCACGCGAGGGGCCATCTGGACTTCCGGCGGCACTGCCTGGAGCTGATGCGGCGGGCTGCGGCCGGCGGTGACCTCCCGTGGCGCGAGGTCGCCTCCCTGACCGACGAGCTGTGCATCGCCGACGGACTCCCCCAGGTGTACGGCACGAAGTTCGAGCCGGTGGACGGGGAGCTGGTGCCGTACCGGATCGGGCAACCGGACGACGTGGACCGCCGACGCGCCTCGATGGGCATGGAGCCCCTGGCCGAGTACACGGAACGGATCCGGCAGCGGTTCCCCCTGACGGGGAGGGAAACATCATGACCACACCCGCACACGAGATCCGGCAGGCGCCCGACGACGTCGACTGGGCACTGTTCGGGAAGCGGTACTGGGACCGGGAACCCGCCCGGCTGAGTGCCCGGCCGCCGGTGGGCCTCGGCCCGGTCCACGCGCTGACCGTCCGGTCGTGCGCCCCGTTCCGCGCCGGCACCCGGTTCTGGGTGATGCCCGACGTCCGGCTGCTGGTGGGCGACGGCCGGCTGCGCGCGCCCGGCGCGCTGCTGCCGGACACCACCGACCGGACCCTGGACGACTACCTCCACCGGATGGACGCCGAAGTGTCCGGCCGGGGATATCTGTTGACGGTCCATCAGCCGCTGCTTCTGGACTTCGCGCCGTGGTCCGCGGTGCGCGACGCCGTCCGCGGGCTGTGGCGGGTGGTCGGCTGGCCGAACCTCCCGGTGGAGACCGAGATCCTGGTCGGCGACCGGTTCACCCGGCACGCCGGTGCGACCGTGGCGCCGACGCACGCGGTGCTGACCTGGGTGCTGCGCGGGCGGATGGACGTACGGCTGTGGGACGAGCGCGGCGGCCCCCCGCCGGCCGCGATCGCCGACCCGGGCCGGGAGCCGGACGGCGTGCACACCCTGAGCGCCGGTGCCGGGGAGCTGCTGTACTGGCCGGGCGACCGGCGCCACGTCGACACCTGCCGCGAGGGGTGCGTGGCGCTGCGCCTGCGGGTCCCGGTCGACCGGCGGCTGCCGTTCACCGCCCTGCGGGACCTGCTCGCCGAGCTGGTGCACGGCCGGCAGGGCGACGACGGGACCGTGCCGTACTTCCCGTTCGGCCCCGGCTCCCGGATCGACGACCCGGACGGGGTGCTGCCCCGGCTGAACGCGCTGGGCGAGGAGTTGCGCACGGCCGCGGACGGCGAGCGGTTGCGCAGGATGCTGCGGGTCCGCTGGGCGGCGCTGCGCTCCGCGGCCGGTCTCGAACCGATCCCGGTGCCGCGCGAGGGCGTCCCGCTGACCCCGTCGGCCCGGATCCGCCGGTCGGGCGAGATCGTCCGGATGCCCGACGGGCCGGGGCGCGAGGTGTGGGCGGTCAACGGGAACGTCTTCACCCTGCCGACGGCCGCGGGCGACCGAGTGTTCGCCGTCCTGCGCGACGGCGGGGAGACCGGCGTGACCGACGTGTGCCGGGCCCTCGGCGACGACGGGACGAACGACAGGAGTGTGCTCGCGCTGCTGGACAAGCTGTACCGGCTGCGCGGCATCGACGTGGTCGAGGTGTCTTCGCGATGAATGGAACAACCGATACGGCCGCGTCCGCGGTGACCGTCGAGACGTCCTTCGACTGGGACGTCTTCGTCGACCGGTTCTGGGACCGGGAACCCGTGCTGTACAGGGGCCTCGGCGACGTGCCGTTCGCCGAGGCGGAGGTGTTCGGGGCCGCCGTGCTCGGCAGCCGGCCGCCGCATCCGCTCGCCGTGCCGGGGAACGTGCAGCTCCTCGTGGAGCGGCGGCAGCAGACGCAGCCGTACGACCTCCTGCCGGAACTGTCGGACGGTTCGTTCGACGGCTACGAGCGGCGCATGGCCGACCGGTTGGACCGGCAGCGCTACGCCCTCGTGGTGCACCGGTTCCACTCGTTCTCCCACCCCTTGTGGGCGCGCGCGCAGCGGTTCCACGCCGGTCTGTGGGAGCGGGTCGGCCAGCCCACGCACACCGCGGGCTCCACGCTGTTCCACGGCTCCTACGAGCACAGCCCGGTCGGCGTGCACCAGGACCGCTTCGCCACCTTCATGTTCTGCGTGCGGGGCACCAAGCGGATGCGGTTCTGGGCCGAGCGCCCGTGGACCGACCCGGTGCACACGGTCCTCGACTACCAGCCGTACCTGGCGTCCTCGTTCGTCGCCGAGGTCGGGCCGGGGGATCTGCTCTACTGGCCGGCGCGTTACTACCACGTCGGGGAGAGCACCGGCGGCGCACCGGCGACCAGCGTCAACGTGGGCATCCCCCGTCGCGAGCACCGGCCGTACTACGAGATCAAGGACCTGTTCCGGGGCACCGAACCGGTGGCGTCGGCCCCGCTGTTCACCCCGGACGCCGGTCCGGACGGGCGGCTGGCCGATGAGCTGCCCACCGCGCTCGCCGACGCGGTGGACGCGTTCGCGGAGCTGCTGGACGAGGAGCGGTTCGCCGACCGGGCCACCGCCCTGGCCCTGCGGGTCAGGACGGCGGGCGGGTTCTGGCCGACCCGGCCGCCCGCCGGGCTCCTCCCGCTCGACGACGACACCCCCGTACGCGCGTGCGCTCCCCTGCTGGTCGCGCCCGGCCCCGGTTCCCGCAGGTTCGCCGCGAACGGCAACGTCTCGTCCGGTACGGCCGGTGCCGAGGCCCTCGCGGTGCTCGACCGGCTCGACGCCGGTGAAGTGGTGCGCGTGGGCGACCTGCCCGAGTCCCGGCGCGCGGAAGTCCGCAGCCTTTTGCAGGAGTTGGAGAGTTTCCGTGCCGTCACCCGTATCGACCCCCGCGCCGGAGCCGACACCGGTGTCGACGCCGGCACCGGCACCGGCTGACCGGGCGCCCGCCCTCGGGGAGGCGGCTGCCGGGATCGTCGCCGAGATCGCCGACCGGCTGGCGGAGCCCGCCCGGGTGGCCGGGATCGCGGGCGTGCCGGACAACCTGATGCGTTACCCGGGCGACCCGCAACCGGTGTGGGACCCGCTGCTGCTCTCCGACGGCCACCCCGGGGTCGGGCTGCTGTTCGCGGAGCTGGCCGCGGGGGCGCCGGAGCTGCGCGGCCGGGCGCACGCGCACCTGTCCGCGGCGCTCGGCAGCGGGATCCGGCTGCTGCCGCAGTCGCTGTTCGGCGGCATGGTGGCGCTCGCGTTCGCCGGGCACACCGGGGCCACCGGCTTCGGCGGCTACACCACGATGCTGGCCGGCCTCGACCGGCACATCGTCGACCAGGTCCGTGGGCGCGCGCGGGCCGGCCTGGAGCGGGTGCGCGCCGGGGAGCCGGTCGGCGCGTGGGACCGCTACGACGTCCTCGGCGGCACCACCGGCATCGGCCGCTACCTGCTGGCCCGGTACGAGTCGGCGGCCGAACCGGACGCGCGGCACGCGGCGGGGCTCGCGCTGACCGACGTGCTGGAGTCGCTGGTGGCCGTGGCGACCGCGGACGACATCGTGCGCGACGGCGTCCGGCTGCCCCCGTGGTGGATCACCGACGGCCTGGAGCACGGGCTCGCCGAACACGCCAACTTCGGTCTCGCGCACGGTGTCTGCGGGCCGCTCGCGCTCCTCTCCGTCGCCTGGCGGGCGGGGTTCCGGGTGGACCGCCAGGACGAGGCCGTCGAGCGGATCATGGCGCTGCTGACCCGCTGGCGCACGACCGACGGGGCCGGCCCGCGCTGGCCGCACCTGGTCACGGCGGCGCACCTCGGGAGCGGGGAACCGCCGGAGCGCGGGCGGGACTCGTGGTGCTACGGCGCCGCCGGCGCGGCACGTGCCGTGTACCTGGCCGGCGCCGCCCTCGACCGCGCGGACTGGCGCGCCGACGCGCACGCCGCCCTCCGCGGCGCACTGGCCTCGGCGAGCGACGAACTGATCCTCGACTCCGCGCTGTGCCACGGCTGGGCGGGCCTGCTCCAGATCGTGCTGCGCATGGCGCACGACAGCACCGACCCGGACTACCGCACCCTCGCCGACGGGCTGGCGGCGCGGGTGATGGACGGGTTCGACCCCGAGGCCCCCTTCGGCTTCCGCTACCGCCACGTCCTCGCACCACGCGCCCTCGACCGCCCCGGCTTCCTGGAAGGCGCCGCGGGCATCGCCCTCGCCCTCCACACCTACGCCACGGGGAACGCCCCGGCGACGTCGTGGGACAGTGCCCTGCTGGTGAACTGACGGGGCGTTCGGGTGTTCGTGACCGTTCGTCGGCCCGGGATCCGCGGCGGCCCGGGGGCTGTCGCGGGACCCGGTCAGGGGGCGGGGCGGGGCACGTGGTTCGCCCGTGCGCCGTCTTCGTAGAGTCGATGGAATGAATCCCGATCACATTCCCGACACCGGCGAGCTGCTGCGCGGTGTGCACTCCCGGCTGCTGCCCCTCGACTCGATCACTCCGGAGATAGCCGGCTCCCTGCGTTACGCACGTCTCGTGGCCGACGGGCTCGTCTTCGCCTACGCCCTCGACCGGCCCACCGACGTACGGCTCCTCACGGACCAGGACGTGCGGCACGTCGACGCGGAGGAACTGGGGCGGGCCGCGTACGGGAACCTGATGCGCGTACCCGTCACGCACGAGGAGATCGCCGTCGAGGGGACGGTCCTGCATTCCTTCCACGGCGACTCGCACTTCGTCGGAAGTCAGGCCCTGTTCCTGGCCTCCGCGGTCCAGCGGGTCACCGGTGAGTCGCTTCCGCAGGCCGGTGCCCTCGTCGTCATGCCCAGTCGGCACAACCTGGTGTACCACCCGATCACCGACGGCACGGTGGTCGAGGCCGTCAACCATCTCGCCGCCTACGCGCTGGGCGCCTTCGAGGACGGGGCGGGCGCGCTGTCCCCGCGGGTCCACTGGTGGCATCGCGGCGCTCTGACGTCGCTCACCGTCATCGACGAGGACACCCGGTCCTTCTCCATCCAGCCGCCGCCACAGCTGCTCGGCCTGATGAAGGGCCTGGTCCGCCTCGACCGCGCCGGGCGGCTCGCCACCCGCGCCGCCACCGGGGCGCCCGCCCCCGACCCCGCCGAACTCGCCCGCGCCACGGCCGAGTCGATGGCGGACCTCTCCCGGGGCCCGGCCGCCGACCCGGGCGGGGCCTTCGCCTCCGCCGTCGCCCACGCCCATGCGCGCTGCGCCGCCGACCCCCGGGCGGCTCGCATCGACACGTGGGACGCCTGGTCCACCGCCGTGCAGCTCGGCTCCGCGCTGTTCACGGGGGCGCGGTCGCAGGAGTGCCGCCTGGGCGGGGACCTCGTCCGGCAGTTGCCGGACCTGCCCGCCGCACCGCCCGCGGATGCCCGTGCCTGGCTCGACGCCTTCTACCTGGCGATCGTGTGCCGGGAGGGGGAACGGATCCGCCGACTGTGCCGGGTGCCGCTGGAGACGTTGCGGCAGGACGACTCCGTCGACGTGTACGTGCTGCACTGGATCGACACCTTGCAGACCTACTTCTCCGAGCACGGCTCCATGGACGAGGTCGTGGAGAAGCTGGTCGCCACCATGAAGGCGTCCGAGCCCGGGGAGGTGACCCACGCGCCGATGGAGTTCGTGAACGGGATCGACTACCAGCCGATCGCGCTCTTCCACCATCTCGTCACACGGAACCACGACGCCTTCGCCGGGACACTCGCCGAAGCCCTCGCGGCACACGGCGCCCACTGGGGCGATTCGACGGCGCCGCGCGCCCGGGTGGCGCTGGGGCCGCTGGCGATCGCGGGCCTCGCCTTCGACCACGGGTTCCCCCTTCCCCCGGACCTGCCGCACCTTCCTCTGTACCTGCTCAACCGCGAACGGATCGAGGAGATCCCCAGCCCCTGACCCTCCAGCCCCTGCTCCCCGGCCCCTGGCCCTCGGCCCCGCCCCCCGGCCCCGACTCCCCGGTCTCCGACGGGAATCGGCCGGACTACCATCGCCGCATGATGCAGCGAAGGGCCGATGTCGCGTAGGCCGCCGGGGGCGCTTCGGGCCGAACGGTCCGGTCGCCGGGGCCATGTCCACCGCCACGACCACGACCACGACCACCGTCACGGTCGTGGCCGGATCAGTTCGTTGTTCGTCGACGTCTGTCCGGGTCCGCCCGTGTGCGCCGCCGTGCACACGTACCTCTTCGTCGACGGGCTCGACCTGATCGCGCGCAGCGACAGCGGAGCCGTGGGTCTGCCCCCGGGGGAGCTCCTGCGCCCCGGTGGTCCGCTCCACCCGACGGATGCCGTTCGCGATGTGGACGTGGCGCACCGGGGGCATCCCTGGGACGGGGGTCCGGGGCTGCGTGTCCGGGTGGGGCTGCGCGGTGGGACGGTCGTCTGGAGCGGGCTGATGTGCCCGGGGCCCGACGGCGGGGTGATCGAGGAGGTCCGCTTCGAGCCGGGGCAGTACCTGGGCGAGATCGGGCGGGCGTACCGTCTGCACGCCTGAGCCCGCCCGGAGCCGGGCAGGGCGGGGCGGGGCAGGACAGGGCGGGCTCAGGGGGCGTCGCGGCGCAGCTCGTAACGCCAGACCTCGTCGAGGTCGTACTCGTACGGGGTTCCGGGCGGTGCGGGCGGGAGGCGGTGCGCTCCCTCCACGCAGCGTCCGTCGTCGTGGCGGGCGAGGCCGTGGACGGCGGCGACCCGGACCGGTCGGCTCCCGTCGTCCAGCAGGACGGCCATGGCATCGGCGAGTTCGGGCGCGCGGTCCCTGCCGTCGGCCACCGTGCGGCACGCGCCCTGCCGCACGTCCGCGTCCGGGTCCGCCATCAGGTCCAGCAGCGCCTTCCGGACGGCGGGGGCGAAGGCCGGTACCCCTCTGTCGAAGCCGAAGGCCACGGCGTGCCGCACGCGGCGGTCGGGGTGTGCGGCATGGGGCAGCAGGGCGGCGTCGCCGCGCGGGTCGGTGTGTTCGGCGAGGCCGGTCAGCACCTCGGCGAGCACGGCGGCGTCCCGTTCCCGGGCCGACCGGTCGAGGAAGAGTTCCAGCACGGGGCCGGCGAACCGGTCCTCGTCGCTCTCGTCGAACAGGTGGGTCAGCCGCAGCACTTCGGCGCCGAACAGCCGGTGCACCGGGTCCGGACCGGTGCACAGGGCCACCGCGGCGTCCCAGGTCTCCCGGTCGCGGCGGTGGGACAGCAGCAGGGTGGAGCTCGTCCAGACGGCGTGCTGCTGGTCGGGGTGGGCCATCGCCCGCTCCAGCAGTTCCCCGAAGGGGGTCCGGATCCCGAGCGTCGCCTCCAGGTGAGTCAGGATCGCCGCGTGCCCGTCGCGCGCGGTCGCCCCGCCCAGGGCGTACTCGTCGGCCTCGTCGAACTCGTCGTCCTCGACCCGGATGCGGGTGACGGCGTCCCGCGCGCCCGTACGGCGCCGCAGTTCCGCCTCGACGCCCGTCCCGTACCAGTGCCCGGCGAGGTCCCGCGCCTCCAGCAGTTCGGCCTCATGGTGACGGAGCCGGCCGGTGTCGTGCAGAACGGCCTCGACCATCGCGGGCGAGCCCGAGTCGACGGCCCTGCGCAGCGGGGACGTCCCGTCCGGACCGGTCCGCACGGGGTCGGCGCCGTGCTCGGCGAGCAGGCGGGCGACGGCGGCGTCGTACGCCTCGATCGCCGGGCACAGCGCGGGAGTCCCGTTCCCGTCGCACGCGTCGGGGTCGGCGCCCGCCCGGAGCAGGTACTCCACCGCCCCGGCGTCCCCGGCCCGTACCGCGGTCATCAGCGAGGAGTCGGTGTCCGGGACGCCGGTCGTGTTCTTCTTCACCGGTCAAGGGTGCAGGACGTCGTCCCCGTACCGCCCGGTGCCCTCGTCGCGGAGCGGTACGGGCGTCACCGCTCCGTCGTCCGGCCGGGCGCGGGGCCGGACGTGCCGTCCGCCGGCAGCGCGCCCACGCAGTCCGCGTAGTAGGCCGACTCCGCCACGTGGAAGGCGAGCCCGCGGAAGGTCCACCCCGTCCCCGGCGACCGGTCGAGCACGCCGGGCTCCAGGGCGTCCAGGCGGTTCGCCCAGATCCTGGCCAGCCGGGTGAGCCGGCTGCGCGCCTCGTCGAGGTCGGCCGCGGTGAACGGCGCGAGGTCGGCCGCGGTGGTGATCGCCGACGCGTGCCAGTGGTCGGGCCGCGTCTCCTCGCCCACGAGCCGGGCCTCCATCTCCGCGAGGTGGTCGATCATGTGGTCGGCGACACGACGGATCGCCTTGTGCGGGGTGTAGAGCCTGTCGTCGGCGGGGACGGGGCGGCCGTCCCACGCAGTCCAGGTCCCGGCGAGGGCCAGGACGTGGTCGACCATGTCCGTCACGACCTGCGCGGGATCACGGTCGTCCGTCACCGGGGCCTCGTCGGGGGAATCGGGAGCGTCGGGGAAATCGGGGGCGTCGGGGGAATCGGGGGCGTGGAGAGCACCCGACGCGTCGGGCACGTGCTTCGTTCCGGTCATGGTCCGACGCTAGGTCCGGGACGTTTCGGCCGCCGCCGAACCGTCGTGGCCCCGCGCCGGACGGCTCCCGGAGGTGCCGCGGCCGGGCGGGGGCCGTCGCGGACTTCACAGTCCCTGCCGGCCACCGGAACCCAGCCGTTAGCGTCTACCCCACAGAACTCGTCCGCCCGACCGGAACGGAACGCCGCAGTGACCTCTGCCGAGCTGTCCCCACGTCGCCCCTTCCCGCGACGCGCACACGACCCCGCGAAAGCGCGCTGGGGGCGGCTCGGGCGGCTTCCCACGCCGCTCCTGGTCACCCTCTGCGTCCTGCCGCTCTACGGCGTCTGGTGGGCGGTCTTCGCGACCGGCGGCGGCGACCTCGCGGCCCAGGAGGCCTGGGCGGAGTTCGCGAAGATGTACCCCGGCTCCGCCTACAACCTCTTCTGGTACGGCGGACTGCACACCGTGAACTACAGCGTGATCTCGCCCTATGTGATGGCGGTTCTCGGTGTGGTGCCCGTGACCCTGCTGTCCGGGCTCTCGTCGTCCTGGCTGGCCGCCGCACTCGTCGAGCGCAGCGGACTGCGCAGGCCCCTGTGGCCCTCGCTGACGGTGGCCTTCTCGCTGTGGTGCCAGGTGGTGTCGGGGCGGTCGACGTTCATGCTGGGCACGGCCTTCGCGCTGGGGGCCGTGCTGGCGGTCGTCAGCGGACGGCGCCTCGTGGTCGCGGTCGTCTGCGCGGCGCTCTCCACCATGGGCAGCCCCGTCTCCGGGCTGTTCCTGCTGGTGGTCGGCGCGGCCCATCTGCTGTGCCGCGAGTGGGGGAAGGCCGCCTCGCTCGTCGTGCCGCCGGTCGTCGTCGTCGCGCTGACCACCCTGCTGTTCCCGTTCGAGGGCGAGCAGCCCATGGCGTTCAACCGGATCTGGCCGCCGGTGATCCTGTGCGCGGTGATCGTGCTGACGGCGCCGCGCGACTGGCGGGTGGTGCGGTTCGGGGCGGCGGTGTACGCGCTCGGCGTGGTGCTCTGCTACCTGATCGCCTCGCCGATCGGGACGAACGTCGAGCGGCTCACCGAGCTGGCGGCCCCCGTGACACTGCTCGCCGTCCTGGTCAACGGCCGCGAGCGGGGCGAGGCGGACGCGCCCCCGGAACGGCTGTCGTTCACCTGGTTCACGCCCCGGCGCCAACGGGTGGGCTGTGTCGTCGCCCTGGTCCTCTCGCTGCTCTGGCTGTCCGGCAAGACGATCGCCGACATCGTCACCAACACGAAGGTGCCCGACTACGCCGTCAAGACCGAGGGCGTGGTCGCCGAGCTCCACAGGCTGGGCAGCGAACGCACCCGGGTCGAGGTGGTCCCGGCCCGCGACCACCGGGAGGCGGCCGTCCTCGCCCCCTACGTGAACATGGCCCGCGGCTGGAACCGGCAGGCCGACGTCGAACGCGGGCGGCTGTTCTACGAGGGACACGGCGGGACCAGCGTGCCCGCGGGCACCTTCTCCCCCGCCTCCTACCGCGCCTGGCTCTCCCAGTGGGCCGTGGGCTTCGTCGTGGTCGTCAACGGCCGGCCGGACGGCCCCGCGGAGCTGGAGCACGAGCTGGTGTCGAGCGAGCCCGACTACCTGGAGCGGGTGTGGGAGGACGACAACTGGAAGATCTACCGGGTGAAGGACGCGACCCCGCTGGTGAGCCGGCCCGGCTCGGTGGTGAACTCCGACGGCGCCAGCCTCGTGGTGAACATGCCGAAGCCCGGCTCGGTGACCGTGCGGGTGGCGTACTCGCCGTGGCTGTGGGCGGACAACGGCTGCCTGGCCGAGGACGGCGAGTTCACCCGGCTGACCGTGAAGAAGGCGGGCGAGGTCCGGCTCGGCTCCGCGTACGGCGGCCCGTCGAACGGCGTGACCCCCGAGTGCCCGTGACCCGAGTGCCCGTGATCGGTGCCCGTCGGGGGTGTCGGTCCCCGGGGCCGTGAGTCCCGGGGAGCGGTGACGCACTGCTGGCCCCGGGTCCCCGGTCGGGGCTCCGGGTCGACGACGCGACGGACGGCGACAGCCGGAAGGAACGACCGTGCCCCGCGACGCCTGCGCGTCGCGGGGCACGGTGCTTCGGGGCCGCCGGTGGGTGGTCCGGCCGGCCGCTCGGGAGCGGCCGGTCCGGGTCAGCCGATCCGGGTCAGCTTGGCCCCGAACGACGGTTCCACGAGGTCGTTCTGCAGCGCGACGGCCACCTTGACCTGGCTGGTCCCCTCGCCCACGGTGAGCGTGCCGACGTGGGTGCCGGCCTTGGCCGCGTGCGGGATCGTCCTGCCGCCGTCGGTCAGCTCCATCCGGACGGTGAGTCCGGCCCAGCCGACCGCGGACACGTCCTTGGTCGCGACGACCGGGACGCTGCCGCCCATCCCGTCAGAGACGGTGCCGACGACGTCGCCCTTCTTCACGACCTGGGCGTTCTCCAACAGGTCCTGCGTCGCGGTCATCACTTCCTTGCTGACCGCGTTGACCGTGTCGATGATGGGCGGCTGGTGCTGGCCCAGCACGGCGCCGACGATCAGCTGGTCGGTGTCGCCGACCATCTTGTGGGCGGCGAAGAGCAGGTTCCCGCCCGCCTTGCTGGTGGAACCGGTCTTGATGCCGAGCGCGCCGTTGTAGGGCACGAGGGTGTTGTAGTTGCGCCAGTTCTTGCCCGACGGGTCGGTCCACGACGGCAGCTTCGTGATGTCCATCAGCGCCGGGATCTCCACCAGCTTCTCGCCGAGCTTCACCTGGTCCTCGGCCGAGCTGACCGTGGTCGCGTTGAGCCCGGACGGGTCGGTGTAGGTGGTGTTCTTCATGCCGAGTTCCTTGGCGGTCTCGTTCATCTTCTTGACGAACGCCTCCTCGGAGCCCGCGTCCCAGCGCGCCAGCAGCCGCGCGATGTTGTTCGCGGAGGGGATCATGATCGCGGAGAGCGCCTCCTGCTCGGTGAGCGTGTCGCCCTCCTTCACGGTGTTGAGCGTCGACTCACCCTCCGCGTCCAGCCTGCCGTCCGACTCCCCCTTGGCGTCGACCTTGATCTTGGGACCCTTCTCGCCCTTCTTCAGCGGGTGGTCCTTGAGCACGATGTACGCGGTCATCGCCTTGGCCACACTGCCGATCGGCACGGCCTTCTGCTCTCCGAACGAGCCCACCGGGCCCAGCCCGGTCGCCGCCATGTAGCCCTGGCCCTCGTCGGGCCACGGCAGGGACGGCTTGTCGCCCTTGAAGGTGTACGTGTCCTTCGCCGACATCCGGAGCTCGGGGTCCGGGAGCGGGCGCATCATCTGCACGATCGCAAAGACGATCAGCAGGAGCAGTACCAGCGGGGTCCAGATCTTGACCCTGCGGACGGCGGTGCGGACCGGCGTCTCCGGCGGCGGCGGCGTGTTCGTCAGCTCGGCCAGCAGGTCGAGCGGCGGCTTCGGCGGCATCGGCTGCTGCGTGGTCCGCTCGGCGGTGCTCAGCGAGGCGGGGGGCGGTGTGCCGGGCGTCGCGGTGGCGGGCGTCGCGGCGGCGGGCGTCCCGGACCCGCGCGGCGCCGGCGCGGGTCGTGCGTCGTCCCCGCGCAGGGGTACGAACTTGCTGGTCCGCTCGGCGGAGGACTCGGGCTTCGAAGCGGGCTCCGACGCCTGCTTCGAGTCGGGCGAGATGACCTTCAGCGCGGTCGTCGGCTGGTCGACCCGGGCCGCGGCGGGCGCCCTGAAGATGGCCGTCGGCTGGTCGATCCCGCTCTTGTCGTCGCCGTCGGCGTCGTCGTCCTTGGCGCCGTCCTTGGCGTTCTTGGCATCCTTGGCGGCCTTGTCGCCTTCGCCGTCCTCGCCGTCCTTGGCGTCCGCGTCGGACCCGGCCCCGGACTCAGACTCGGCAGCGCCTGCGGCCTTCTCGGCCTTCGTGTCCTTCTCGGTCTTCACGTCGGCGTCGGCAGACGTCTTCTCGTCAGCCGCGTCGGCGGCGGACCCGGACGCGTCGGCCTTCGCCCCGTCCACCTCGTCCGCCTTGTCCGCCTTGTCATCGGACTCGGACTCGGCAGGCTCCGGGGTGCCGCCCTTCGCCGCCTCCTCCTCGTCGCCGTCCTCGGTCACCCACGCGGCGACGGCCGCGCGCAGTCGCGCGTCGCCCTCCCCGGGCTCGGTGGACTCCCCGGACTCGTCGGCCCCGGAGCCCTCGGAGTCCTCCGAAGCCTTCGAGCCACTCTCGGCGCCCTCCGATTCCTCGGTGACGGTTTCCGCCGCCTCCTTCGCGGGCTCGTTCACCGCGTCGGCGTCGGAACCGGGCTCATCGGCGTCGGAATCGGCCGCGTCGGCGTCTCCGTCTTCATCCGCAGCCCCGGCCGCGCCCTCATCCACGCCTTCAGGGGCCCCAGAGGCCCCCTCCCGGCCTCCGGCACCCTTTCCGGCACCCTCCGCCACATCGGCATCCGGGGCACTCTCAGGGCCCTCGGAGCCCTCGGGCTCGTCGGCGTCGGAATCGGCGCCGGTCGCGCCGGGCTCCTCCGCGTCCTCGCGGCCCTCCGCGTCCTCGCGGCCCTCCGCGTCCTCGCGGCCCTCGCCGTCCTCGACCGGCCGCGTACGGAAGACGGCCGTGGCCGTGTCCGCCCCGGCGGCGTCGGACCCGTCGGTGCCGCTGGCACCCTCACCCTCGTCGTCGGCCCCGGCGAGCGCTCCCGCGCGGAACACGGCCGTCGCCGTGTCCGTTCCTCCCTCGGTCCCGTCCTTCACGGACGGTTCACGGAAGACGGCAAGCCGCGGATCGCTTTCGCTCCGAGCCGTTCCCGACGACTTCTGCTGCTCCGACTTGTCGGGGGACTCGCCCGCCACCGATGCCTCCTACATGCGGCACGGGGGACACCCCCCGCGCTGTCCGAAACCATCTACCAGTGTCCTGTGTGAACCACCGGCCCGGCTGCAAGACGAGAACGACATACCTACTGGTTCCCATACAAAGCACCCAGGCACTCTCGACAGACCAATGTGAGAGGGGTCACCCTGTCATTCATCCACGCGGGGAGGCATGGATGGGCAGGAGCCGCAGAACAATTCCGGAGGAGCTTCTGCTGCTCGCTCTGGACCCGACCACGGGTACCACAGCGCAGCCGCAGTCGCTCGACCTCGGCCTCGCCGGGGCGCAGCTAGTGGAGCTGGCTCTGGCAGGACGGATAGCCCCTGACGGGGATCGTATCGCCGTGGTGATGCCACGGCCGACAGGAGATCCGACTCTGGACTCCGCACTGGAACTGCTGCGCCGACGCGGCAGCCCGGTTCGGGCGGTCCACTGGATCGGCGGGCCCCGACTGGGGCTGCGTCAGATCTACCTCGCTCATCTGGAGCGGTGCGGCATGGTGCATGCCGTGGCGGGCCAGATGTGCGGAGTGCTGCCGACGACTCGCTACCAGGCGACGGACACGGCAATCAGCCGGGACATCAGAACCAGGCTGGACAGTGCGATCCGCACCGGTGTACCGCCGGACCCGCGGACCGCGGCGCTCGCCGCGCTGGCCCACGCGGTCGGACTCGGCAAGCACCTGTATCCCGGGAACGAGGGGCGTTCATCGCGCTCCCGGCTCCGGGACCTGATCAGGCACGACCCGATGGGCGGTCTCGTGGCGCACGCCGTGATGGACGTCCAGAACGGGGCGGTCGCACAGCCGCGCCGCAACCAGGCGGCCGGAGTCCCGTTGCAACCGCAAGTGCAGTCGCAGTCCCGCCGCGGCAGCATGGCGCACACCGCGGCCCACTAGGACCGCACCGACGCGCCGGCACCGCAGCACACCGCACCACATGACGCCACGGCACCACGGCGTCGCCGCACCACGGCACCAATCGAATACCGCCGCACCGTCGTCCCCGAGACCCGGTCCGGGAGCCGCACCAAGCGCGGGGCAGCCGAGACATCGGCTGCCCCGCGCGCGTGCGTGTGTCCATTTCCCAGCGCGGCCGGGGCGAGTGGTGGCAATCTGCTCAGCAGTAGATACGCACAGCTACATAGCCGGAGGTGCCGTTTCCGTGCCGTCCAACGTCAATCCCACCGTCAGGCGACGCCGATTGGGCCAGGAATTGCGCCGACTGCGCGAGCTCAAGGGCATGACGGCCGAGGAGGTGGCGGAGCGACTGCTGGTGTCGCAGTCGAAGATCAGCCGCCTGGAGAACGGCCGCCGTTCCATCAGCCAGCGCGATGTCCGCGACCTCTGCGGGGTGTACGAGGTCGCGGACCACCGCATCGTCGACTCGCTCATGCAGATGGCCAAGGACTCCCGCCAGCAGGGCTGGTGGCACGCCTTCGGCGACATCCCGTACAGCGTCTACATCGGCCTGGAGACCGACGCGGAGTCGCTGCGGGTGTACGAACCCCAGGTGGTCCCGGGCCTGTTGCAGACCCGGAGCTACGCCGAGGCGCTGATCAACGGCGCGCTGCCGGAAGCCCCGCCGAGCGACATCGACAAGCGCGTGAGCGTCCGGGCCCGCCGTCAGGACCGGATCACCGACCTGGAACACCCGCTGCGGCTGTGGGCGGTGATCGACGAGTCCGCGCTGCGCCGGCTGGTCGGCAGCAAGCAGGTGATGATCGAGCAGTTGGAGCAACTGATCGAACTCTCCCGGCTGCCGCACGTGACCGTGCAGGTGCTGCCGTTCGAGATGGGCGCGCACCCCGGCATCAACGGCCAGTACGCCATTCTGGAATTCCCGGACGCCGCGGACTCCAGCGTCGTCTACATCGAGGGCGTCACCAGCGACCTCTATCTGGAGAAGGCGAACGACGTCCAGCGGTACAGCGTCATGTACGAGCACCTGCGCGCGCAGGCGCTGAATGTGGAACAGACCCGGCACTTCATCGCCGAAATCGTGAAGCAGTACGTCGAACTCCACGGCGCGTGACCGGGACATGCGCCTATCCGCACGGCCGAACGGCGCGAACGACACGAACAGCGCGAACAAGCCGTGCGGAAGAGAAACACATCGGGCCCTCCGGCACATGAATTCCGGACAGCCCGAACGCCCCGCGAAGTCCGTAATGCGGGAAATGCAGTGATGTTACGGGAGGGGGCGGCGGGAGAATACACCGCCCCTCACCCGTAGCGGAAGACGAGCAGAACACATACCACCCGGTCGAGTGAACGCCCCCTTCGCCCAAGTGGCGTGACGAGTAGCGTCGATCACGCCAAACGGAACACCGACGGAACTCCGCCGGTGTCATTCACGCGACTCTTTGAACCGGAGTGAACATGGCCATTCGTCAGGGTGCTACGGACAAGTGGACGAAGTCCTCGTATTCCGGGGGCAACGGCGCCTGCGTCGAAGTCAAGTCCCCTCTCGTGCAGGCAATTGACGTACGCGACTCGAAGGCCCCCGAAGGCCCCTCGATCACGTTCGTCCCCGCCGCGTGGAACGCATTCGTGCGTGACGTCGGCAAGGGTGCCGTCGACGCCTGACCGATGAATTCGCGCGTTCGCATCACAGCGCCTTTCCGGTGTTGTCGTCAGCCCTCTCGACTGGTCCGCCGTCCTGGCCGAGGGGGCTCGATGCCCGCCCCGCGGGAATTCGCACGGGAAACACCGCGGGAAGTCGCGCGGGAGGGCCTGCGGGAAGTCGTGCGGGAGGGCCCGCGGGAAAACCCCCGGCGCTCGTCGCTCAGCGCAGCCGGTCGACGTACAGATCGGTTCCCGGCACCGTCGGTATGAACGGCGCCACCAGCTCCACCCGCCCCAGGCCGGATTCCGCGACCGCCGCGTCGAGTCCGGCGAAGTGCCCGGCCCAGCACTCCCCCGGCTCCTCCTGGAGGAACCACAGCAGGGTCAGCCGGGTGTCGACGCCCTCCACCTGCCGCACATAGGCCATACGGTCGCCGGGCAGCGGCGTCGGACGGAAGACGGTCACCATCGCCGCCGGGGAGCCCTCCAGCCGCTCCGGCAGATGCCGCGAGCACAGCCATTCGAGCAACTCGGCCCGCTGCTCCGGCCCTTCGGCGTCGATCACTTCGAGGGCCAGCCCGCGGTAGGGGTGGTCCAGGGCGTGGAAGTCCCGGGGCCCCTCGGCGCCGTCCCGGTAGACCGTCGCCTCGTGGTGCTGGAACGATGTGAACACATGGGTGCGGTCCCGGTGGACGCGGTCGTCCCGGTCGAGCCGCTTGTTGATGCCGACGGTCCACCTCATGTGGTCGTCGTAGCGCCCCTCCGTCACCCAGTACGTGGACAGGTAGCAGCCGGCCCCGACCGGCTCCGCGACCGCGGAGCGCTCCGGGTAGCGCAGGTCCCGCAGTTCGCGGGTGGCCACCCAGCGGCGCCCGGCGAACATCCAGGGCATCGCCATCGCACCCGCGTAGTAGTGGTCGTCCTCGTACCAGCGGTTGTACGCGTACTCGTGGCCCGGGTGCGGTTCGACCAGGGTGATCAGCGCGTGGCCGGGCCGGACCCCGTACGGCCCCAGCGCTGCCAGTTCGCCGTAGACGGCGCTCCGCGTCTCGTCGCTCATGCCGTTCCCCTTCCGTGCTCGGCGGCGACGCCCTACTCTGACGCACCGTCAGAAAAACTGCCAGGGTGCAGAACCACCGGTATCCGGAGGCCGCCGATGTCGCTCGTGGGGAAAACCGTCGTCGTGTCCGGGGTGGGGCCCGGACTCGGGCACCGGGTCGCTGCGGCGGTCGTGCGGGAGGGCGGGAACGCGGTGCTCGGCGCGCGCACCGCCGCGCATCTCGCCGGATCGGCCGCCCGGATCGACCCCGGGGGCCGGCACACCGCCCATCTGGCCACCGACATCACGGACGAGGCGCAGTGCGGGGCGCTCGCCGCGCTGGCGCTGGAACGGTTCGGACGGCTCGACGCGGTGGTCCATGTCGCCGCCCTGGACAGTCACTTCGGCGGGGTCGAGGACGCCGACCTCGCCGTCTGGCGGTCGGTGCTCGACGTCAACCTGCTCGGCACGCTGCGGATGACCCGCGCCTGCCTGCCCGGTCTCAAGGAGCGGGGCGGCTCGGTGGTGATCATCGGTACGCAGTCCTCGGTGGCCGCTCCGTCCCGGGTGCGGCAGGCGGCGTACGCGGCGTCGAAGGGGGCGCTCACCTCGGCGATGTACTCCATGGCGCGGGAGTTCGGCCCGCGCCGCATCCGGGTCAACACGGTGCTGCCGGGCTGGATGTGGGGCCCGCCGGTGCAGGCGTACGTACGGTCCACGGCGCGCGCCGAGGGGACGAGCGAGGCCGAGGTGCTGAGCGGGCTCACCGAGCGCATGGCGCTGCCCGAACCGGCCACGGACGGTGACGTCGCGGAGGCCGCCGTGTTCCTGGCGTCGGACCGGGCGCGGGCGATCACCGGGCAGTCCCTGCTGGTCAACGCCGGTGAAGTGATGCGGTAGCCCCGGCCGGACGGGCCGGGGCGGACACGTGTGAAGGGGTGCGGACGCGGCGGCATCCACGTCCGCACCCCGGTCTCTTCCCCGCCCCCGCCTCTCCCGCGGGCCTCAGCCGCGCGGGTAGCGGGCCAGCCAGCCGGGGGCGGCGGCGGAGGGGCCGTGCAGGGCCGGGCCCTGGGTCATCTCCATGGCGAAGTCGTCGGCGAGCTCCAGCAGGGTGGCCCGGCCCTCCAGTTCGACGAGCCAGGCGGGCGGCAGCGCGGTCTCGCCGTGCAGCGCGCCGAGCAGCGCCCCGCACAGGGCCCCGGTTGCGGCGGACGGCCCGCCGTGGTTGACCGCCAGCCGCAGCCCGTGCCGTACGTCCTCGCTGACCAGCGCGCAGTACACGGCGACGGCGAGCACCTCCTCGGCCGAGTCCGTGTCGCCCAGCGACTCGATCAGGGCCGGGCCCGGGATGCCCTGGCGCACGGTGCCGAGGGCCTGCTTCAGCGCCTCGGAGACCGGTTCGTGGCCGGGCTTCCCGGCGAGCAGGGCCATCGCGTGCTGGACGGCGCCGTCCAGGGTCTCGCCCCGGGTCAGCGCGTGCACCATGACGGCGAAGGCCCCCGCGGAGAGCAGGGCCACGGGATGGCCGTGGGTCTGGGCGGCGCACTCGACGGCGAGCTGGAGGACGAGTTCGGGCTCCCAGCCGACGAGCAGTCCGAACGGCGCGGACCGGGTGAGGGCCGCCGAGTCCCGGGCGGTGGGGTTCTTGGGCTGGTCGAGCGTGCCCATGGTGGCGTCGCCGAAGCCGGTGAGGCATTCCCGGGCGGGGTTCCGGCGGGCGTACAGCCACTCCTGCCGGGCGAGCCAGCCGTCCTCCGTGCGGCGCTCGTCGGGCCCCCAGTCGTGCTGCGTGGCCGCCCAGCGCAGATGGGCGCGGTGCACGTCGGTGGGCGGGTGCCAGGCCCCGATGTCGCGGCGGACCTGGGCCCGGACGAGGCCGTCGACGGTGAACAGGGTGAGCTGGGTGATGGCGGTGACGGTGCCGCGCGCGCCGTGCACGGGCACGAGGTCGGTGACGGCCTCGGCGCCGTGGGCCTCCCGGATCTCCTCCAGCGTGAGGTCGCTCACCCCGGCCCCGAGCGCGTCGCCGACGGCCCCGCACAGCAGCGCCCCGCGCACCCGGCTGCGGAAGTCCTGCTGCTCGGCACGGCCCCAGACAGCCGTGGTTCCTGTGGTCACCGCGCCCCTCTTCCCCGTCGGACCGACCGCGACTTCGCAGCACTGTAATCGAACAGGAACGGTGGGTCGTGGGGCCGGAAACGAGTACGCGTGGGTATGTGGACGGACGTCCCGCAGGTCGTTTTTGACCGGTGGACACGGGCATGGACACAGGCGTGGGCAGGGGCGGAGGCGTACGGGCCGGACCACACCCCGGCCGGCCGGTCGGCCGACCGGCTGTTCAGCCGGTCCCGCCGGTCCCGCCGGTCAGCCGGTTCCGCTGCTCGCGCGCCCACGCGTACTGCGGGTCGATCTCCAGCGCCCGGTCCAGGTCGGCCAGCGCGTCCCGGGTGCGGCCCAACTGTTCGTACGCGAGCGCCCGGCTGCCCAGCGCCCAGGCGTAGTCCGGGTCCAGGGCGAGCGCCCGGCCGTACTCGGCGACGGCCTCCTCGTGACGTCCCGTCGCCCGGTACACCTCGCCCCGCTCCCCCGCCGTTCCGGCCCGCCCCGGTACCAGTTCCTCGGCCCGGTCCAGGTCGGCCAGGGCGCCCACGTGGTCGCCCAGGACGGAACGGACCCGGGCACGGCGGACGAGCGCCCAGCGGTACTCCGGCCGCAGGGCGATCGCCCGGTCGAAGTCGTCGAGCGCCTCCTCGTGCCGGCCGAGCCGGTGCCGCACCAGGCCCCGGCTGCCGAGCGGCACGGCGTCGGCCGGGTCCATGGCGTGCGCCCGGTCCAGCACCGTCAGGGCCTCCTCCAGCCGCCCCATCCGCCGGTAGGTCTCGCCCCGCTCCCGCACCGACCGGGCCCAGTCGGGCGCGAGCCCCTCGGCCCGGTCCAGGTCGGCCAGGGCCTCCTCGTACCGGCCGAGCGCCCGCAGCACGACGGCCCGCCCCTGGAACGCCCGGGCGTTGCGCGGGTCCATCGCGACGGCCCGCCCGTGGTCGGACAGCGCCGCCTCGGCCCCGCCGGCCCGGTAGTGGTCCCAGGCCCGCGTCACGAGGGCGGCCGCCCGGTCGGTGTCGGTCAGTTCGGCGCGGGTCAGCAGCAGCCCGAGGGCGGCGGCGACGCGCGGCCCGTGGTCGGTCAGCGCGGTCAGCAGGTCCCGCCCCCAGTCGCGCAGTACGGCGCTGTCGGTGTCCTCGCCCGCCTCCGCGAGGGTGCGCGCCCAGTGCCGGGCGGCCACCGGGTCCTGCCCGCAGGCGTCGATCCCGGCGCGCAGGGCGTCGGGGAGCGCGGAGCGCGGGTGGGCGCAGAGCCGGTGGTACAGCGCGTCGAGGGCCGCCTCGCGCCAGGGCTCCTCGATCCAGAGCCGGTCCGGGGCCACGCCCTCGGCCGCCCGGTCCCGGCGGTCGGCGAAGGCCCCGGCCAGGCGCTCGTGCGCCTCGGCCCAGCGGCGGGGCGAGGCGGTGCGCTCCAGCCTGAGCATCGGGGCGCGGACCACGTCGTGGTACCTGGCCCGGCCGGTGTACCGCCCGGCGACGAAGGGCAGTTCGTTCAGCCAGTCGTGGAGTCCGGGGCCGGCGTCCGGTGCCGCCACGGCGACCAGGTCCTCGTCCAGCCGCCGGGGCAGGGCGCACGCCAGGGCCGCCGCGCGCCGCCCGGGGTCGCTCTCCGCCGCGAGGAACCGCTCGACGGCCGTCGCGTTCGCGTCCTCGAACGCGCCCGGGTTCGCGGCGAGCGTGGACACCAGGACCGGCAGCCCGCCGGAGAGCCGCAGCACCTCCCGTACGGCGGTCTCGTCCAGCACCCCTCTGCCGGTGAGGAGTCGGCGCGACTCCCGCTCGGTGAACGGGGCCAGCGGTACGTCCGCCAGCAGCCGCCCGTACCCGGACCAGCGCACGGGGTCGAGGCGGCGCTGCCCGGCGAGGGTGAGGACGAGGTTCGCGGGGAGGTTCCCGTAGCGGTGCGGGGTGAGCAGGTCGGTCAGCCAGCCGTCGAGCACCGGGGCGGTGCGCTCGTAGGTGTCCAGGAACAGCGTCACCCAGGGGACGGTGTCCGCGACCCGCTCCAGTTCGGCGACGAACACGGGGGTGAGGACCTGTACCGGTTCCGCCGACAGCCTCGCCTCCTCCTCCTGCCGGGCCCGCCCGCCGAAGACCGCGCGCAGTCCCCCCGCGCCCCGGGCCACCGTCGCCGGGTCGAGGCCCCCGGCCAGCGCCCCCAGCACGGGTATCGTCCCGGCCACCATCAGCCCGGCCTGCGACGCGGCCAGGGCGCCCGGGGAGGGTTCTCCGTCGGCGGGGACCGCGGTCGTCTCGTGGAGCTGCCGCCGGTACGTGGTGAGCAGCCGGTCCAGCGCCTTGAGCGGGTGTCCCTGCCCGGCGAACTGCGCGGCCACCGAGGCCAGTACCTCGGGTATCGACTCGGCCGCGTCGTCGACCCACGCGGCCAGCGCGCCCGACTCCCGGGCGGCCCGCTCCCATTCGCGTACGAGGGACGTCTTGCCGACCCCCGCGTTCCCCCTGACGTGGAACACGAAGCGGTGCCGCGGGTCCTCCGGGGGCACCTCGAAGTTGGCACGGAACAGGGCGAGTTCGTCCTCCCGGCCGACGAAGGCGGCACGTCGGTGCCCGTCGACGATCTCCTGGAGGGACAGGCGGCGCGGACCGGTCGGAGGCATGCCCCCAGTCTGCCAGCGCCCGCTTCCGCCCCGGACCGTCGTACGCCCGGCCCGCGACCGGGCGCACGGCGGTCCGGGTCAGTCCCGCCCCGGCCGGTCGTGGCCCGCGCGCAGGCTCGTCGCGGCGCTCGGCAGCAGCACGCCCGCGAGGACGAGCAGGGGCACGGTCCAGCCGCCCGTGGCGGTGTGCAGCGCGGCCGCGGCGACCGGTCCGGCGGCGGCGAGCAGGTAGCCGCCGGTCTGCGCCGCCGTGGACAGCGCGGCGACGTGGTCGTGGTCCCGGCCCCGTTTCACGTACAGGACCCCGGTCACCGCCTGGCCGCCGCCGAGGCCCGCGCCGAGCACGAACGACCAGAGCGCGGGGGCGTCCGCGGGGGCGGCGAGCAGGCCCGCGTACCCGGACGCGCAGACCAGGATCACCGCGAGGAGGTGGGGGCGCTGGTCGGTGCGGGCCGCGGCCAGGACCGGGGTGAGGAAGCCGCCGACCGCGACGCCGACGATGAACAGCGACTGCATCGTCCCGGCCGTCCCCTCGGCGACCCCGGAGTCAACGAGGATCGCGGGCAGCCAGGCGAGGGTGGTGTAGAAGAGCAGGGTCTGCAGGCCGAAGAAGACGATCAGGCTCCACGCGAGACCCCGGTCGCCACCGCCGATGCCCCCGCCACCGCCGCCGAGGACGCGCGCCCGCACCCGGACCCGAACCCGTTCCGGCCCCACATCCCTTTTCCCGTAGCGCAGTTGGGGGGCGATGCCGAGTGCCGCGAGGGCGGCCGGGATCACGGCGACGCCGATGGCGGGCTCCCACGCGTGCCCGCCCGCCCGCCACACCGGCACCATCAGCGCCGCGACGAGCGCCGAACCGGCCCCCATCGACAGTGCGTAAACACCCATCATGACGCCGACCCTGCGCGGGGCGAACCGGCTGCGCACGAACACGGGTATCAGTACGTTCACCACGGCCGTGGCCACACCGACCAGGGCGGTGCCGACGAGGAGGCCGGGCATTCCCAGCACGCGCACGACCGCGCCGACGAGCAGCAGGACGCTCGCCGCGAACAGGCCGCGCTCCTCGCCGAGCCGCCGCCGCACCAGCGGCACGAACGGGGCGAAGGCCCCCATGCAGAGCGGCGGCAGCAGGCCGAGCAGGGTGACGGCCCCGGTCCCGAGACCGGCCACGGGCGCGAGCGGGCCGAGCTGCCCGAACGCCACCCGGGTGTTCAGGCTCAGCAGGACGAAGCCGGTCACGAGAAGCACGGCCGAGGCGGTGGGGGACGGTTCGCGGGGGGAGGGGCGCCGCGGGGCCGGGGCGGGCGCACCGGGGGGCCGGACGGCGGGCGGGGGGAGGGGCACGGGCACGGGGACCTTCCAGGGGTGGGCGACCCCTTCAGCGTTCACGCTCAAGTAAGCTTGAGCGCAAGTGCCGCGGGGGCGGCCGAGGCGGTGGAGGTGCCCGGTGGAGGACCTGTACTCGATCAGCGAGGTCGCCGCCGCGTTCGGGCTCACCGTCCCGACCCTGCGGTTCTACGAGGAGCGCGGACTCGTCCGGCACAGCGTGCGCCGGGGCCGCGTCCGGTACTACAGCCGCGAGGACCTCGCCCGGCTCGCCTACGTCCAGCTCTGGCACGACGACGGGATGCTGACCCTCGCGGAGACGGGTGCCGTCGCCGACAGCGAGAAGGCCGTGGACCGCCTCGCGCTCATCGCCGGGCAGCGGGACGCGATGCTCCTGCGGATCGAGAAGCTGAACCGCGCGGTGGCGGTCCTCGACCACATGCTCGGCTGCCGCACCGACCGGGCCCTCGACTGCCCGATGACCGGCGGCTACATCCGGGACCGGGTCGACGCCGCGCTCACCGGCGTCCCGTACGAGGGCGACTTCCTGCCCGCGGACGGCCCCGGACCGGACCGGCCCGGACCGAAACGAACCAGTACCGGCTGCCCCGAACCCGGCCTGCCCGGCCCCGGCTGACCCGACCACGTCCGGCCCCGCCCCGGCCCCGAATTCGTTCGCGCCGCACGGACCCCCTCGGCCAGAATCCCCGCCATGGGAACGGACATCCACGGCCACATCGAGGTCAGGAACGACTGCGTCGACACCTCCGAACCCGACGACGACGGACCCGATGTCCGCTGGCACCCCGTCGGGAACCTGGACCATTTCTTCATGGGCCGGAACTACTTCTCCTTCGGCTGCCTCTTCGGGGTACGGGACGCATCGTTCGATCCGCTGGCGGCGAGGCGGGGCTTCCCGGCCGACGCCTCGCGGGCGGTCGCCCGCGCCTTCGCGGAGGAGCGCGACGACTCCCACAGCCCGTCGTGGATCAGCTGGGCGGAACTGGCCGCGGTGGACTGGGACGAACCGGCGGAGCTGGAACCGCACCCCTCGGCGTTCGAGTACCGTCGCGGGCCCGACGGCCAGTGGGCCTGGAAGGGCTGCGGCACCTCGTCGGAGCGCCTGGCCGAACTCATCGGGACCGATGCGCGGACCGCCATGTGGGCCGGCGAGCACTGGCCCGAGGGCACCGAGTGGCTCGACGGCGACCGGCTCTTCCGCATCGCACGCCTCAGCCGGCGGCAGGCGGTGCCCGACGGCCAGTGGGGCGACGTGTGGACGGTGATGCGCACCCTCGCCAAGCGCCACGGCCCCGAGAACGTCCGCCTCGTCGTCTGGTTCGACAACTGAGCACCGCGCCACGGAGCAGCACGGCACGACGCGACGCGACGCACCGCTGACAGGAACTTTATGTAGCGGTGCGGATACGTTACGTGAGTGAGGATCAGCGCGGAGCCCGGGTCACGTCGGGCCGCGGCCCGGTGGCCGTGGCTCGCCCTGGTGCTCGTCGCGCTGATCCACGTGGTGGCCTGCGCCCACGGCCCACTGGTCGACGGCCCCGGCCGGACCGACCTCCTCGCCGTGACGGACACCGCCCCGCACGCCTCGCACGCTTCACCCGCCGCGCACGCCGCCCCGCGGGCGGCGGCCGGGCACGCACCCGACGCACCGGGTCCCTGCGGCGGAGAGCATCAGGGGCCAGGGCAGTGCGCCGGTCTCGACGAGCCGACGTGGGCGCAGCCCGGCGGGGACAAGGAGCTGACGCCCCAGCAGGAACCGCCGCACACCGAAGCGGTGGTGTCCGTGGCCACGGGGCGCGCCCCGCCGGTCCGGACGGCCGAGGTGCCGTCGCCCGGTGGTGGGCGGCGGGCGGAGCTGCAGGTCTGGCGGAACTGACCGGACCCGTCGCACCGGTTGCCCGAGGCGTCCGCCTCGGGTGCCGGGACGGCGGCGAACCGTGCCATGTCCCACCTCACCCGTACACCGCCGCTCCGGCCGTCCGCCGTACCGCACCGGCTTCTCGCCGTGCCGCTCCGGCCGTCCGCCGTCGACGGCGGTGGGAGAACCGTCACCGATGAACCATCACGCACCGAACCACGTACTCGACCCCGCGCCCGCTTCCCTCTCCCCCGCCCCCGTCTCCCCCGCCCGGCTGCTCGCCGCCTCGGCGCGGTCGGCCGCCCATCCGTCCGCCCTGGTGGGCGACACGCCCGTGCTGTGGGTGGGCGAGCCGTTCTCCTCCGCCGGGCGCGGCTTCTGGGCCAAGCTGGAGGGCCACAACCCGGGCGGCATCAAGGACCGCACCGCCCTGTACATGGTGGCCGCCGCCCGGGAACGCGGGGCGCTGCCGCCCGGCGCCCGGATCGTCGAGTCCACCTCCGGCACCCTCGGCCTCGGTCTGGCCCTGGCCGGCATCACCTACGGCCATCCCGTCTCGCTGGTCACCGACCCCGGGATGGAGGCCCAGGTCGCCGGGTTGCTGCGCGCCTACGGCGTCGACATCCACACCGTCACCACGCCGCACCCGGAAGGGGGCTGGCAGCAGGCCCGCCGCGAGAAGGTGGCCGAGCTGCTCGCCCGCTGTCCGGGCGCGTGGTGCCCCGACCAGTACCACAACCCCGACAACGCGGCCGCCTACCGGCCCCTCGCGCACGAACTGGTCGCCCAGCTCGGCCGGATCGACACCCTCGTCGTCGCGGTCGGCACCGGCGGTCACTCCGCGGGCATCGGCCGTGTGCTGCGCACCTTCTTCCCCGCGCTGCGGGTGGTCGGCGTGGACACCTGCGCCTCGACCATCTTCGGCCAGCCCGCCGGGCCCCGGCTGATGCGCGGCCTGGGCTCGTCCATCCACCCGCGCAACGTCGCCCACGACCTGTTCGACGAGGTCCACTGGGTCGCCGCCCCCGAAGCCGTCTGGGCAGCCCGTGCCCTGGCCCGCACCTGGTACGCCACCGGGGGCTGGAGCGTCGGCGCGGTCGCCCTGGTCGCCCGCTGGCTCGCCCGTACGTCCCCCGCCGAGCAGCGCATCGCCGCCGTCTTCCCCGACGGCCCGCACCGCTACGTCTCCACCGTCTTCGACGACGACTACTGCCGCGCCCACCAGCTCCTCGGCCACGAGCCGCCCGACGACCCGGACGAGATCACCGACCCCGCCCGGACGGTGGTCACGCGCTGGAGCCGCTGCCGGGCCGTCGCCCGGACCCGCCCCGGCACCACCGGCCGGGAGGACCTGAGCCCGGCGGGAGCGGCCCGATGAGGAAGTTCCTGGCACAGACTCGCTCCTTCGGCCCGGCCGCGCGCCTGCTGATGGTGAACCAGTTCGCCATCAACCTGGCCTTCTACATGCTCATGCCCTACCTCGCCGCCCACCTCTCGGAGGGGCTGGGGATGGCGGCGTGGGCGGTCGGCCTGGTCCTCGGCGTGCGCAACCTCTCCCAGCAGGGCATGTTCCTCATCGGCGGCACCATCGCCGACCGCCTCGGCTACAAGACCCCGATCCTGGTCGGCTGCGTCCTGCGCACCGGTGGGTTCGCCCTCCTGGGCTGGGTCGACGGCCTCCCCGCCCTGATCGTGGCGTCGGCGGCGACCGGGTTCGCCGGGGCCCTGTTCAACCCGGCCGTGCGCGCGTACCTCGCCGCCGAGGCGGGCGACCGCCGGGTGGACGCGTTCGCCCTGTTCAACGTCCACTACCAGGCCGGCATGCTCCTCGGGCCGCTGGTCGGACTCGCGCTGCTGGCCGCCGACTTCCGCACCGTGTGCACCGTGGCCGCGGTCGTCTTCGCCGCCCTCAGCGTGCTCCAGGCCCGCGCGCTCCCCGACCGCCGCGCCACCGACCCCCACCGGGCGGCGGCCGGGGACGGGGGCACGCCGACCGTGTGGAGCCAGTGGCGGCAGGTCGCCGCCAACCGGCCGTTCCTGCTGTTCTCCGCGGCGATGATCGGCTCCTACGTGCTGACCTTCCAGGTCTACCTGGTGCTGCCGCTGGCCGCCGACGCCGCCCTCGGCGCGGACGGCACGAAGGCGACGAGCGGGCTGTTCGTCATCTCGGCCGCGGTGGCGGTGGCCGGGCAGCTGCGGCTGACCGGCTGGGCCGGGCGGCGCTTCACGCCCCACCGGGCGCTGGCCGTCGGGCTCGCCGCGATGGGCGCGGCGTTCGTGCCTCTGGCCCTCGCCCCCGCCCGGTCCGTGATCGGCTCCCTCGCGGCCCTCGCCGTGTCCGTGGCCGTGCTCGCCGCCGCCGGGGCGGTGGTCTACCCCCTCGAGATGGACACCGTCGTGGCGTTGTCCGGGAACAGGCTGGTCGCCACCCACTACGGCTTCTACAACACCGTTTCCGGCCTCGGCATCACCCTCGGCAACCTCGCCCTCGGTGCGCTCTGGGACGCCACCCGCGCCCACGCGCCCTGGCTCGTGTGGACCGCGCTCGCCGTGACCGGGGCCGCGTGCGCGGCCGCGGTCGCCGCGCTCGCCCGCACCGGACGGCTCCACGCGCCCCCCGTCCGCCCGTCACCGCCCGAGCGCCCCGTCACCGCCTGAGAGCCTGTCGGGTGGCCGTCCCCGGTTCCGCCGCCGGGGCGGGTCAGTCCGGCAGCAGCGGCAGCAGCTCCGGGAGGTGCCCGTCGGACGCCTCCGCCGCCCGCTGCCGTTCCTCCGGGACCTCCCCGTACAGCGTCGTGCGCGGCTTCGCCGGGCGGCCGGCCAGTTCGGCGATGGCGACGAGGTCCCGGACCGACCGGTACGAGCCGTAACCCGACCCGGCCATGCGGGAGATGGTCTCCTCCATCAGCGTGCCGCCCAGGTCGTTGGCGCCCGAGCGCAGCATCTCGGCCGCGCCCTGCGTACCGAGCTTGACCCAGCTGGTCTGGATGTTGGTGATGTGCGGGTGGAGCAGCAGCCGGGCCATGGCGGTGACGGCCCGGTTGTCGCGGTCGGTCGGGCCGGGCCGGGCGATGCCCGCCAGGTAGATCGGGGCGTTGGTGTGGATGAACGGGAGCGTGACGAACTCCGTGAAGCCGCCGGTCTCCTGCTGGAGCCGGGCCAGGGTCCGCAGGTGGCCGAGCCAGTGCCGGGGCTGGTCGACGTGCCCGTACATCATCGTGGACGAGGAGCGCAGGCCCACCTCGTGGGCGGTCCTGATGACCTCCAGCCAGGTCGCCGTCGGCAGCTTGCCCTTGGTGAGGACCCAGCGGACCTCGTCGTCCAGGATCTCGGCCGCCGTGCCGGGGATCGAGTCGAGCCCGGCCTCCTTCGCGGCGGTCAGCCAGTCGCGGATGGACAGGCCGGTGCGGGTGGCGCCGTTGACGACCTCCATGGGCGAGAAGGCGTGCACGTGCATGCCGGGCACGCGTTCCTTCACCGCCCGCGCGATGTCGAAGTAGGCGGTGCCGGGCAGGTCCGGGTGGATGCCGCCCTGCATGCACACCTCGACCGCGCCGACGTCCCACGCCTGCGCGGCCCGGTCGGCGACCTGGTCCAGGGAGAGGCTGTACGCGTCGGCGTCGGTGCGCCGCTGGGCGAAGGCGCAGAAGCGGCAGCCGGTGTAGCAGACGTTGGTGAAGTTGATGTTCCTGGTGACGATGTACGTGATGTCGTCGCCGACCACGTCGCGGCGCAGGGTGTCCGCGATCCGGCACAGCTCGTCGAGCGCCTCGCCCTCCGCGTGGAACAGGACGAGCGCCTGTTCGTCGGTGAGCTTCGTCGGGTCGTCGGCGGCCTGCCCGAGCGCGGCCCGCACGTCCGTGTCGATCCTGGACGGGGCCATGCCGGGGGCGGCGGACTCGCGCAGCGCCTCCCAGTCCCCGTACACCTCGTCGAAGTCCTCGCGGCGGTCGCCGGTGCGGCCCTCGGTGTCGATGGTGCGGTGCAGGTCGGTGCGGCCGGTGGCGCCGAACTCCTCGTCGGGCTCCTGCCAGGGCAGCCCGGCGGGGATCGCGCCCTCGCGGGCGAGCCCGGTCTCCGGGTCGGCGAGCGCCCGCACGTGCGGGAGGAGACGGGGGTCGAGCCAGGGCTCGCCGCGCTTGATGAACTCCGGGTAGATGGTGAGCCGTTCGCGGAGCGTGTAGCCCGACTCGGCGGTCCGGGCGGCGAGTTCGTCGATGTGCGGCCAGGGGCGCTCGGGGTTCACGTGGTCCGGGGTGAGCGGTGACACCCCGCCCCAGTCGTCGATGCCCGCGCCGACGATCAGCGCGTACTCGGCGTCGACGAGGTTCGGCGGGGCCTGGATGCGGGCGGACGGGCCGAGGACGTGCCGGGCGACGGCGATGGCGGCGGCCAGCTCCTCCAGCTCGGCGTCCGGCATGCCGCGCATCGCGGTGTCGGGCTTGGCCCGGAAGTTCTGGACGATGACTTCCTGGATGCCGTGGTAGGCGCGGGCGGTCCTGCGCAGCGCGAAGAGGGAGTCGGCGCGCTCCTCGTACGACTCGCCGATGCCGATGAGGATGCCGGTGGTGAACGGCACGTTGGAACGTCCGGCGTCCTCCAGGACCCGCAGGCGCACGGCGGGTTCCTTGTCCGGGGAGCCGTGGTGCGGGCCGCCGGGCTCGGACCACAGCCGGGTCGCGGTCGTCTCCAGCATCATGCCCATGGACGGGGCGACGGGCTTGAGGCGCTGGAGGTCGGTCCAGCCCAGCACCCCGGGGTTGAGGTGCGGCAGCAGCCCGGTCTCCTCCAGGACCCGGATCGCCATGGCGCGCACGTACGCGAGGGTGTCGTCGTAGCCCTCGGCCTCCAGCCACTCCCGTGCCTCGGGCCAGCGTTCCTCCGGCCGGTCGCCGAGCGTGAACAGGGCTTCCTTGCACCCCATGGCCGCGCCCTCGCGGGCGATGTCCAGCACCTCGTCGGGCGACAGGAACATCCCGTGGCCCGCGCGCCGGAGCTTGCCGGGGACGGTGACGAAGGTGCAGTAGTGGCACTTGTCACGGCAGAGCCGGGTCAGCGGGATGAAGACCTTGCGGGAGTACGTGATCACCCCCGGCCGCCCCGCGGCCTCCAGCCCCGCGTCGCGCACCCGGGCGGCCGAGGCGGCGAGGTCCGTCAGGTCGTCGCCCCGCGCCTGGAGCAGGACGGCGGCCTCGGTCACGTCGAGGGCGACACCGTCGCGGGCCCGCTTGAGGGCGCGCCGCATGGCATTGGTGGTCGGACGTCCGCGCTGAGGATCGGTCATGGACCCGAGCATACGAGCGACCCCCGCGCCCCGGACCAGGGCATCTGCCTCCCGCCCCGCTCCGGTACACCTCCGGCGACCGCTCCGGGACGACCCCGCCCGTTCCCCGGGACGCCTCCCGGACCGCCCCCGGCGCCCGCCCCCGAAGCGGACGGGCCGGCCGTGTCAGGCCGCGGAGGAGCTCCCGCTCGCCGGGAGCCCGTCGGGCCCCCCACCTCCGTGCGCGGTGAAGGTGAACGCCGAGGTGTCACCATCCAGATCGATGGTGAGCGAAGCGTCCAACGCCTTGGCCAGACGGGTCAGAAGGGCCAGGGTCGGAACGGAATCACCGCCCTCGATGTGGGAGATCTGCGGTTGCGTCATCCCCGCACGACGGGCCAGCTCGGTCTGCGACAGCCCGAGCCCGGTCCGCCGGTCGTACACGGCCTGCCCCAGCGCGAAGGCATACCCGGCCTCGACGTAGGCGGACGACTCCTCGACCGCCCCTCCCAGAAGTTTCCTGGTCTGTCGTGTCTTCCACCGGGAGTGGTTCACTGCTGTTCCTCCTCGCTCCGGTCGTAGACGTGCTCGGCCGGGCCGTGGTCGCCCTCGCAGACCTTCTGCGCCTGCTGAGCACGCTCGACCTCGGCAGTCTCGCGTTGCTTGGTCTTCCGGAACACGGTCAGCAGCACGATCCGTCTCTCGGGAGCGAGCCAGTAGGTGATGCGCACCGCACTGCCGTCCATGATGAAGCGCAGCTCACGAACCTTGCCACCAAGATGTCTGGAGTAGGGCTCGGGCCGACTCGGCCGGTGGCGCGGGACGGCGCTCGGGCCGTGTCAGGCCGCCGGGGCCGCCAGGGCGAAGTCTTCCGGCAGGCGGGGCGGGGTGCCGCGGGTCCACACCACCCGCAGGGCCGAGGCGGAGATCCGCCAGCCGTCGGCCGTGCGGACCAGTTCGTTGTCGGTGTGGCCGGCGGAGACGAAGAGTCCGCCCGGTCCGTCCGCCAGGACGTGGGTGCTCAGCTGGGCGCCGCGGGCGGTGGCCCGGTCGCCGTCGATCTCGATGACGGTGTTGGTGCCCAGGTGCACGGTCCGGTCGAACAGCGCCATTCCCCGCCGGATGTGGGACAGCAGGGCGTCGCGGCCGTGCACGGTGCCGATGGGCATCTCCGCGGTGACGTCCTCGGTGTGGAACGCGCGCGCCCACTCCTCGTCGAAGACCCCCGCGTCCAGGGAACGCAGGTAACGGTCCAGCAGGTCGGTGATCTCGGCACGGTCGGTAAGGGCTCGCAGCTGTCGCCGCATCTCTTCGATGTCCATGACGGAAGCCTCCTTCCCCAAGCGCACTTGAGGTCAAGCCGTCCGTCCCGCGCTCATCGCGACGGGTGTGTTCCGCCCCGTTCGGGGCCGGGCAGCGACACCCGGACGGTGAGCCCTCCGCCGGGGTTGGGGGTCAGGGTCAGTTCACCGTGGTGCGCGCGGACGATGCTGGAGACGATCGCCAGGCCGAGGCCGTGGCCGCGGCGGGTGGGGTCCTTCTCGGCCAGCCGCCCGCCGCCGCGCAGGAACGGCTCGGTGAGGTGGTCGACGGTGTCGGGCAGCAGCGGCCCGGTGTTGGTGACGGTCAGGAGGGCGCGGCCGGGGCGCACCGGGTCGGGGCCGGTGGCCAGGGCGAGCGATCCGTCCGCGGGCAGGTTGTGCCGTACGGCGTTGTGGAGCAGGTTCAGGGCGAGTTGGCGCAGCAGTACGGCGTTGCCGGTGACCGGGGCCGGGTGGATGTCGGCGGAGAGGTCGATGCCCCGCGTCCCGGCCTCCTCGCGGACGGTCCCGACGGCGCCCCGTACGGTGTCGGCGAGGTCGAGCCGTTCCTCCATGGCGGGCGGGGTGTGGTCGAGGGCGGAGAGCTGGAGCAGGGCGTCGGTGATGTCGATGCCGCGCTGGTTGGTCTCGCGGAGCCGGGAGACCAGTCGCCGGTAGTCCTGTCCGTCGGGGTCGGCGACGGCCACGTCGAGCATGGTGCGGCTGACGGCGAGGGGGGTGCGCAGTTCGTGCGAGGCGTTGGCGGCGAACCGCTGCTGGGCGTCGAAGGACCGCTGGAGGCGGGCGAGCATGTCGTCGAAGGTGTCGGAGAGTTCGGTGAACTCGTCGCGCGGGCCGGTGAGTCCGACGCGGTGGTCCAGGGAGCCGTCGGCGGCCCGGCGGGCCGCTCGGGTGATGTCCTGGAGCGGGCGCAGTACGCGGCCCGCAATGAGCCAGCCCGCGCCGAGCCCGATCAGTGCGAGGAACAGCAGGGCGGCACCGGACGCCTTGACCAGGGCCTGGAGGATGTCCGGGCGGGTGGCCACGGCCTCGGCCTGCGGATTCACGTCGCCCAGCGGGTAGTTGGGCACGAAGCGCATCGCCAGGTAGACCAGGACCAGGCTGAACACCCCGGAGGCGAAGACGAACAGGGCGTAGGTGAGGGTGAGCTTCATCCGGGCGGTCAGCCGCCGCGGCCGTCCGGACGCCGCCGGGCTCCCGGCCGTCCCGGTGCCGCCGTCGTGGTGGAGCACGGCCCCGCCCCTCATCGCTCGCGCCCCGTCGACCCGTGCGACCCGTCGGCCGAACCGTGCCGCCCGGCGGTCCCGGGTCGCCCCGCGGTGGCCGTTCCGCCGAGGCGGTATCCGACGCCGGGCACGGTGTGGATGGGCGACGGTTCGCCGAGCCGTTTGCGGAGCGTGGACATGGTGATGCGGACCGCGTTGGTGAACGGGTCGGCGTTCTCGTCCCAGGCCCGCTCCAGCAGCGTCTCCGCGCTGACGACCCCGCCCCGCGCGGTCATGAGGACCTCCAGGACGGCGAACTGCTTCCTGGTGAGCGCCACGTACTTCCCGTCCCGGAAGACCTCGCGCCGGAACGGGTCCAGCCGGATCCCGGCGTGCTCGACGACGGGGGGCGTGCCGTCCTTGGGCCGACGGGCCAGCGAGCGGAGGCGTACGACGAGTTCCTTCAGGTCGAAGGGCTTCGTCAGGTAGTCGTCGGCGCCCAGCTCGAACCCGGCGACCTTCTCGTTGATCAGGCCCGCCGCGGTCAGCATGAGCACCCGGCAGCCGAGGCGCCGTTCCACGATGATCCGGCACACGTCGTCGCCGTGCGTGCCGGGGATGTCGCGGTCGAGCACGACGACGTCGTACTCGTTCACGTCGAGGCGTTCCAGGGCGGTGTCCCCGTCCCCGGCGATGTCGGAGGCGATGGCTTCGAGCCGCAGCCCCGCCTGCACCGCCTCGGCGAGGTACGGCTCGTCCTCGACAATCAGCACCCGCATCCGGTCTCTCCTGCTCCGTGCCTCGCCCGGCCGGTCGTCGGCCGTCCGTACTTCTCCCCGCAGAAACGGTACGGGGACATCCAAACGGTACGGGGTTATCGAAAACGTATCGGGAAATCGAAACGGCCCGACAACACGGCCCGGCGTTCACTCGGGGCATCGGTCGGCGGCATCCGTCGCCCCGCCCAGACGTCCGGAGGAGACCATGCACGACGACCCCACCGCGAACCGCCCCGTCCCGGCCGCGCGCCGCTTCCCCGGCCGGACCGCGGTCTGGGCCGGCTCGACCGCGGTGCTGGTGCTGGTGCTGACGGCGATCTGGGGCACGCCCACCCGGAGCGAACCGGCCGCACGGGCCGCCGCGACGGCGGACCGCGGGCCGGACGGCGGCGGGGCGTCCGCGGACGCCGCCCCGGAGGACACCGACGGCGCGGACAGCGGGGGCGGTCGTCCGGACGGCCGCGAGCTCACCCCCTTCGACACCCGCCACCCGGCCGTCGGCCGGCTGGACGAGCGCCTGCTGAAGGCCGTGCAGAAGGCGGCCCGGGACGCCCGCGACGACGGCATCGAGTTCCGGGTCACCTCGGGCTGGCGCTCCAAGGAGCATCAGCAGCGCCTGCTGGACGAGGGCGTCGAGAAGTACGGGAGCCTCGAAAAGGCGAGGCGGTTCGTGAAGACCCCGGAGAACTCGACCCACGTGTCCGGGAAGGCGGTCGACATCGGCCCCACCGACGCCGACGACTGGCTCATCCGCAAGGGCTCCGCCTACGGCCTGTGCCAGGTCTACAACAACGAGATGTGGCACTTCGAGCTGCTCACCGCACCGGGCGGCACCTGCCCGACACCACTGACCGACGCGGCCGGCTGACCGGCGATGCGACCGGTCCGCGAGCCGGTCCATGAGCCGGCCTGCGAGCCGACCCGTGAGCCGGTCCATGAGCCGGTGCCGCTCCCTTCCGAAGGACATGCCATGGCCGATCTGCGCGAGGACCCCTACCCGGACGTGTACATCGGAGGCGGTTTCTCCGACCCCTCCGAGCCCGTCGACCCCGAGTCCATCACCCTCCCCGAGCCCATCGATCCCGAGCCCGTCGCCCCCGGACTCATCGCCCCGGAGCCCATCGCCCCCGATCCCGCCGGGCCGTCGGGCCCCGCCGGACCGGACCTCGTCGCCCCCGGACCCACCGGGCCGGGCACCGCCATGTCCTCGCCCACCGGCCCCGCCCGGTACTTCCCGAAGCGGCGCGGGGACCGGCTCCTGGGCGTCGTCGCGGTGGTCACGGGGCTCGTGCTGGTCTGCCACTCGCTCGTGCCCAACACACCGGGCAACCTGGGCAGTCTGCTCGAAACCGTGCTGCCCTGGACCGGCCTGGCCGTACCGGCGCTGCTCCTGGCCGCCCTGATCCGCCGGTCGGTCCCGGCCGTCGTCGCCGCGCTCCTGCTCGGCGCCGTGTGGTCCGCCCTGTTCGCGTCCCTGTTCCTCGACGGGAGCGACGGGAACGGCGGGCCGAACCTGACCGTGGTCACCCACAACGTCAACGCCGACAACCCCGACCCCACCGCGACCGTCCGTACGCTGCTGGCCTCCGACCCCGACCTGGTGGCCCTGGAGGAGATCACCGACGAGGACCTGCCCGCCTACCGGAAGTCGCTGGACCGGCGGCTCCCCCACTCCGTGCACATCGGCACCGTCGCCCTGTGGAGCCGCTACCCCATCGCCGAGTCCCGGCGCATCACCATCGATCCCGGCTGGAGCCGCTCCCTGCGCGCCCTGGTCCAGGGGCCGAAGGGCCCCCTCGCCGTCTACGTGGTCCACCTGCCCTCGGTCCGCGTCGGCGCGTCCGGCTTCACCACGGGTCGGCGCGACGAGACCCTCGGTGCCCTCGTCGAGGCCCTCGACGAGGAACGGCAGAAGAAGGTGCTCCTGCTGGGCGACCTCAACGGCGCCACCACCGACCGCAGGCTCGAACCGCTGACCTCCCGGCTGACGTCGGTCGAGGGCAGCGGCGGCACCGGCTTCGGGTTCAGCTGGCCCGCGGCCTTCCCCCTCACCCGCATCGACCACATCCTCACCCGGGGCGTCACCCCCACCGACGCCTGGACCCTCCCCTCCACCGGCAGCGACCACCGCCCGGTCGCCGCCGGGATCAAGGCGTAGCCGACCGGCCACGGCCGACGGACGACCCCGCTCAGCCGGCACGGAGGACCCGCTCAGCCCGTGTGGAGGACCCGGAAGCGATCGGGGTCCGCCGGGTCCCGGTCGACGACCTGGACCGGTGCCCAGGCCCACTGCAGAACGCCGATGCCCGGCGTGCGGGAGAACCGGATCGGCCCCCGGGTGCCCTCGACCGTCACCCGCGGCCACGCCCCGGCGACGGCCGCCCGGTCCGTACCGTACGAGCGCAGCACCTCGGCGAGGACGGCGACCGTGTCCCAGCCCTCGAACGCGACGAAGGAGGGCGGGGCGCCCAGCCGCTCGCGCAGTTCCTTCCCGACGCGTTCGCCGAGCGGGCCGGGGCGCTCGGGCAGGTAGCGCAGGAACGGGATCCCCGCACCGTCCCCGCCGAGCTCCGCGGCCCATCCGGCGAACTCCGGCTGCCCGGCCGGGGCACCGATCAGGATCCCCGCGAGCCGCCGGTCGGCCCGGACCGCCCGGACGATCGGCGCCGCCGGTTCCGGATGGCCGACCAGCAGGAGGAGCGCCGTCGCACCGGAGTCGGCGAGCGCGTCGCACAGGGCCCCGGGAGTGAGCGCACCAGCATCGAGTTCGACGACGGTGCCGCCGTGCGGGGCGAGGTGGTCCCGCAGGATGCGGGCCCCGGACGCCCAGTAGACGCTCGGCTGGGCCGCCACGGCGATCCGGCTCCGGCCCGCGCCGAGGAGGAAGTCCCCGTAGATCCGCCAGCCGTGGGACTGCGCCGGGGCCAGGCGCGCGACCCGGTCCGTCGGCTCCTCGGTGAGCGCGTCGAGCACCGCGGACGAGCAGAGGAACGGTACGCCGAGGGCGTCGGCCCGTGCGGCGGCGGCGCGGGCGACGACGCTGTGGTACTCGCCCGCCACGGCGACCACGCCCAGCGCGGCCAGTTCGTCCACGGCCGCCGCGGCCCGCCCGGGATCGGCCGCGGTGTCCCGGACCACCGGCTCCAGCGGCCGGCCGTCGATCCCGCCCGCGTCATTGACCTCGCGGACGGCCAGCTCGAACCCCGCGAGCAGTTGCCGGCCCGCCTCGACCCAGCCGGGCCGGGTCAGCGGGGCGAGAACGCCCAGCCGGACGGGCGCCCCGTCCGTGCCCTCCGCCCCGGACGGCGGCAGTGGCGACGGCGACGACGGCAGTGATGGCGACGGTGGCGTGTTCATCGGGTGGTGTCTCCCCTGGACGGTGCGGTCGCGGCCCGCCCGGATCGTGCACCGGCCGCCGCCACCGGGCAACCGATTATCCGTTCGCCGGGCTCCCGGGCTCCCCCCGGCCGCCCGTCCCCGTAGCGCGCAGGGCCCGGACGAGCCAGGGGTACACCGGGATCAGGTCCGGTACCACCTGCCAGCCGTTGACGATCCAGACCAGCCGCCAGTACCGGTCCACCCCGGGATCGTGCGCTTCTTCGAAGCTCTGGGCCATCCAGTCCCGGAACTCCGCGTCGGGGGTGCGCTCGAACACCTCCGCGAAGCGGTGCACGAGGTCGTCGACGACGGACGCGGCCCGGTCGCCGAGTGGGTCGATGCCCGACTTCATGGCCTCGGCCGCCTTCTGACGGGTGAGCTCCATCAGTTCCTCGCCGGCCCTGCTCTCGATGTCGAGCACGTGCCCGCCGGCCCGGTGCACGGCCGTCCGGCGCATCCGGGCCCGGAAGTCCTCGTCGCCCATCAGCCCGACGAGTTCCACCCATGCGGCGACCTGCTCGCCGGACGGGTCGCGGGGGAGGTCGGGAGCGGCGGCGCGGACCATGGCCGCTGCGGCCGGTTCGGCGTCCGCCGCGCCGAAGGTGCCCGTCACGAACTCGTCGATCATGCGTCGGCGTTCGTCGCCGGACAACCGTGTGAGCCTGTGCATGAGTGTGGTCTCCTCGGGGTCGGACCCGCGTCCGGCCGCGACCCGCAGAACGCTCCGGCGCAGTTGCAGCACCTGGATCTGGACGTCCAGGGCGTCCGCGTGCGCTGCGGCGACTTCCGCCACCGAGAGCTCCCGGTCCAGCACCCGGCGAATCACGGCCAGGTCCATGCCCAGCTCGCGCAGGGTGCGCAGGAGTTCCAGACGGAGCAGTGCGTCATGGTCGTAGAGCCGGTAGCCGGCGGGACTTCTGGTGGTCGGAGCCACCACCCCCGAATCGGAGTAGAACCGGATCGTCCTCACGGGCAGTCCGGTCCGCCGGGAGAGCTCCCCGATCGAGTGGAGGGTCGTGGCGTCCATGGCCCCGACTCCGCCGTCTCCACCCACTGGAGACTCAAGGCTCTTCCCCGGCCGGGCCGCGGCCGGGATGTCCTGCGCCGCGCCGGGCCGGGTTCCGCTCACGAAGGGCCCCTGTCAGGCCCGCAGGAAGGCGAGCACCGCCAGCACCCGCCGGTGCCCCTCGGTGGCCACCGGCAGGTCCAGCTTGGCGAAGATGTTGCCGATGTGCTTGTTCACGGCGGCGTCGCTGATGAACAGCTCGGCGGCGACGGAGGAGTTGGTACGGCCCTGGGCGATCAGGCCGAGCACCTCGCGTTCCCGGGGGCTCAGCCGTTCCAGGGGGTCCTTTCGCAACCGTACGAGCTGCTGGATCACCTCCGGGTCCACCACCGTCCCGCCGACGGCGATCCGGTCGATGGCGGCCATGAAGTCGGTCACCGCGGCCACCCGCTCCTTGAGCAGATAGCCGACCCCGGCCCCGCCGCCGGAGTCCAGCAGGCCCAGCGCGTACGAGCGTTCCACGTACTGACTGAGTACGAGGACCGGCAACCCGGGGAACTCCTCCCGGAGTTGCACGGCCGCCTTCAGCCCGTCGTCGCTCAGTGTCGGGGGCATCCGTACGTCGGTGACGATCAGGTCGGGCCGCTCGGAACGCGCCGCCGCGACCAGGGCGCCGGCGTCACCGACCGCCGCCACCACCTCGTGCCCGACCCGCTGCAACAGCCCGACCAGGCCCTCGCGCAACAACACGGCGTCCTCTGCCACGATCAGGCGTAGCGACACGGAACCTCCACATGCAACAGGGTGGGACCGCCGACCGGACTCGACACCCGCATCCGGCCGTCGAGCGCCTCGACCCGGTCGGCCAGGCCGGTCACGCCGCTGCCCGCTTCCGGGTCAACGCCGCCGCGGCCGTCGTCCATGACGTCGAAGATCAGCAGATCGGCATGGTACCGACCGCGCACCTCCGCCTTCGTGGCCCCACTGTGTCTGGCGATGTTCGTCATCGCCTCGTTGAGGAGGTAGTACATGGTCGTCTCCACCTTCCTGGGCAGCCTCTCGGGCAGCCGGAGGTCCACCGTGACCGGGATCGGGAACCGGGCGGCGTAGTCCTCGATCGCCGCGACGAGCCCGTGATCGGCCAGCACCGGCGGATTGAGCCCCCGGATCAGTGCCCGCAACTCCTGGTGTGCGGCGGAGAGTTGGGTCTCCGCCTGAGTGAGCAGCTCGGACTGCGGGGAATCCGGCGGGGTGTCCAGACGCAGCATCCCCAGGGTCATTCCCAGGGACACCAGCCGCTGTTGCGCCCCGTCGTGCAGGTCGCGTTCGATCCGTACCCGCTCCGCGTCGAAGGAGTCCAGCAGACGGACCTGCGAGGCGCGCACCTCGCGCAGTTCCTCCCCGAGCTCCCGGTCGCGCGGGGCCAGGAAGGTACGCGCCATCGCGGCGCGCGCCCCCGCCCACGAGGTCACCGTGTACGGCGAGGCCAGCAGCACGACCGCGCTGAAGATCGCCCAGGGCCAGGTCTCGCCGTCCAGCGAACCGAGGAAGGCGGCCGGCAGCCCGAAGCAGAAGCCCAGCACCATCAGGTCCAGCCACCACAGCGCGGCCGCCGAGAGCAGGGTGAACAACAACTCCCGCCAGGTCACCTGCTCCTTGAGCCGGGTGGCCACCCACGCCCTGGCACCGGGGGCGTGCGGGCGCCGGTGCGGGTCCGGCAGCCGGTCGAGGTCCACCAGCCGCAGCCGCTGGCGCTCCACCGCGGCCACCACCGTGGAGGCCAGCACCAGACCCACCAGGGGGGCGATCCCGATCAGCACCACCAGCAGCGCGACCCCCACCACCAGACCGGCGGCGACGATCACCATCGCCGCCGTGCCGAACAGGACACCGCTGCCCAGATAGGCCAGGGACCTCCAGGGCCAGCTCGACGTCAGGAAGCTCATGGGGCGCTGGGCCATGGCCTGCCAGGCCGTCGTGGGACGCATGCGGCCACCGTAGCCCGGCAGTTCGGGCGACCGGGGTAGTGCGAGCACTACCCCGGAAGTAGAGGGCGGATCAGTGTCCCGCCCCACCCCCGCACGGTGAGATCGACGCATGACGACAACGAGCCGAACCTTCGTGCAGGACGCGGTCGAACTCCACGGCGTGCGAAAGATCCACGGCACCGGCGACCACGCGGTGACCGCACTGGACAGCGTCTCCATCGGCTTCCCCCGCGGCACCTTCACCGCGATCATGGGCCCCTCCGGCTCCGGGAAGTCCACCCTGCTGCAGTGCGCGGCCGGGCTGGAGCGGCCGACCGACGGGCGGATCGTTCTCGCGGGCATCGACATCGGCGAACAGAACGAGAGGCAGCGCACCGAGCTGCGCCGCAAGCACATCGGCTTCGTCTTCCAGGCCTTCAACCTCGTCGAGTCCCTCACCGCGGCCCAGAACGTGGAACTGCCCTCCCGGTTCGCCGGCCGCAGGGTCGAACCCGGGCAGGTCGCCGACGCGCTCGCCTCGGTCGGTCTGACCGAGCGCGCGAACCACCGGCCCAGCCGGCTCTCCGGCGGTCAGCAGCAGCGCGTGGCCCTCGCCCGCGCCCTGGTCACCCGCCCCGACGTCCTCTTCGCGGACGAGCCCACCGGCGCCCTGGACACCACCACCTCCCGCGAGGTGCTGCGGATGATGCGGATGCTGGTCGACCGGGAGGGCCAGACCACGCTGATGGTCACCCACGACCCGGTGGCGGCCTCCGTGGCCGACGTCGTCGTCTTCATCAAGGACGGCCGGATCGCCGACCGGATCACGCTGGACAGGGACCCGCGGAGCAACGACGCCGCCGAGATCGCCGCTCGCATGACCCGGCTGGAGGCATGATGCTGATCATCGCGAACGTGCGCGAACGCTGGTCCGGCTTCCTCGGGGCCTTCCTCGCCGTCCTGGTCGGCGTGGCCCTCATCACCACCACCCTGGTCATCCACGACTCCTCCCGCCCCACCGTCCAGGACCGCTACACGGGTGCCGCCGCCATCGCCCTGCCCGAGCAGGCCCTCGACGCGGAGGGCAGCCCCGAGGACCGGATGCCGTGGAGCCGGGCCGAGGCCGCCCCGATCCGGGCCGAGCTCGGCGCGGTCCCCGGGGTCGCCGCCGTCGTGGTGGACCGCTCCTTCTACGCCCAGGCCGTCCGGGACGGCGAACCCGTCGCCGACGAGGGCGCCGCGGAGGCGGGACACGGCTGGGGCAGCGCCCGGATGGCGCCCTACCGGCTCGTCTCCGGCCGGGCCCCGAACGGGAACGACGAGGTCGTGGTCGACCGCGCCCTGGGCGTCGCGGCGGGCGGCGAACTCACCGTCAACATCACCGCGGGCCGCAAGCGGTTCACCGTCGTCGGCACCGTCGACGGTCCCGGCTACTACTTCAGCGAGGCGTTCGCCGCCGGGCAGCAGCCCGGCGTGGGTGCCCTCGCGCTGATCGCGGACGAGGGGGCGTCCGCCGCCGCGATCGCCTCCGGCGCGCGGCAGGTGCTCGGCGACAGGGGCGACGTCCTTTCCGGCGATGCCCGCTCCGAGCTCCAGCCCCTGTACGTCGAGCACAGGCGCAGCCTCGGCGTGCAGCTCATCGGTGCCATGGCCGCCCTCGGCCTGTTCACCACGGTCTTCGTCGTCGCCTCCATGCTGGTCCTGTCGACCGGCATGCGCCGCCGGGAGATCGGCCTGCTGCGCACCATCGGCGCCGCGCCCGGCCAGATCCGCCGCATGATCCTCGGCGAGGCCGCCGTGGTCGGCCTGCTCGGTTCGGTCGTCGGCTGCCTGGCCGGCGTCGCCGCCGCCCCGCTGCTGCGCGACATCCTCAAGGGACTGGACGTCACCCCGCCGGGCATGGAGGTCACCGTGTCCGCCTGGCCGCTGCTCACCGCCTCCGCGGTCGGCATCGGCGTCAGCGTCATCGGTGCCTGGGCGGCCGGTCGCAAGGCCGCGAAGGTCGCCCCGATCGAGGCCCTGCTCGACAGCCGTCCCGCCAACAGCGGTATGGGGCGGGGACGTTGGATCACCGGACTGTCCGTGCTCGGCCTGGGTGCCGTCCTCGCCGCCGCCACCGCCACCACCGATGCCGACGACCGCGTCGGCATGGCGCTCTTCGCGACCATGGCGCTCATCGTCGCGGCCGCCCTGCTGGCGCCCGCCCTCGTCGGCCCCGTCGGCCGCTGCCTGACCGCCCCCTTCCAAAAGCGCGGCTCGGCCGCCGCCGTCCTGATCCGCTCCGAGCTCACCGCCGAACCCCGCCGCGCAGCCTCCCTGGTGGCCCCCGTGATCGCCGCGGTCGGCTTCGCGGTCCTGCTCAGCGGGGCGGTGGAGACGATGCGGGTGGCCTACCCGGCGGGCGAGGCCCTCAGGATCGCCGGGCAGACGATCGTCACCCCCGACGGCACCCCCGGCAACACCGACGAGGTCGTCGCCGCCAACCCGGTCGGCAAGGCCTCCGTGCCGACCCGCGCCTTCGTCGGCGAGAAGCGGACCGTCCTGGACGTGCTCGGCACCCGTGACGCCCGGTGGAACAAGCCGGGCGAGGCCGTCCTCGGCCGGCGCACCGCCTCCGACCTGGGCCTGGAGCAGGGCCGGAGCGTCCCGGTCCGGTTCGCCGACGGCATGGTCGTCACCCTGCGGGTCGGCGCGGTCCTGCCCGACGACCCGGCCCGCGGCGACTTCGTGGTCGCCCGTGACCTGGTCCGGGCCCACGACCCGGCCGCGCTCACCGACGACATCTTCGTCCCGGCGGGCAGCAGGGCCTCCGCCGAGATCCCTGGCACCGCCCTGCACGACGCCATGCGGTACGCCCTCGACGACTACGACACCGACGCCAGGCTCACCGACAGGCTGGCCGCCATGCTCATCGTCATCGCCGTCGGCTACAGCGTGATCGCCGTCGCCAACAGCATGGCCATGGCGGCCCACGGCCGCCGCCGCGACTACGCGGTGATGAAGTCCGCCGGTGGCACCGTCCGCCAGCTCGTCCGACTGGCCGCCGGCGAGACCGCCCTGCTGGTGGTCGTCGGGGCCGGCCTCGGTGTCCTGGTGACGCTGCCCCCGCTGGCGGGAATGGCCTCCGGTCTCGCCCAGGCCACTTCGTCCGACGTCGGCCTGCACCTGAACGGCGCAGTCGTCGCCGCGGCGGTCATCGGCACCCTGGCCGCGGCGGTCCTGGCGGGGGTGGCGGTCACCGGGAGGACTCTGAGGAAGTCCGCCTAGGGGCAGTCCCGGCCGCTGGGCGAAAGTGCCCGCCCGAGCACGGAGGACGGGGAAGGAGGCGAGGGGAACGACCGCCCCGGGCGGGCGGGAAGCGCGAAGGCGGCTCCGGGGATTCCTCCGGAGCCGCCTTCGCGCGTACGGGAGCCGCGACCGGCACGGCCGCGCCTCTCCCCTACAGAGCGATCCAGTAGCGGCGCTTGACGCCTGCCCCGGTGGTGCGGACGTCCTCCAGGACACCGCCGTTGCGCTCGATGCTGCGGGCGGAGCCGACGTTGTCGTCGTCGCAGGTGACGAGGACCCGCTCCAGCCCCAGCGCACGCGCCTCCGGAAGAACCGCCCCGAGGGCCCACGTGGCCAGGCCGCGCCTCCGGGCGGAGGGGCGGATGCTGTAGCCGATGTGTCCGCCGGCATCGAGCAGGAAGTCGTTCAGGCCGTGCCGCAGATCGATGGCTCCCAGGTAGTCGTCGCCCTCGACGATCCACCAGTGGGTTGCGTGGACGCGCCCCTCTTCCGGAGCGACCGACCTGTCCGACTGCTGTCGCAGTCGCCCGACCCATGCCGAGAAGTCCTCGGGATTGTCGAGGTCGGCCCCGGAAGCGAGACCCAGGCCGCTCCCGTCCTGGTGGGAACCCGGCGCCCACTCGTCACGCGCCGTGAGCCATGAGGCCCGAAGTCGGTCCGTGGGCATGGTCAGTTCGGGCATGCGCGCGACGATAGCACTCGCGCCCCTCCGCACCCGGGCGCTTCGCGCCGCCCCGGAACCGCTCGCCGCGGCGGATGGCGCGGGGGTGTCACAGGGACAACGGGCCGAGGTCGTCGGCGACCGCGGCGAAGTCACGGATCGAGGAGGTCTCGCCGCTGGTGCGCCAGCACAGGGCCCAACGGCCGAGCGGGGCGTCGTGGATGGGAACGTAGGCGATGTCGGGCCGGGCGTAGTAGCGCAGTGCGTGCGCGTGCGCGGGACAGACCGCTTCCCCGCTGCTGACGATGGCGAGCAGCTGCACGCCGTCGATCGCGGACGGCCCCCGGGGAATCGGCCGTCCGCTGGGCGTGTGCGCGGGTATGAGCGACTCGCGCCAGTAATCGGGCGCGGCGCCGGTCAGGACCGACTCGTCGGCGAGGTCTTCGTAGGAGACGGAGCCGCGCGCGGCCAGCCGGTGGGTGGAGGACACGCACAGCACGACGGGCTCGGTGCAGACCACCGGCCCCACGGTGAGGTCCGGCTCCCGGATGGGGAGCCAGGCGAGCAGCACGTCGATCGTGCCCCGCCGCAGGGCGGAGAAGGGGTCGTCGTAGCCCACTGCGCGGATCTGCACGGTGCAACCGGGACGACGGGACGCGAACCCGGTGAGGAGGGGCCGCAGGTCCTCGCTGTTGCTGGACATCATGCCCAGGCGCAGCACCTCGGTCTGCCCCTTCGCGGACAGCTCGGCCCGCTCCAGGCTCTGCCGCAGGCCGCGGTGCACGGGGAGCAGGTCGTCGTAGAGCTGCCGGCCGAGCGGGGTGAGGCGGACGTGGTGGCTGGTGCGGTCGAAGAGCACTCCGCCTATGCGGCGTTCCTGCTTCTTGATCGCCTGGCTGACCCGGGCCGGGGACACGTGCAGTCGCTCGGCGGTCCGGCCGAAGTGCAGCTCCTGGGCGAGCGTCAGAAAGATCTCGATGTCCCTGATCTCCACGCCGCCCCCGGTCCCGTCGCCGCTCCTCGTTCGCGTTAACCGCCAGGTTAACGGGCCCTGCGGAAAGCGTCGTTGCCGGTGAATCCCCCGCGATCGATGGTGGAGCCGGACGGCTTCGCCGTGGGTGCGTCGTCGCCGTGGTGCCGAACCAGGAGGATGCTTCATGAAACACCTGCAGACCGGCGTGCTGATCGCCGCCACCCTCTCCGCCGGGCTCATGGCCGGACTGTTCGCCGCCTTCGCCTACGCGGTGATGCCCGGTCTGGCCAAATCGTCCGACCACACCCTCGTCGAGGCGATGCGGAGCATCAACAAGGCCATCCTCAACCCGGCCTTCATGCTCCCGTTCATGGGCGCGATCCCGCTCCTCGGTCTCGCCGTCGTACTGGCCTGGCGCGGCCACGGCCGCTCCGCCCTGCCCTGGCTGATCGCCGCGCTGGTGCTGTATCTGGTGGCCTTCATGGTCACCAGCGGTGTCAACGTCCCCCTCAACGACCGGCTCGCGCGCGCGGGCGGCCTCGGCGATGCCGGGCAACTCGCCGCAACACGGGCCGACTTCGAGAGCAAGTGGGTGCTCTGGAACGTCGTCCGCGCGCTTCTGCACACGGCGTCGTTCGCCTGCCTGCTCTGGGCCCTGCTGGTGCACGGCGCGCATCGGCCGCACGAGAGCGGGCGCACCGACGCATCCGTGCGGACCTCCGCCCCGGCGGGTTCGGTGTCCCCCGGGCACCCTTCCGCGGCACATTGAGCAGTTGAGCAGCAGGCCGGCGGGTCATCCGAAAACCGGTGGAGCGGCGCCGCCGTACGTCGTTACCGTGCTGCCGGTCCGAGTCGTCCGTCGAAGGGCACACCGTTGTACACCCTGTGAGACCTCCCGAGTGCTGATTGGTCGCGCGTCACGCATGCCTGCACATCCATGCGTCGCGCTGCTTCTTGCTGCGGATTTCTCGCTGGAACCGGTGTATCTCTGTGCTCAACAACTGGGTTGTCATACCCACACGCCTGCCCCTCGTCCTCCGCCGTTGCCACACCTGCGCGGCCGAACTCTTCCGGGCGAGCGGCAAGTTCCGCGTCAATGCCAACCACAAGCTCATCGACGTATGGCTCCTCGTGCTCTGCACCTCCTGCGGGGAGACGGCGAAGCTCACGGTCCTGGAGCGGGTCAACGTCCGCTCCGTACGGCCCGATCTGCTGGACCGGCTGCACGCCAACGACCTCGGTCTGACAGCCGAGTTGCTCCAGGACCCGGCCGTCCTGCGCCGCAATCGCATCGCCCTCGACTGGGCGGGCGCCTGGCGTCTGGGGACCGACGGACCGGTTCCCCCCGGCGACGGGGCGACCGACGTCTCGGTCCGCTTCGCGGCCCGGATCCCCGTCCGGCCGGTGCGGCTGATCGCCGAGGGGTGCGGCCTCCCGCGGGCCGAGGTCGAGAGACTGATCGCGGAGGGGAAGATCGTTTCGGTGGCCCGGCTGACCGGCAGGCTGTCCGGGAGCTTCACCTTCACACTCAAGCGCTGAGCGCTGGGCCCTGGGCGCTGGGCGCTGCTGTCGGGCCTCGGACCCCGGACCGTCAGGATCCGGGGTCCGGGCCCGTCCGGCACGGGGCGCCCGCGCTACGGGACGTTCCAGGCGGAGATGATCGGCTGCCCGTCCTCGACGGCCAGGAAACCGAGGGTGCCCGGATGCGGGTGCCCGAGCAGTCGGCTCTCGGACGCGTCGAGGCCGAGCCAGCGCACGGTGAGCACGCGGGCGAGATGGCCGTGCGCGACGACGGCGACGTCACCGTCGTCCAGCAGCGGACGGATGCGGTCCAGCACCGCGTCCGTCCGCGCGGCCACCTCCTGGAGCCGCTCGCCGGGATGGTCCGCGTCGCCGGGGACGACACCGTCCCGCCACAGGTCCCAGCCCGGCCTCGTCCCGCGGATCTGCTCGGCGGTCAGTCCCTCGTAGCCGCCGTAGTCCCATTCCAGCAGGTCGGGATCGGGCTCGGCGTCGGTCAGACCGGCGAGTCCGGCCGTCCTCATGGCACGGCTCAGCGGACTGCTGAACACGGCGACCGGACGGCGGCGGCGTGCCAGCCTCGGGGCGAGGGCCCTGGCCGCCGCCTCGCCCTCCTCGGTCAGCGGAACGTCGGTCCGGCCGGCGTGTCGGCCCGACAGGCTCCACGCCGTCTGGCCGTGCCTGATCACTATCAGTTCACCCATGGCCGCGCACGCTATCCGATCCTGCGACGCCCCGGCCGGGCCCCTCGGCCGCGCACCCACGTGGTGACCGTGCACGACATCGGCGGGGGTCCCGGCCGACAGGACGGACCGTCGATCCGTCACTTCGTCAGGAACTCGCGGCCGAATCCTCCTCGGCGGACTGCTGCGGCGGAGGGCCGTCCACGTGCCCGCGCGAGGCTTCCGCTTCTTCAGTGGCACCGGCCCTGGTGTAGGCGGCGGCAGAACGTTCCCACGCTTCCTTGACGCGCCCAGGGTCCGCGTCGGCGGCTTCCAGCGTGGTGGCCAGCTCTTTCCACGCTTCGCCCGTACGGAACCAGTCGCTCTCTTCGGTCAGCATCGCCGCAGCCCGCTCACCGGCGTCGATGGCTTCGTCGAAACGCCGCACTTCGCGCAGGGCGGTTCCGAGGTTGTTCCAGGCGGTGGCTTCGCCGTGGGAGTCGGTGTGTTGCTGATAAAAGGTGAGGGCTTTTCGGTGGGCGTCGATGGCTTCATCGAAACGCCGCACTTCGCACAGAACAAGACCGAGGTTGCCCCAGGCACCGGCCTCGCTGTGGGGGCCGACGTGTTGTTGGAACAGAGCGAGAGCTTTTCGGTGGGCGTCGATGGCTTCATCGAAACGCCGCACTTCGCACAGAGCAAGACCAAGATTGCTCCAGGCACCGGCCTCGCTGTGGGGGCCGACGTGTTGTTGGAACAGAGCGAGAGCTTTTCGGTGGGCGTCGATGGCTTCATCGAAACGCCGCACTCCGCTCAGAGCGGTTCCGAGGTTGTTCCAGGCGGCGGCTTCGTTGCGGATGTCTCCCCGCGCCGTGCAGGAATCCAGTGCGAGGGAGCGGACCGTGACCAGGTCCTGCAGACGGCGACGACTCTCCAGGTACAGGCCGAGGCTGAAACCAAGCCTGGTGGCAGTCACCCCGGTGCCTTCGGAGTGGGCGGTGGCAATCAGATTCTCACGCTCGGCATCCAGCCATGCCAGTGCCGACTCCCTGCCCGTGAACAGCGGGGCGACGGCTGCGCGACCGGCCTCGAGATGTGTGTTGGCAGCTTCAGCGGTGCGTGCGTAGTAGTCGGTGAGGCGGGCGCGGGCCTGGTCGTAGCGGCGCCTGGAAGGGCGCGAGCGTTCGCATTGGGCGGTGGCCTGTTCATGGGCGTACTCGCGGAGCAGGTCGTGCAGCTGCCACCGGCCCCGGACGGAGCCGCGTTCGACCAGGTGGGCCGCTGCCAGATGCCCCAACAGCTTCTCAACAGCCGCTTCGGACTGTTCGGCCAGGAGGGCGGCCGCAGCGGTGGAGATGTCGGGGCCCGGATTGAGGGACAGGAGCCGGAACAGTTCGGCCTGCTGGGGGAGCAGGTTCTCGAAGGACTGGTCGAAGGTGGCACGCAGGCTGTGCTCCCCGTCGTCGATCCCCTCCAGCCGCCCGGCGCTCGTGAGCCGTTCGGCGCGCTCGGCCAGTGGCTGGTCCGGATCGTTGGCGAGCAGCCCGGCGGTGATCTGCAGCGCCAGTGGCAGACACCCGCAGGCCACCACCACCTGCTGCGCCGCCTCCGGCTCCTCGTCGACCCGGCGATCGTCGGGGTTGTTGTGCCACAACGCCGCCCGCAGCAGAGCGACAGCTTCCTCGGGCTGCAGCAGATGGACGGTACGCATACGGCCGAGGCCCGGGAGCGACCGGCGGGAGGTGGTCAGCAGCCCGTGGTGCCCCGGGGGCAGGAGAGGACGAACCTGATCGACCCTGGAGGCGTTGTCGGCGATCACGAGCAGCCGCTCCCCGGCACGCTCGCGCGCTGCGAGCTGCGAGCGGTACAGGGCTTCGCGTCGTCCCGCGCCGGGGGCCGGAACGTGCTCGGGTCGCACGCCGAGCGAGCGCAGCAGTGCTTCGAGCGCGTCCTCGGCCTGGGAGGGGTGCGGGTCGTAGCCATGGAGATTGACCAGCAGCACCCCGGTGAACCACCCCCGGTCGAACGCGGCGTGCCCGGCGGCGTGAACGAGGGTGGTCTTGCCCACCCCGCCCCATCCGGACAGCACGGCGTGGGCCGGTAGGCCGTCCGTGCGCCCGGGATCGAGCACGCCGAGCAGAAAGGCGATGTCGTCATCGCGACCGGTGAAATCCGCCCGGCGCGGGGGAAGCGAGTCCATGGCGGTCGGCACCGGTGCGTACTGCTGCACGAACGTCTGCATCGTGCCGCTTCCCTGGACCTGGCTGTGCTGGAAGTCCGCGCCGCGGAAGTCGTTGCTGGTACCGCCACCGGCCCGGACCTTGCCGCCCCCCTTTCCGCCCTTCTTGCCCTTGCGCTTCGCGTTGTTCTTGGCCCCCACGCGCTGTCCTACTTGTTGAAGTTGTTCGTCACCGTCATGGTCCCGCTGCCCTGCACCTGGCTGTGGGTGAAGGTCGCGCCCCGGAAGTCGTTGTGCACCGTTTCGGCCGGCTGGGCAGCAGCGGCCTGAGCGACCAGCGCTTCCAGCTCGGCGACGACCTGCGCCTGCTCGGCCGCGGGCAGTCCTTCCAGGAGGGTTTCGAGACGGGTCTGCCAGGCCGCGACCTGCGCGATCTGCACCCGCTCGCTCTCCTCCCCCTCCTGCGCGGCCTCCAGGACTGTCCGAGTCCGGTCCAGACGCTCCAGCTCCGCCTGCTCGCGCCCCGTCTCCCCACGGCCGATCAGCCGGGCCACCGCGCCGCGGATCCCGTTCCACGCATCCGTTCCCGCGGCCTGAACGATGGCACCGCCGCCTGCGGCAGCCGCAGCGATGAGTCCTTCGACCAGCATGGCGTTCCCCCCACATCACTCGACAGAGCCATCAGCCTAGAGCCGTTCACCGTCTTGCGAGGAGTGGTTGATGCGCCTCCGCCCGTGCCGGACGGGCCATCGATCGGGTCGGCTGCCGGGGCGCCCGCGGTCATGCCTCCGGGGCCGCGTCGCCGGTGATCCAGTCGGCAACGGCGGCGGCGACCTCGGAAGGGGCACGGCCACTGGTGGTGAACTCCCGGTCCACCACGAGCCGGAGTGCTTCCGCGTCCTCGATCGCGTCCTGGATCCGGTCGGGCCCCCATCCCCGGGGAGCGAGGCGTGCGCGCCTGTCCTCGTCGGCGCAGTCCAGACGCGCCCATGCGGCATCCGGCGGAACTCCGCCGTCCTCGGTCGCGCTCGCCCACTCGTCCGGGGTCAAGGGGCACAGGAGCAGTACGGGGCTGCCGGACCGGAGCATCATGGCGGTGATCCTTGCCCAGAGCTTGTTGTAGGCGGGCCATACGGCACTCGCCGAGGGCGAGGTGATGTCGATGCCCAGCAGACGGCCGTCCCCGTCCGGCAGCTCGTCGAATTCGACGGTGCAGAACGGGTACGCGTCCAAGCACCGCAGCAGGGTGGATTTACCGGCTCCGGGAGCGCCCGTGACGATGTACAGCCCCGACGGACCCACCCTGTCCTCCCCCGCCCTCATCCGGTCGGGCCGATCGCAGGCAGGTCGAGGAGGTACCAGTCGTTCAGGTGCCCGTCCTCCTCCACGATCCGCCTGTCGTGGACGAAGCCCGAGCGCCGCGCGACCGCCGCCGACGCGGGGTTCTCCGGGTCCACCCGGATCACCGCCTGGGCCACCCCCTCGGACGCGGCGTACCGGCAGACCAGACGGACGGCGCGGGTCACCAGGCCCTGGCCCCGCCAGTCCGGGTAGAGCGTGTAGGAGATGTTGGCCTGGCCCGGCGCCAGGCCCGCCATGTCGAACCGCAGGTCGATGTAGCCCACCAGGGCCGAACGGTCGGCCAGCCGGATTCCGAACGCGCGCAACGGGCCGCGCGTGGACCACTGTTCGGCACAGCGGCGGAAGTACGTCTCGATCTCGGCCCGGGTCGCCGGTTTCCCGCTGAGCCACCGGACCTGGAGCTCGTCCTCGCCCGCCAGGTGCGCGTCGACGTCGTCCGGGCCCGGAGGGGACAGGGCCACGACCCCGTCCGAGAGGTTCACCTCACGCACATCATTCATACGGCCACCATCGGCCCCACAACCTCCGGCGCTCAAACGCATATTCGCGTACACGCACGCTCATGGAGTCATGGCCAGCTCCGCCCACACCGTCTTGCCGACCACCCGGTCCTTCACGCCCCACGCCGTCGCCAGCCCCTCGACCAGGTGCAGGCCGAGCCCCGATTCCGCACCGGGCCGGAAGGGCCGCAGTTCGGGCCTCCGTTCGCCCCGTGCGTCCGACACCTCGACACGGAGCGTGCCCGTCAGCACGACGAGCCGCAGCTCGAAGTCCCGCCCCGGCACGACCCCGTGCACCACCGCGTTGGCCGCCAGTTCCGACACGACCACCGCGAGGGCGTCGGAGAGCCCGCTCCCGTACGGCGTCCCCCACGCGTCGAGCTGCTGCACGGCAAGTCGGCGGGCGAGCCGCGCACCGCGACGGGTGGCGCTGAAACGTTGGACGAACTCGGCGCCCACAAGGGTGATTTCGGCGTTCATGTGACTCAGCGTGTCCGGACTCTCGTACGCTGACCAGGACTGACATCACGACGCCGAGTAGCTGTACGGGCACGATCCGTCGGCCGTACGGGACGTCGGCCGTGACCGGGTGACCAGAGAAAACGGTGCGGGGCGAATGGCGAACGCGGAACGCGAAGAGAGGCCGGAGCGGCCGGTCGAGTCGGACGGAACGGCGCACCTTTTCAGGGCGCTGGGCAAACAGATCAAGGTCCTGCGCGAGCGCGCGGGCATGAGCCAGCGAGAACTGGGCATCGCGACGCACTGCGGGGAGGACCTGATCTCCGCGATGGAACGGGGCGTACGGACCCCCCAGCCGGACTTCCTGGACCGGGCGGACGACGTACTCGGCGCGGGCGGCGTGCTCAAGGCGGCGATGGGCGAGGCACGGGAGGCGCTGGCGAAGGCGCGGACCCGGCATCCGGGTTGGTTCCGGGGCTTCGCCCGAGTGGAAGCCGACTCCGTAGCTCTCCATGAGTACAGCAACCAGGCGATTCCAGGCTTGCTCCAGACAGAGGAGTACGCGCGGGCGGTGTTCACGAAGCGGCGGCCCCTGCTCGACGAACAGACACTGGAGAAGCGCGTCGCGGACCGGATGGCCCGCCAGCAGATCTTCGAACGTTGGCCCGCGCCAACCCTCAGCTTCGTTCTGGAGGAAGTGGTCCTTCAACGCTCCCTCGGCGGGCGCGTCGTGCACATCGGCCAGTTGCACCAGTTGCGCCGCATCGGCCAAATGCGGACGGTAGAACTTCAGGTCATGCCGACCAGGCTGGACGAACATCCCTCGATGGACGGCCCCTTCACCCTGCTCACACCGAGGGGGCGCAGCGAGGTTGCGTACACAGAAATTCAGGGGCACGCCCGCCTCATCACCGACCCGGAAGAGGTCCGCTTGTTCAGTGAGCGCTATGGGATCATGCGGGCGCAGGCTCTCACCCCGAGGGAGTCCCTGATGCTGATCGAGAAGATGCTGGGAGAGCTATGAACACCGAGCAACTGCACTGGTTCAAGAGCAGCTACAGCGGCGGCGAAGGTGGGACCTGCATCGAGGTCGCCTACGAATGGCGTAAGAGCAGTTACAGCAGTGGCGGCGGCGGCAACTGCGTCGAGGTGGCCGCAGACTGGCACAAGTCGAGCCACAGCAGTGGTGAGGGCGGTAACTGCGTCGAGGTCGCGACCTGCCCCGCCACCGTCCACGTCCGCGACTCCAAGAACGTCCAGGGTCCCCACCTCGACGTCGCCCCCGCCGCGTGGTCGGCCTTCGTCACGTACGCGCAGCAGGGCTGAACACACCCCCGATACGCCAACACACCTGGTCACGCACCGGGTCGCGACAGCCGCGACCCGGTGCACCGCGTTCCGGTCGACCGGGACCCGGCGGGGCCAGACATAGAAAGCTTTAAAGGCTTTCGGGAAGAAGAAACTCCCCCAACCCAACCCTCTGTCCGCAGTGACGTGCAGGTCCCCTGGCAGCTCGTAGGAGCCCGTCACTCACACGGGTGAGGTTTGCCAACTGAGCTGGATTTTCTGGTGGTTCGCAGGCATATGCTCGCCGCGACAACCCCATAAACGTGAGTCGGCCCTCGGCCGGGGTGCATCCCGAACGAGGGCCTGACCACCGAGGAAGTTAGGGCTTCCTGATGGATACACAGCAGGTTAGCGCGCCCGTGCGCGCTCCACGTCCCGTTCCCGCAGACGCCTCGCCGAAGTTCGGCGTCATGCACGTCAAGGCCAGGCTCACCAGTCACTTCACCGTGCTGGGCAACCAGCTCACCCAGCACCGCGAGCTCTCCCTGCTCGCCATCGGGCTCTCGGCCCACATCCAGTCGCTTCCCCCGGGTGCGCGGATCGGCATCAAGTTCCTCGCCCAGCGCTTCCCCGACAGCGAGGCCCGCATCGCCGCCGCGCTGCGCGAGTTGGAGGTCCACGGCTTCCTGCGCCGCGTCCGCGAGCGCCTCGACGACGGCCGGGTCGTCACCCGCACCTACTCGTACAACCAGCCGCACACCGACGCTCCCCCGAACCCGGCCCCGCGCCCGGTCCGGGTCGCGCCCCCGGCCCCCGTACAGACTCCCGTACCGGCTTCCGCGCCGACTCCCGTACCGGCCCCGGCGCCCGAGCCCACCCCCGTACGGTCCGTAACGTCCACACCGCCCGCACCGCCTGCACCTCCCGTGACGAAGGCCCCACCGGCATCGGCACCGCAACCGTCCTCTCCGCCGTCCCCGCTGCTGCACGCGGCGACGGAGTTACTGGCCGGGCTGCACCACCACACGTCCCGCATCACCCTCACCGCGCAGGACGTCGACCGGCTCGCCCCTGCCGCAGCCGCCTGGTTCGAACGCGGTGCCACTCCGGCGGACCTCCGCCGCGCCCTCACCGACGACCTCCCCGACCCCCTGCGGCACCCGGCCAAGCTCCTCCGGTACCGCCTCACCGCTCTCCTGCCGCCCCCGCCGCCCGCCCCCGCACCCCCCGTCGTCCCACTCCGGAACTGCGACCGGTGCGACCGCGCCTTCCGCTCCCCCGACCCGGGCCACTACTGCCGCGCCTGCACGACCGACGACGCGACACCGCCGACGGACGACCAAAACCGCATGCGGCCCTCGCCCGGCCGTGCTGGGATCAATCACTATGAACGATCTTTTCCCCAGTGAAGCCGACCTGACGGACAGGATGGAACGGAACCTGGCGGAACATGCCTGCCACCTGCACCGGAGCATGACCGGTGCGACCGTCACGGAGACCGGTGACCTCCTGGTCGCCGACAGCGGCCTGGACGACGACACCTTCAACATCGTCGCCGCCGCCCGGTTCACCGCCGCCGACGCCACGGCGCGCATCGCCGGGACCGCTCGGGCCCTGGCCCGGACCGGCCGCAGTTTCTCCTGGTGGGTGGGGCCCGCCTCGACGCCGCCGGACCTCGGCGTCCTCCTGACGGCGGCCGGTCTGCCCGCGTCCGAACGCGAGACGGCGATGTGGGCCGAGCTGGACGACAGTCCGCCCCTGCCCGCCGCCCAGGGGCTGGACATCCAGAAGGTGACCACGCCCGGGCAGCTCGCGGACTACGCAACGGTCCTCGCCGCGAACTGGGACCCGCCCGCCGACACCGTCCGCCACTTCTTCGCCCGGGCCGCCCCGCAGGCCCTGGCCCCGGACTGCCCGGCCCGGTACCTGGTCGGCTACGTGGCGGGCCGCCCGGTCTGTTCGGCCGAAGTGTTCCTCCATGCGGGAGTCGCCGGTATCTACAACATTTCCACCCTGGCCGCCCATCGCCGACGGGGCCACGGCGGTGCCATCACACTCGCGGCCCTCCGCACAGCCCGCGAACAGGACCACCGCATCGCGGTCCTCCAGGCATCGGTCGACGGAGAACCCGTCTACCGCCGCCTGGGATTCCGCTCCTGCGGCCAGTTCACCGAACACGCCTTCACTCCCTGAGTGCCCTCAACTCCACCAACCGGCCGATGAGTTCCGGGCCGTGCGGAAGTCATCATCCGCAGGACGGTCACGGACTGACACGCTCGTACCCGAAGGAGACGCATGGCAAAGCTCATCTACTCGATGGTCACCTCGCTCGACGGCTACGCGGAGGCGGCGGAGGGCGACCTCGGTACCGGGGCCGAGGACGAGGAGGTGCACACCTTCATCAACGACCTCTTCCGCCCCGTCGGCACGTACCTCTACGGCCGGCGGATGTACGAGACGATGGTTTATTGGGAAACCGCGCACACCGAGCCCGACCAGCCGCCGCACATCCTTCAGTACGCCCGTGACTGGCAGGCGGCGGAGAAGGTCGTGTACTCCACGACGCTCGATTCGGTGTCCAGCGCGAAGACCAGGATCGAGCGGACCTTCGACCCGGTGGCGGTGCAAAAGCTCAAGGCCGATGCCGATCACGACCTCACCGTCGACGGCCCGACCCTGGCGGCCCAGGCAATCGCGGCCGGCCTGGTGGACGAGTACCACCTGTTCCTCACCACGAGCGTGGTCGGCGGCGGCAAGCGGTTCTTCCCCGACGGCGTGCGCCTCGATCTCGAACTGGTCGAGGAGCGCGCCTTCGCCAGCGGACTGATCTACGCGCGCTACCGGACTCGCTGAGCCGCACCGGCCGGTCCCACCTGCCGCGGCCGGGCCGGGGCAGGTGGGACCGTTCTCGTGCTGCGGCCGGGGTGCCCCGCCGGACAACCGCAGGACAACCGCCGGACAATCCGAGTGCGGTGCGGTCGTCCCGCGTGATACTCCTCCCGACCATGAGCGATCTTGTGACAGCGCGGCTCGTGCTTCATCCGATGACCGTCGGCGACGCCGAGCGAGTGGTGGCGGGCGAGCCGGACGGCGAGGCCCGGTGGGCGCCCGGATATCCCGCCGACGGGGACGTGTTCGCCGCCCGGCGCTTTCTGGACGCCTGTGCGGACACCGGTGATCCCCGGCCGTTCGGCAACTACGAGATACGTCGCCGCGAGGACGGCCGGGCGATCGGCGGCGTGGGCTTCCACGGGCCCATGGACGAGAACGGCAGCGTCACGATCGGCTACGGCCTCGTCCCGTCGGCACGGGGCAAGGGGTACGCCTCCGAGGCCCTCCGCGAGCTGCTGCTGTTCGCGCGGGCGCACGGCGCCACCCGCGTGAAGGGCGACGCCGACCACGACAACACCGCGTCCCAGCACGTCATGACCGCAGCCGGTATGCGACCGGCCGGGGAGGACGAACGCGTCAGGTACTTCGAGATCACCTGGACCGACCCGACGACGACCTGAACAGGACCTCCGGGCCCTCCGCCCGGGACCTGGCACGGCCTGGCCTGGCCTGGCCCTGCCGCGGAGGGCCCGTGTCGTACCTCCGTGGTACTCATGTGCCATGAGCCAGTTCCGCGACTTCAACCTCAAGCTTCTTGTCGTCGAAGAGCTCATGTACGGCCCCGAGCCGCTCCTCCCGGTCTTCGACCTGGCCGAGCGACTGGCCGAGCGGGGGATCACCGATCCCGCGTCCCACGTCCTGGGGAACGGCCTCCACGCGGAGGTGCTGCCGGAGCCCCGGGCCCACTTCGAGGCCCTGGAGATCCCCGCCGAGCTGCTCGCCCGCGTCGAGGAGCTGTGCTTCGACGCCGGGGCGGAGGTCTTCCGGCACTGCGCTCCCGCCTGGGACGGCGAGGACGACCTGTTCGACGTCCGCTCGCTCGACGACCTCGCCCTGCTGCCCAACCTGCGGGAGGTCACCTTCGTGGAGGACGGCGTCCTGGCGGCGCCGGACGCGGCGGAGATCTTCGCCGCCCGCGACATCGAAACCGACTGACCCCCGGCTCCCCCACCCGGATTCCGGTGACCGCTTGGGAGGCTCCGCCCACTGCACCGGCCGAGGACCCACGCCGTGGGTCCGGGCGACGGGGCCCTGTCGTTGCTGGATGACGTGGGTGGGTTCGTGGGCGAGGGTGTGCCTGTCGCCGCCGTCACCGATGACGACATGGCTGCCCGAGCGGAGCGCTGCACGGCGCGCCGCCCGGGCAACGGGCGGGACGCGCACGGGGCAGTGGGCACGAGACCCACGGGGCAGCCACGCCGCGTCCACGGCGGTTCACCGCACCGGAGCTGCCGTGGGGGTCTTCCGGATCTCGGCGTGGACCACCTCGAAACCGCCCTTGGTCACGGTCGTGAACGGTGCGGGCGCCATGCACGACCCGGCCTGCAACCGGTTGGGGCGGCCTTCCTCGTCGAGGTTCGCGGGGTCGATGTTCACCACGCCCCAGGAGAAGCCGAGCCGGTCCGGTTCGCCGTCGGTGCCCTGCTGGACGCTGATGCCCAGCCGGGTACCGGTCTCCTCGACGTTCGACTTGTCCACGACCGCGGTCAGGGTCGCCGTCCGCCCGCTGGTGACCAGGCAGTCCACCTTCGCCTCCGCCCAGCCCCGGAATCCGTCCGGGGTGGTGTGGCTGAACTTCAGGACGCCCTCGGCGTCCGTGGCCAGCCCGTTGGGGAGCACCTCGGGCAACGGCCGGGTGAACGGCTTCTGTCGGGCGTCGATGCTGAAGCGGATGTCGTGGTCGAGCGACTCGATGTAGGCGATCCGCCCCTTCCCGCGGACGCTCGCGGCCTTCGCGGCCTTCGCAGCCTTCGCGGTCTCCGCGGCCTTCGCGGTCTCCGTGCCTTTCGCGGTGGCCGGGGCCGCGGGCGCGGGGCCGGCGGCGACCAGTCCGGCGAGGACCGCGAGGACGGCCGTGGCACCGATTGCGGTGTTGCGCATGATGAACTCCCGTGTTCCGCAGGGGGCTTGTGCTGCCGCGTTCGTCTGAACGGCTCAAGCCTCGCCCTCGGAACCCCCGGGAGCCCATCCGCCGATCGGCACAAGGATCACACCACCGGACCGGCCCTCTATGCCGTTCGGCAGAGGTCCCCCACGAATCTTCGAGGTCAGCCGAACATTTCCCCGTACGTGGCGGCGTCGATCACTCCATGGGTGGGGGCCCCGTCCTCCGGCATGATGCGGAACAGCCAGCCCTCGCCATACGGATCGCTGTTCAGCAACTCGGGCGAGGAGTCGAGTTCGGGGTTCGTCGCGACCACCTCACCGGCCCTGGGGGTCTGCACGCGGAGGACGTCGGACACCGACTCCACGACGCCGACGGCCTCCCCGGCCATCATTCGCCTGCCGACCTCGGGCAGCTCGACGAAGACGAATTCCCCCAGCTTCTCCTGACCGTAGTCGGTGATGCCGATCGAAAACGTGCCATCCCCCTCGTCCCTCTTCCAGGTGTGCTCCCTGGTGTACTCAAGATCATCGGGAATGAACGACACAACAGCACCTCGCACTTCGCCACGGATGGTGATCGATCGAGAGCAGTGTGTCACGACCGGAGTGGCGGGCCCGCATCGAAGGGCTTTCGGCGAGGGGCCGCCGTCACGAGGAGGGATCCCGTTGCCGGGAGGGGCCGTTGCGAGGACGGGCCGTCACGCGTCGGCGGGGCGATCGTGCCGGCTTCGGCCTTCAGTCCGGGCGCACCCCACCACCGGACGCCTCGAATCGCCGGGCGAACGAGAAGCGGGCCGCGGCCTCGGCGGGCGTGGCTCCTTGAGCGCGTCCGGGGACGTCGTGGACGGCGTTCGCTCCCTCGGCGCGCAGTTGGCCGGGCCGGGCGTGGCGGGCCATGACCGCGGCGTAGGTACGGACGTCCTCGGCGGTGGTGTCGGTACGGCCCCGCTCCGCGTTCTGCCGGAGGAGCAGGTCGAGGTCCGGGGCGAACCGCAGCATGGTCACCGGGACATCGAAGCGCCTGGCGACGGCGATGAGCCGGGCGCGCGCCTGCGGGGTGACGTTCGTGGACTCGGCGACCGCGGTGCGTCCGGCGGCGAGCCGGGCGACGATCCTGCGGTCCCGTTCCCCAAAGATCCGGGCATCCGCTTCGTCGGAGTCCGTGTCGAAGTCCGCGGTGGTGGGCGGGGCTTCGAGAAGTTCCGCGCGGATCTCGTCGCTGGAGACCACGGCGTCCTCGTCGATCCGGCCGTGCGCGATCAGTGCCCGCACGAAGCTGGTCTTGCCGGAAGCCGGCGGGCCGACGAGGAGCACGAGCCCCGCCGGTACGGGGATCGGCCCGGAGCCGCCCGGCGGGTGGGCTTCGGGGTGGAGGCCGCCCGCGCGGTCCGGTGCCTCTTCCGCCGCCCCGGCCGTCCGGCCGCCGGGGAGGGTGCTGTCCCGGCAGCCGTCGTCGTACGACTCCCGGTCCCGGCTTTCCCGGTCGCGCAGGTTCGCCCGGATGTGCGTCAGGGCCTCCGCGGCCGGCAGATGTGTCAGGCCCTCCGTGAGAGGCAGGTGCGAGGGGCAGAACCATTCGCAGTGCTCCGGGTGGCCCGCCCAGTCGTCCGGATACGTCCGTACGGGCCGGAAACCCACGAGGGTGAAGTCCTCGTAGTCAAAGCCTGAATGCTGGTACGGGACACGGCACACGACACAGAACGGCGGCATCATCGGGCGCTCCCTCCTCCGACGGGTCGACACCTGCTTTCACTCACGGTAATCGGCCCGCCCGGGGCGCCCGTCAGCGGGCGGGCGGGACGAACTCGGGCTGGTCGAGCAGGCGCAGCCAGCTTCCGTCGGGCTGGCGCCTGACGACCTGCGCCCGGGCACCGGCCCCGTCCTTCGGCGGGGTCGAGGTGAGGGCGATGTCGCCGCTGATCAACGTCGGCAGCGGCTGTTCCTGCTCGAAGCGGGGGCCGCCGGCCAGCACCTTCTCCCACAACGCGCGGATCGCGTCCCGCCCCACCGTCAGCTCGCCGGGCGGGTGGGCCAGCACCGCGTCCTCCTCGTAGAGCGCGGCGACCCCGGCCGCGTCACCGGCGTTGGACCGCTCGACGAACAAGCGGGTGATGTCCTCGGGCCGCATGGCCTTCTCGTACTCCGGCATGGGTTCCTCCTGACGTCGGGCTCCGGTGTTTCTCAGCCTGGCCGCCCGCCGGCCAGAAGTCCAACAGATGGATTTTCTACAAACTAGAATCTGTAGTCATGGAACTGAGGCAGCTGGAATACCTCGTCGCGGTCGCCGAGGAACAGAACTTCACCCGCGCGGCCGAGCGTGTGCACATCAGCCAGTCCGGCATCAGCTCCCAGATCCGCCAGCTCGAACGGGAACTGGGTGCCGAGCTGTTCGACCGTTCGTCCCGGACCGTCACCCTCACCGTCGCGGGGAAGGCCGCGCTCGAACACGCCCATGCCGCACTCGCCGCGGCCGGGGCGGTCGGCCGGGCGGTGGACGAGGTGACCGACCTGGTCCGGGGACGGCTCACCGTCGGGATGGTCATCGGCTGCACGCTCACCCCGCTGTTCGACGCCCTCGCCGCATTCCACGAGGCACATCCCGGCGTGGAGATCTCACTGCTGGAGGACAGCTCCGACCGGCTCGCCGAGGGGGTGCGCACCGGCGCTGTCGACCTGGCCCTCGTCGGGGCCGCGGCAGCCGCCCCCGACGGGCTGGAAGCGCTGACGATCATCAGCGAACGGCTCGTCGCGGCGGTCCCGGCCGGACACCCCCTGGCGGAACGGCGCCAAGTCACCCTGCGCGACCTGGTCGCCCACCCGATCGTATGCATGCCCCCCGGCACCGGCCTGCGCGCGGTGTTCGACCATGCCTGTGCCGCGCAGGGCCTCCGGCCCACGATCGCGTTGCAGGCCAGCGCCGCGGACGCCATTGCCGACCTCGCCGCCCGCGGGCTCGGCGTGGCCGTCCTCAGCGACTCGATGGCCGCGGGCCACCGCGACCGGCTCACCGCCCGCACCGTCGTCGACGTCGAGACTCCGGCGCTGCTCGCCCTGGTCTGGAAGAGCGCGCACAACCCCTCGGTGCGCGAGATGCTCGTACACAGCAGGCAGGCGTTCGCGGACTTTCCGGGGGCGTCCCTCATCGTTCCCGGCCGCGTCCGCTCCCGCGAGCGCACGCCGTAGCGCCGTGACGCCACCGCGCGGCCCCGGCCGCCGGTTCGGCGAACGTGCCGAGCATGAATTCCTCCCTGCCACTGCTCAGGGGCAGGCCACGACCAGCCGGACGGCGGTCACCAGGCCGAGCAGCGTCCGGACTCCCTGCATGCGGGAGATGAGTCCGTCCTCCACCGGCCCGGCGCCCGGGGCGCTGTCGGCGGCACGCCCCACCCGGCCCCGGAGGAACGCCTGCGCCCCACCACTGGGCGTGGTCCGGGGCCCCGGTACCGGTCTGGGCCTGTGACCTGCTCGGCTTCGGCGGAAGGGTCCGGGGAAGGGCCGGGGGAAAGTCCGGCGCAAGGGGCCGGTCCTATCCTGGCCGGATGACCACTCCTCCCGAACTCGTCATATTCGACTGCGACGGTGTGCTCGTCGACAGCGAACGGATCGCCGTCCGCATCGAGGTGCAGGTGGGCGCCGAACTGGGCTGGCCGCTGACGGCGGACGAGGTCGTCGAGAAGTTCGTGGGCCGGTCGAACAAGTCCATCGGCGAGCTGATCGAAGCCCGTCTGCCCGGCCGGTCCGCCGCCTGGCAGCAGCGCTACGAGGAGCTCCACCGGGCCGCAGGCGACGCCGAACTCGTCGCGGTCGACGGCATTCACGAGGCACTGGCCGCCCTCACGCTGCCCACCTGCGTGGCATCGAGCGGCAGCCACGAGAAGATGCGCCACACCCTCGGCCACACCGGGCTCCACGCGCGCTTCGAGGGCCGCATCTTCAGCGCGACCGAGGTCGCCCACGGCAAACCGGCCCCCGACCTCTTCCTCCACGCCGCCCGGCAGATGGGCGTCTCCCCCGCCGCGTGCGTCGTCGTCGAGGACAGCAAATACGGTGTGCAGGCGGCCCGTTCGGCCGGAATGCGGGCACTCGGCTACGCGGGTGGCCTGACCCCGGCGCACTGGCTGGAGGGCCCGGACACCGTCGTCTTCGACGACATGCGCAAACTGCCGGCGCTGCTGTCCGAAATCTGAACCATGAGAAATCCGTGGACGGGTCCCTGAAGATCGCCTACTGTGTGGCTCCACGCCCCGACATGAACGGAAGGAGGCGAGTGCCGTGCAGTTCACACCTTTCCAGCGCTCCCTTTTCCGCTGTCCCGGCGTGGTTCGTCAGTTCTGACCGGGAGCGCTCCGAGCAGCCCTCATCCCGGAGGAACATCCCATGACCGATCTGGTCATCCGCGCGCTCTCCACGAGCGACGCCCATCTCTTCGACGCACTGCCCGACCCGCTGGGCGCCCGTGAGGCCCATCGGCTCACCCGATTCCGTACCGAGTGGATGCGCGTCGCCCTGCGCGACGGCGAGGTCGTCGCACGCGGTGCGTGGTGGGGCGGCCCCGACGACCCGGAGCCCGTCAACATCAACTGGTTCGACGTGGCCGAGGGCGAGGAGGAGGCGGGGGCCGAGCTCCTGCGCTCCGCTCCCTGGCGGGTCGGACTCGAAATCAACCTGCCCGGCGGCTGGCGGGACGAGCCCGCTCTGCGTGCCGCCGCCGACGCGCGCTTCGCCGCCGTCCGGGCCGCCGGGTACGAGCTCCTGGTGGAACGCTTCCTGTACCGCTGGACCCCGGACCGGGGCCTGCCCGAGCGGCCCGGACGCCTGCGATTCCGCGCCGAACCCGACGACGCGGTGTTCTTCGACGCGCTGCGCCGCATCCACTCCGCCACCCTGGACGCCCACGCGCTCAAGGCCATCGGAGAGGGCGGCCTCGACCAGGCGGCCCAGGAGGAGATCGACTTCTTCCACTGGTGCCCCTCCCCGCGGGAGTGGTGGCAGGTCGCGCACACCCCGGAGGGCGACCTGGCCGGCATCCACATCCCGGCCCACAACCCCTCCGGCCCGACCATCGGCTTCATCGGGGTCCTCCCGGAACACCGCGGTCGCGGCTACGCCCACGACCTCCTCGCCGAGTGCACCCACTTCCTGGTGGAGCAGGGCGCGGAGTTCATCAGCGGGGCGACGGACCGGGGCAACTTCCCCATGGCCGCGAACTTCGCCAAGGCCGGCTTCCCCGTCGTGCGGGAACGCATCAACTTCCACCCGGTGGGCTGACCGCAGCCCTCCCCTCGCACCGATGCACGGACCGGCATGACCGACCGTCACCGGCATCCGACCCCTGCCTCGCGCCACCTCACCAGGGTGCGCGGGGCAGGGCAGTTGTCGACCGGGCACGTCACCGTCACCACGGCCCGGTCCGGCCCGGCCGTCCGGATGCCGTCGGACGGGCGCGGAGCTGCTCGACGACCACTCATGCGCCGGAGTGCTTGAGACTCTCGATGATGCGGGCGAATCCCTCCGTCCCATGGCCGGCGTCCACCTGCTGCTGGATGAGGCGCTGGACCATGGCGACCGGTTCGGCGCTCACCCCCTGGTCGGTGATCGCCTCGATGAACAGGCC
>NZ_JBEXPY010000005.1:0-188339 GCF_040612315.1 Streptomyces sp. NPDC006435
TGAACGCCCACCGCGCCGGCACCGTCAAGGGCCTGACCGCCGAGGTCGGCAGCTCCATCTCCTCCGGCGCGGTCATCTGCGAGATCAAGGACTGAGACGGGCGCCGTGCGAGGGCCCGGGGCACGTGCGTCACCAGGGCATCGGACCGGAGTTGCCGTGGAAGCCGCCCGTGGGGCCGTCACCGCCCCGCAACGCCATGCGCACGATGATCCCGGCGCCCTCCTCGACGGTCTGGAGACCGGTGTGCCCGTTCAGGTCGGTGGCGGTCCAACCGGGGTCGACGGCGTTGAACACGATGTCCGGGAATGCCTTCGCGTACTGCGCGGTGAGCATGTTGAGAGCGGCCTTCGAGGAGTTGTAGCCGAGGCTCGGGTAGTAGGCGGGCAGCAGCGACGTGTAGCGCTCGGGCTCCTCGGCGATGGCGAGGGACCCCAGGCCGCTGCTCACGTTCACCACGGCCGGGGAATCGCTCCTGCGCAGCAGCGGGAGAAACGCCTGGGTGACCCGGAGCGCGCCGAAGAGATTGGTCTCGTAGACCTCCTTGACGTCCTCCACCGTCAGCTCGGCAGCCTCCTTCAACCGCCCGGTGATTCCCGCGTTGTTGATCAGGACGTCGAGGCACCCGGCGCGCTCGCCCAACGCCTGTGCCGCCGCCCCGACCGACGCCTCGTCGGTCACGTCGAGCGCGAGGAACGACGCCCCGGTCCGCTCCGCCGCGATCCGGCCCCGTTCGGGGTCGCGGGCCCCCAGAAAGACGGTGTGGCCCGCCTCGACGAGCTGCCGGGCGGTCTCCAGACCGATCCCCTTGTTGGCACCCGTTATCAAGGTGGTGGTCATGGTTCCGATGTCTCCCAGGAGTTGCTCGGTCACGGGCGAGTCGCCCGCCGGGCTAAGAAGCGGCGTAGGCGCACAGGAAGGTGTCGGTCGCGGCGTGGGCGACGGAGCGCAGCTCGGTGTCGGGGACCTCGCGCGTGGCCAGCCGGGACCGCCGCTCCATGGGGCCGGTCAGCAGGGCCAGGAACTGTTCGCCGGCCCGGTCGGGGTCGCCGATGCTCAGTCGGCCGCCGAGCGCGAGCCGGGCCAGACGGTCCGCGAGGGCCTCGTGCAGGCGCTCCGCGCCGTTCCGCTGGAAGTCGTCCAGCAGGTCGGGGAAACGGGCGGCTTCGGCATGGAGCAGCCAGCGCAGCGCCTGGAAGTCCGCGCAGCAGTGGCTGCGCAGCAGCCCGTACCCGGCGTTCTCCAGCGCATCGCGCACCTCGCCGTCCGGCTCGCGCAGCGATTCGAGCGCGGCCAGCGCGTCGGCCGTCGTGCGCCCGACGGCCGCCTGCATCGCCTCGCGGAAGAGGGTTTCCTTGTCGCCGAGATGGTTGTACACGGTGGGCTTGGCCACGCCGGCCTCGGCCGCGATCTCCCGCACGCACGACTGCCCGTACCCGTCCCGAGCGAAGGTCCGAAACGCGGCTTCGAGGATCGCCTGCCGCTTGTCGATGCGCCCGCGTGACACGGTGCGCCTGCTCGCTTCTGGGGTTCTGGCTCCGTTCACCCCGCCATGGTACCGCCAAGAACCGCTTACTGAACCGCAGGGTTCAAAGAAATGGCTTACATGGTTGCAGAGCATCGTCGTTCATGGCTAGGTTGAACCATGCGGTTCAAATTATTTCACCTTGCGTGCAACGGAGTGGGAAGACATGTCTCAAGTCAGGGATGACCGCCTGGATCCCGCCCTGCTGCGGCTGATCGGTGTGACTCTGCTGGGCGGGATCATGGGGATCCTCGACAGCACCATGGTCACCGTCGCGGCGGACACACTCGCCGAGGAGTTCCACAGCTCCCTCAGCGCCATCAGCTGGGCCTCGACCGGCTATCTCCTCGCGCTCACCGTGACCATCCCCATCACCGGTTGGGCCGTCGGCCGGTTCGGCGTCAAGCGGCTCTGGCTCTTCGGGCTCGCCGTCTTCCTGGTGGGGTCGCTCGCCTCCGCGCTCGCCTGGGACATGGCGAGCCTGATCGGTTTCCGGGTCCTCCAGGGCATCGGCGCCGGCGTGGTCGACCCGCTGGTGCTGGTCATCCTCGCCCGGGCGGCCGGGCCCGGCCGGGCCGGACGCGTCATGGGGATGATGGGGGTCGTGCTCTCGCTCGGGCCCGTCCTCGGTCCCGTTCTGGGCGGCATCGTGCTCCAGGGCCTGGGATGGCGCGCGATGTTCTACATCAACCTGCCCATCGGCATCATCGCCGTCCTGCTCGCCCTGCGGGTCATCCCCTCCGAGCCCGCCGGTGGGCACAAGTCCGGGGCACCGCTCGACGTCCTCGGCGCCGCGCTGCTCGCCCCGGGCTTCGCGGCCACCGTGTACGCGCTCACACAGGCGGGCGAGAAGGCCACGTTCGGCACGCCCGCGGTGCTCGTCCCGCTGGCCGCCGGCCTCCTCCTGCTCCTCGTGTACGTCCTCCACGCGCTGCGTGCCCGGCGCACCGAGCCGCTGATCGACGTCCGTCTCTTCACCAGCCGCAGCTTCGCCGCCAGCGTCACCGTGCAGGGCCTCGTGGGTCTGGGCACGTACGCCGGCCTCTTCGCCCTGCCCCTCTACTACCAGGTGATCCACGATCACGGGGCGCGCGCCGCGGGGCTGCTGGTGGCGCCGCTCGGCCTGGGCTCGGCGCTCGCGATGCCCCTCGCCGGACGGCTGAGCGACAAGCTCGGCGCGCGCCGGCTGGTCCAGGGCGGGGCGGTGCTGGCTGCGGCCGGCGCGGTCGTCCTCACCCGCCTCGGCAGCGGGAGCGGCGAGGTCTGGTCCGCGGTGGCCGCGTTGGCCATCGGCCTGGGCCTGGGTGCCGTGGGCGCACCGACCATGGGGTCGCTGTACCGGACGCTGCCGCCGGAGAAGGTGCCGCAGGGCAGCTCCGTGCTCTACAACCTCAACCAGCTCGGCGGGGCGCTCGGTGTCGCCTGTGTCGCCCTGATCCTCGCCGCCGCCGGTACGGGCGGGGTCACGGGGAGCGGCATCAGCGGCTTCCAGCACGCCTACTGGTTCGTCTTCGCCGTCGCCGTGGTGATCCTGGCCGCCAGCCCGCTGCTCCCCGGGCGCCCGAAGGCGGCCCCGGCCCCGGCAGAGGTCTCCGGAAGCGAGCCCCGCCAGGCGCTCGTGGAGTGAGAGCGGACCGCACGCTCCTCCTCGGCATCGACTGCCGAGGGCGGCTCGACGGCGAGAGGCCGGAGACGCTCCACGCGTCCCCGGCCTCCGTCGTCCCCGACGGGCCCGCCGGCCGCCCTGGTGGGGCGGGGACGCGGCAGCCGTCCGGCGCGTGCCCGGGTGGTGCGGCGCATCACCGAGGAGGTCAACCTTAGTGATATCGACGACGACTGCGTGGCTTGCGCATGCAACGCTTCCCTGGGCAGCGCCGCAAGAGCTCGGACGGAGGAACGCATGTGCCCGGCCCCTCGTGCACATACGGCGCAGAGCCGTCGCGACAGCGCATCGGCGCCCACCTTGCCCGTGTCCGCGTACTCGGCCACAGGAGAGCAAGTGCAGGTATCCCGGTTGACAGCACAACACTCCTACTCAGACATTCCGAGCCCTTGCGTCCCCCTGTCGAGCGCCTCGTGGAACTTCCTCGTGGTGGACGGCGACGAGAGCGCGGGGCACGATCTGGCCCGGCGTCTGCAGATGCACCGGCATCGGGCACGCGCCGTCACCACTGGGGGCGCCGCCCTGCGGGAGCACGCCGGTGCCGAGGTGGTGCTCCTCAATCTCGACCTGCCGGACCTGGACGGTCTGGAGGTGTGCCGGACCATTGCCGCCACGTGCAACACGCCCCTTCTCGCGATCACCGAGCACGGCAGTGAACTCGACTGCGTCCTGGGGCTCCAGGCCGGAGCGGACGACTATCTGGTGAAGCCGTACGGCTTCCGGGAGCTCCTGGCCAGGGTGGAGGCGGTGATGCGGCGGGCCCGTCCTGCTCCGGCACCCCGGCCCAGCGCCCGGCTGGGTCCGTTGACCATCGATCAGGCCACGCGCGTCGTCCGGCTGCACGGCCGGACCGTCGCCCTCACCCGCAAGGAGTTCGACCTGCTCCACCTCCTGGCCTCCTCGCCCGGGGAGGTCGTCCCCAGGTACCACATCCTTCAGCGGATCTGGCACGACACCGACATCAGCCGCAGTCGCACCATCGACACCCACGTCAACAGTTTGCGCAGGAAGCTCGGTTCAACCGGGTGGATCATCGCGGTCAGGGGTGTCGGCTTCCGTCTCGTGCAGGCGTAGAGCCGTCGCTGCGCCCTCGGCCCGGGCCAGGCACTCCTCCAGGAAGGCGAGAACGCGCAGGTGGTATCCGCGGGCGGCGCGGCCGAGGCTGATGTTGTGTCCGGCGGCCGCCACGTGTTCGGTACGCACCAGGGGCGCGGCCAGCCGGTCCGCCATCGCCCGTACCGTCCGTTCGTCGCACCGCCACCAGCGTTCGTGCTCGGCGAAGGCGAAGCGTGCCGGAACCCGCACCCGGCGCGCGACTTCGGGGTAGACGCGTGGCCAGTCGGGGATCTCTGCCGCCTCACGGGCGGGGACCGGGGCGACGAGCCGCTCGGCCGACCGGAAGGTGCGGGGCGGGTACAGGGAGAGCGGACCCCAGTGCAGACCGCGCGCGCGGCGCATGCCCTCGCCGGTGCGGCTCTCCGGAGGGACGGCCCAGCGGTCGCTGATGCCTGACACGTCCACCCCCAGCAGGTCCCCGCCCTCCCAGCCGGCCGCGGTGGCGAGTGCGACCTTGCCGCCCAGCGAGTGGCCGACCAGGAAATAACCCCCGCCCGTCGGGTACTGCCGGCCGTGGGCGGCCAGTGCCTGCCGGATGTGCTCCGCCTGCGCGGTCAGGCCGAGTCCTTCCGGCACCTGTGCGGCCGAGCTGCCGTATCCGGGACGGTCCAGCGCGAGCGCCGCGCAGTCACAGGCGGCGGCGAGCGAGAGGAGGGAGGTGGAGGCGTCCGCCGGGCCGTGGAAGTACCCGGCGCGCATCCCCGCCCCGTGCAGCGCCACGAGCACGGCACGGGGCGGGACGTCGCGCGGCACGGCCAGCAGTCCGGAGAGGGTGAGGCCCCCCGCATCCAGTTCGACGGCGCGTACCAGGTCGTCCGCGGCGGCCACGGGGGCGTCCGGGGACAACGGCGGCTGGACCACGAGGACTCCGTATCGTCCGGTTCCGGCAGTGCTCACGGAGCACCGGTCCCTGAGCGCCCGGTGCGGTGCCCGGCCCCGCGGGCAGGACCGGGCATCGGCGCCGCGGCGGCTCGGCCGCCCCGGCGGTCCGTTCAGCGGGAGAGCAGTTCCCGGGTGCGCTCGTCGAGCCTGCGCGCGTCGTGGATGTCGAAGGACTTGTCCCGCACGCTCATCGGGCGTCCCTCGACGAGGGCGCTCAACGGTTCGGCGGGAGGAGCGTAGAGCGCCTCGACGATCGGCACGATTCCGGCGGCGACGGGCTTCGCCACCCGCTTCATCATGTCGATGTGCCGCTGCGTCTCCGCGTCGTACTCGCCGGAGAATCCGGTCGAGACGGAGCCGGGGTTGATCAGGACGTAGCGGGTGCGGTCGGCCCCGTACCTGTCCGCGAAGGCCGCGCCGAGCAGGTCGTTCGCCTTGCCGCCCTGCATCTGGGCGACGAGTCCGTCGTAGCCGCGGGTGAACTCCAGGTCGTCCCAGTGGATCTCCCCCACCGGGGAGCCCGGTCCGGCCACGTTCAGGATGACCGGCCGCTCGGCCTTCTCCAGGAGGCCGCGCAGTCCGTGGCACAGCAGGTACCGGCTCAGGTAGAAGAGCGCGAAGGTGGCTTCGTACCCCTCGGCGGTCTCCCTCCGGCGCGAGAGGTAGTGGCGCGCGCAGAGCACGAGGGCGTCCACGGCCGGGTACGCGTTCTCGACCTCCGCGATGACCCGCTCGTTCTCGCTGATCAGGCTGAGGTCGGCGCGGATGAAGGAGGCGCGCTCCCGCGCGCCCAGCTCCGCGGCGGCGGCCAGGAAGGACTTGCCCTTCCCCTCGTCACGCCCGACGACGGTGACGGCGTCCCCCCGTTCCAGACAGGCGAGCCCGGTGGCCCGCCCCATCCCGTCGGTCCCGCCCTGGATGACGATGTGCTTCACCGGCGTTCTCCTCGTTCTCGTAGCTCGACGCGGCACTGTGAGGCCGTACCTCAACCTAGAGACCCCCGCACCCTTTTCACAACCGACGCAGACATTTTTTTGAACCGTACGGTTCATATCGAATGCTTCATCGGTATCACCGAAGGGGGCGGGGTCCTCTCCGGACGGGTCGGTGGCTCATCTGCTCACGCCCGCCAGGACGGGCGGCATCCGGAGCTTCGCGGGCCCCGGGCCGGGCGCCGGCGGGGCCGGGGCCGTTCCTCCCGCCCGCAGCGACCGGCACAGGGCCAGGCGGACGAGGTCGGGGACGGCATGGGCCGTGCCCTCGCCGCACTCGTGCAGTTCCAGAAAGTGCGAGGAGCTCAGGGACTCCACCAGGTGCCCCAGGTCCGCGGCGCACAGCCCCGAACGCTCCATGGCGGTCGCCAGCTCCGCCTCCCGCACCGGACCGGGCAACCGGCAGAGCAGCGCGAGCAGTTCGCGCTCCGGCTCCGGGAGCCGGAGATGGGCCTGCCCCAGTCGGACGAGGAAATCGCCCTGCGGTCCCTGGAGCAGCCTCAGCCGCTCCTCCTCGTGCCGAGCCCGGCGCAGCAGGCCGCCGACCGACAGGTCCGCCCGTGCCGCGAGCCGCTCCCCCAGCGCCCGCAGCGCGAGGGGCAGTCCGCCGTAGAGCCGGGCCAGTTCCGCCGCCTCCTGCTCCTCCCGCGCGATCCGCTCCTCCCCGGCCACCTTGCCGAGCAGGGCGACCGCCTCCTCGCGCGGCAGCCCCGGCAGCGGAACCCGGGTGACCGCGCCGGGCAGCCCCTCCAGGCGCCAGCGGGAGGTGATCAGCACGGCGCAGCCGGGGCTGCTGGGCAGCAGCGGTCGCGCCTGCTGCGGGCAGTACGCGTCGTCGAGCACCACCAGCATGCGCCGCTGCGAGGTCCAGCTGCGGTAGAGCCGGGCCAGGTCCTCCACCCCCTCCGGCAGCCACTGTCCGGGGTGCCCGGACGACAGCAGCAGCGAGGTGAGCGCCTCCCGGGGCGAGACGGCGCTGCCGTCGGGACGGTGCAGCGTCGCGAACAGCTGCCCGTCGGGGTAGCGGGAGCGCATCCGGTGAGCGGCCTGCACGACGGTCGCCGTCTTGCCGGCGCCCACTCCGCCCATCACCACCACGACCCGTACCGCCGGGGTGTCCCCGGGCCCCGAGCTTCCCGGCCCGGCTGCCGCGACGACGCGGGCCAGTTCGCCCCGCCGTCCGGTGAAGTCGGCCGTGGGCGGCGGGAGTTCCGCGGGCGCCACGGATCCCGCCAGGCCCGCGGGGAGTCGGCCCGCCTCCGCCGTCCGCGGCGCGGGACGCGGTTCGGGCACCAGTGCGTCCTCCAGCACCCCCTGGTGCAGCTCCCGGATCTCGGCCGAGGGCTCCAGGCCGAGCTGCTCGACCATGGCGGCGCGCAGCCGCCGATAGGCGTCGAGAGCCGTCTGCCGGTGCCCCGAGCGCACCGCGGCCCGCATCAACTCCCCGGTCAGCACTTCGTTCAGCGGGTGATCGAGCACCAACCCCTTGAGTTCGCTGAGGAGTTCACGGTGTCGTCCCAGCTTCCGCTCGGCCTCTATGCGCTGCTCCAGCGCGCTCATGCGCAGATCCTCCATCCGGGCTCGCTGGGCGGAGAGCAGCGGCCCCACCGCGGTGCCCGAGAACGCGGGCCCCCGCCACAGGGTGAGCGCCGCGCGGGACGCCTCGGCCGCTTCTTCGGCCCGGCCCGCCCGCAGCGCGTCCCGTCCCTGGGCGCACAGCTCCTGGAAGCGCCACAGGTCCAGTTGCGCGGGCTCCAGCCGGATCCGGTAACCGCGTGGCCCCGTCTCCACGCGTGCCCCGCCCCCGTCACCGTTCCGGAGCGCCTTGCGCAGGTGATAGATGTGCGTCTGCACGGTCTTCCGGGCGAGCTTCGGCGGGTTCTCCCCCCACAGCTCCTCCACCAGGCTGTCCATCGACACCATCCGGTTGGCGTGGACGAGCAACAGCGACAGCACCTGACGGCTCATGGGGAACGCGGGCTCGCAGGGGCCACGGTCCCCTCGGACCTCCACCGGACCAAGAACGGCAAAATGCATGAGCTCCCCGCTATGAATTCCTGATATCGCCCGCGAGAATGCGGGCGAGGGGCGCGGGACACCGTGTGCCGACCGCGCCCCACCGGCTCAGACGGCCGGTCCGGACAATGTCAGGCAATGGGTGTAGCGAGCCCCCGCGTCACCCCCGCCCGCCGCTTCGAGCAGCGGCTCGATCACCTCGTCGATATGGTCGGCGGCCTCCTTCTCCGAGGCCCATTCGGAAAGCACCAGCACACTGCTCCCGTCAAGGCTCACATGAAAATTGGCGGCAATGGCACCCGGGTAGGCGCGCTCCTCGCCCTCCGTCTCCTCCTCCGCGGCCAGCAGCCCGTCGATCCACTGCCGGGCGGCCTCCGCCCCGGCCATCGGGAAGACCGCGGCCGGGAAGCACCGGGGCACCGGTTCCGGTTCGGTGAGCGCCCCGCCGCGCACCACTCGGTAGAGCTGGAACGGCACGGCGCCCCGGGGCGACGTGCCCGCCACGCCCCCGTCCGGCGCCGGGCGGGAGATGCTGCGCTCCTCCCCCAGCGACGTGTCCAACGCCGTGCGGGAGGTCCACTGGGCGTAGGTGAGCACCGACTTCTCGTCCGTGCTGCGGTAGCAGCTGGCCGAGAGCAGCTCGCCGGGCCAGGGACGCGACCGCCAGTGCTCGGCAATCCCGTCGAGAACGGACTGCTGCGTCTCGCGCCCCTCGGTGACAATCACCTCCACAAGCACCGCCTCGACATCCGGCCGGTCGATCACCGGAAGGGGACCAGAACTCTGGGACATGGCCAGCTCCTCATCAAAAAAGGGGCCCGCAGCATGCTGCGGATTCCATACTGGGCGGAGGCACCATGTTTTCCAATGGCGCCCCGATGAAATGTTTCCGGGGAAGAACAGACGCCGTGCAATTCCGTGCACGAGTGTCAAATAAATGTCAGATCTCCTGCACGGGATCGCCAGGGACGCTTCGGAACCGGCGGCTGCGGTTCAGCGGCCGATGCCGCAGTGCAGGTGGTACCGCTTGAACCCGATGGGCCGCACTCCGGGGACGGCGCCGCTGACCCGCCGGGTGGTCACGTGCGCGGCGCTGTCCAGGAACGCCTGGTGCGCCGCGTCCGACGTCCACTCCGCGTAGTTGAGTACTCGTGTGGCGTCGGCGCTGACGTGGAAGTTGGCGGACAGCATGCCGGGGGGCCGCTCCGCCGCGGGGCCGTCGAGCGCGGTCAGCAGGTTGTCGATCACCTTGTCCTGCCGCTCCGCCCCGTCCACGTCGAAGGTGGCGACCACCACGCAGGCCGGGGGCCCGGCGGTGCCCCGCGCCACCACGCTCGCGCGCACGCGGTACTCCACCGCGCCGCCGCCCGCCGGCCCGGACAGCGCCTCGGTGAAACGCCGGTGGGCGTCCCGGTCGGCACACTGCACATAGGTGAGGACGGTGTCCCCCTCGGTACTCAGGTAACAGCTGGCGGAGAGGACTCCGGCGGGCCAGGGGCCGTCGCGCCACGCCTCCTCCGTCCGTTCCAGCACGGTCTGCGCGGTGGCCGGGCCCGGGACGTGGTGCAGGCCGACGAAGACCGCCGCCGCATCGGGACGCCGGACGTCCGGCATCGCCGGGGAACCCGCATCGCTCATTTCGTTGCTCCTCTCCGTTCGTTGTCCGCGGGACGTCGTGCGCTCACCGCGGGTACGGGGACTCGGTGCGGGCCCGGCGCAACGCCCGCCCCCACCACACCAGTTCGTCGAGCATCACCTTGGCCGCCGACTCACCGGCCTCCGAACCGTCCAGCCGCCCGTCCTCGGTGGTCCGTTCCCAGGCGTTGTGGAAGCTGACTCCGTCGCGCACGGTGAGTGCGTGCAGTTCGGCGAAGACCTGACGCAGCTGCTCGACGGACCGCAGCCCGCCGCCCGTTCCGCCGTAGGAGACGAAGCCGGCCGGCTTGGCCGCCCATTCGTCGAGGAACCAGTCGAGGAAGTTCTTCAGCGCGGCCGGGAAGCCGTGGTTGTACTCGGGGGTGATCACGACGAATGCGTCCGCCGCGGCGAGCCGGGCCGCCAGCCGCTCCCGCCGGCGGGCGTCGTCCTCGTGCAGTGTTCCGGCGAATCCGGGCATGGCCAGCGGCAGCGGGTGTTCCTTGAGGTCGATGAGATCGACATCGAGGTCGGTCCGGGTGCGCGCCAGGGCGAGGAACCACTCGGCGACGGCGGGACCGAAACGGCCGTCACGGACGCTGCCGAGGAGGACGACGAGACGCAGGGGACTCCTGTACACGAAACAGCCTTTCGAAGTGGCGTGCGGGTGGGTCGGGTTCAGACGGACGGCGCCGCGGCGCGCGGGCCGGACAGCGCGGCGAGCAGACCGGCACCGGCGACGGCGGTGAGCAGCACCAGCGCGGGCCGGATGCCGTCACCCGTGGTCAGCAGCAGCGCGGTCGACGGCAGCACGACGGCGGCACCGAGCTGCACCCCCGTCTGGTACAGCGGCACGGCCCGGCCGCGCAGGGCCGGCGGGACGGTCGCCGTCGCCTGCATGTTGAGTGCGGCGAAGGCGAGCACGAAGCCGGTCTCCACGAGCACCAGCGCGGGCAGGACGGCCGTCCAGTAGGAGGGGTCACCGGCCCGCCAGGCGTAGTGGGCGCAGCCCAGGAACGGTGCGAACGCGCCGAGCGCGATGAGCCGGCCCGTCCCCGCGCGGGCGACCAGCCGCCCCGCGAAGGGCACCGTCACCATCAGCGGCACACACGCCGGCAGCAGCGCCAGGGCGCACTGCCAGGGCGGCCAGCCCAGGCGCTGCTGGAGCTGGAAGGTGACGAGCAGCAGCAGACCGGCGTAGGTGCCGTTGAGGCTGGCCGCCCCGGCGGCGGAGCGCAGGAGCGGGCCGTTGCGCAGCATCGCGGACGACCGGGTCCGGACGTCCCGCCCGGCCTCGGGATCGGCCGGGATCCTCCGGGCCGCGAAGACCAGGAGGGCGAGGGCGACGGGTGCGGGGAAGCAGAACGTCCAGCGCCAGCTCCACGTCAGCAGTGCGGCCGAGAGGAGCAGGCCGGCGGTGAATCCCGTGGCGCCGAACATGGAGTAGACGGAGATCGCCCTGCGCTGCTGCGGGCCCTCCCGGTAGGCGGTGGAGATGATGGCGAGCCCGGCGGGCGCGGTCAGCGCGGCACAGGCGCCCTTCACCACACGGGTGGCGACGAGCAGTGGTCCGCCGTCCACCATCCCGCCCGCCACCGAGGCGGCGGCGAAGACCGCCATCGCGACGAGGTAGGTGCGGCGTCTGCCCCACCGTGCCGCGAGGCGGTTCCCCACGAGCAGCAGGGCCGCGAACCCCAGGGCGAAACCGCTCATGAGGCACTGCACCGCGAGCAGGGACAGGCCGAGGTCCTCGCCCACCGTGGGCAGGGCCAGCAGCACCACGGACACCTCGACCGCGTCGAGCAGCATGTTCCCGGAGAGGATGAACAGCAGGGCCCATCGGCCCCTGCCGCCCCTCCGTCCCATGGGTTCCGGTCCGTCCGTCGGCACGGTCGCGCGGCCGTCCGCCGTCATCGCCGCCTCACCGCCACGCTCGGGGGTTCACGAACACGGCCATGCGCTCCGGTCTGCGCCAGGACGGGCCCGGCCACTGGGCACGGCAGCCGTCCCCGGCCGTGGCGTCGCCCGCGCGGGCCAGGAGCACCGCGGTGAGCGCGGCGAGTTCCTCCTCGTTCGGGTCCCCCTTCTCGACGCGGAGCAGAACCGCATCGTGCACAGCTCCGTTCATGGCCCGTGCCTCCATCACTGCGGCGGGTTGCCGTGCTTGCGGCGCGGCAGGTCGGATTCCTTGCGGCGGAGCATGGCGAGCGAGCGGATCAGCACCGTCCGGGTCTCCCGCGGGTCGATCACGTCGTCCACCAGGCCGCGTTCGGCCGCGTAGAAGGGGTGCACCAGTTCCCGCCGGTATTCCTCGATCTTCTGCAGGCGCGTCGCCCCGGGGTCCTCCGCCGCTGCGATCTCCCGTCGGAACACCACGTTGGCGGCGCCCTCCGCCCCCATCACGGCTATCTCGTTGCCGGGCCAGGCGAGCGCGATGTCGGCGCCTATGGAGCGGGAGTCCATCACGATGTACGCGCCGCCGTACGCCTTGCGCAGCACCACCGAGACCCGGGGGACCGTCGCGTTGCAGTACGCGTACAGCAGCTTGGCCCCGCGCCGGATGATGCCCTCGTGCTCCTGGCGGACGCCCGGGAGGAAGCCCGGCACGTCGACCAGGGTGACGATCGGGATGTTGAACGCGTCGCAGAACTGGACGAAGCGGGCGCCCTTCTCGGAGGCGGTGATGTCCAGCACCCCGGCGGTCGCCGCGGGCTGGTTGGCGACGATGCCGACCGTCTGGCCGTCCAGCCGGGCCAGGGCGCACACCAGGTTGGGGGCCCAGGCGGCGTGCACCTCCATGTGCTCGCCGTCGTCCACCAGTTCCTCGATCACCGCCCGGACGTCGTAGCTCCGGCCGGGGTCCGCCGGGACGATGCGGGTCAGCGCCTCGCAGGGGCGGTCGGCGGGATCGACGCCCGGCACCGCGGGAGGCAGTTCCCTGTTGTTGGCGGGCAGCAGGGAAAGCAGGTAGCGCACCTCGCCGAGGCAGGTCTCCTCGTCGTCGTGGACGAAGTGGGCCACGCCCGAGGTCGTGCCGTGGACGTCCGCGCCGCCCAGGCCGTTCTGCGAGATCTCCTCACCGGTGACCGCCTGCACCACGTCGGGCCCGGTGATGAACATCTGGGAGATGCCGCGCACCGCGAACACGAAGTCGGTGAGCGCCGGGGAGTACGCGGCACCTCCGGCGCACGGCCCGAGCATCACGCTGATCTGCGGGATGACTCCGGAGGCCCGGGTGTTGCGGCGGAATATGCCTCCGTAGCCCGCGAGTGCGGACACGCCCTCCTGGATCCGGGCCCCGGCGCCGTCGTTCAGGGAGACCAGCGGGGCGCCCGCCGCGACGGCCATGTCCATGATCTTGTGGATCTTCTCCGCGTGCGCCTCGCCGAGCGCCCCGCCGAAGATCCGGAAGTCGTGCGCGAAGACGAAGACCGTCCGGCCCTCGACCGTGCCCCAGCCGGTCACCACCCCGTCGGTGTGCGGGCGCTTCGCCTCCAGGCCGAAGCCGGTGGCCCGGTGCCGGCGCAGGGGCTCCACCTCGGTGAAGCTCCCCTTGTCGAGGAGATGGTCGATCCGCTCCCGCGCGGTGAGTTTTCCCTTGGCGTGCTGCCGTTCGGTCGCCCGGGGGTCGGTTCCCTCCCGCGCCATTTCCTTGATCCGGTTCAGCTCATCGAGCGGTCCGGTGTGCGTCGGTCGCGCGGTCACTGTTCACCTGCTTCCTCCCGTCGGCGCATGGGGTCACCACGCCAGCCTCCGGCCGGCCGGGGAGCCGTCCTCCCCCACGAAGGCGGCGGTCGGTCCGTCGTCGCCGAGCGTCGCCAGCAGCGCGGGGATGCGTGCGCCTTGTTCCGGGGTCAGATGCCCCCGGTGGCCGTTGATGTCGGTGGCCACGAAGCCCGGCGAGACGGCGTTGACGAGAATGCCCTCCGCGCGCAGTTCGTTGGCGTACGTGATGGTGACGGCGTTGAGGGCGGCCTTGGACGTGTTGTAGTCGAGCACCGCGGGAAAGACCCCCGGGGGAAAGACGCCGGTGGGGTCCTCCAGGGCCGCGGCGTGCGTGAGCGAGCCGAGCACGCTGCTGACGTTCACGATCCGTGCCGCACCGGAGCGGCGCAGCAGCGGCAGCATGGCGTTGGTCACGGCGATCACGCCGAAGACGTTCGTCTCGTACGTCCTTCGGACGTCGTGCACCGAGGTCCGGCTCGGCGGCGTCTGCGGGGCACCCGTGCCGGCGTTGTTCACGAGGGCGTCGAGGCGCCCCTCCGCCGCGCCGATCCGCTCGGCCGACGCGGCGATGGACGACTCGTCGGTCACGTCGAGGCGTACGGCGTGCGCGTCGATTCCCTCGGCGCGCAGTGCGCACTCTGCCTCCCGGCCGCGGTTCTCGTCCCGGGCCCCCAGGTAGACGCGGAGGCCCATCTCTCCGAGACGGCGCGCGGTGGCGTATCCGATGCCCTTGTTGGCGCCGGTGACGAGCGCGACGCGCGGGGATTCGTGGTCCGTCACGGCATTCCTCCCGCTCATCCGAGAAGGGTCCCGCCGCTGGCGTCGACGAAGGCGCCGGTGATCCAGCGGGCCTCGTCGGTGGCGAGGAAGGTCACCACATCGGCCACGTCCCCGGCCCGGCCGACCCTCTTGAACGCGGAGATCTGCGCCATCTGCTCCACGACCTCCGGGATGTCGAAGGCCGGCCCGCCGTTGTCGGTGATGCCGGGGGCCACGCTGTTCACGGTGATTCCCCGCGGGGCGAGGTGCTTCGCCAGGTGGAGGGAGAGCTGTTCCACGGCGCCCTTGGTCATCGAGTACGCCGCCTGTCCGGGCTCGGCGAAACGCGTGAGCGCGGACGAGATGTTGATGATCCGGCCGCCGTCGGGCATGTTCCGCGAGGCGCGCTGCACGATGAGGAACGGGGCGATCGCGTTCACCGCGAAGTACCGCTGGAGCTGCTCCGCCGTCACGTCCTCGGGCGCGGTGCCCTGGGAGGCGGTGACCGCGGCGTTGTTGACGAGGATGTCCAGCGCCGTGTCCCCCGTGCGCTCCTTCAGCCCCCGCTCCAGTCCCACGAACAGTTCGTGGACGTCGCCGGGGACCCCGAGCTCCGCGCGGACCGCGAAGGCCCGGCCGCCCTCCTTCTCCACCTGCGTCACGGTCTCCCGTGCGGCGTCCTCGTTGCTCGCGCAGTGCACCACGACCAGGGCGCCCTCGCGGGCCAGCCGGACGGCGACGGCCCGGCCGATGCCCCGGCTGGAGCCGGTGACCAACGCCGTTTTCCCTGTGAGCCTGTCCATGGTGGGCCTTCCGTGTGTCGTCGAGCGCTTCGGGGGGGCTGTGGAGCGGGGGTCGCGGCGGACCGCGGGGGGTGCGGGCGGGGAGTCCAGGCCGCTGATCGTCCGCGCCAGGTGGCGGCGTACGGGCTCCTTCTCCAGCAGCTCCCCGAACACCTCCCGCAGGCCGTCCAGCTCGGATCCGCCGAACAGCAGCTGGGCCTGTGCCCGGATGTTGGCGAGGGTGCGGGCCCCGGCGGGATGCCGCTCGCCCTGGTAGGCGTCGAGCGCCTCGTCCGTACAGTCGCCCGTGACCCGCGCGGCGAGCCGCGGTCCCAGGGCCGCCGCGTCCTGGAGTCCGAGGTTGAGGGCCTGGCCGCCCACCGGCATCTGGACGTGGGCGGCGTCACCCGCCAGGAAGACGCGCCCGTCGCGGTAACGGCGGGCCTGTGCGCTGGAGTTGTCGAAGGAGTCGAGCCAGACGGCCGTACCGGCGCCGATGTCCTCACCGGTCACCCGCGCCCAGGCCGCCGCGACCTCCGCGAACTCGGGCGCACGGCCGAGGTGCGAGGGCGGGCGGCTGTTGTCGTGCACCATCAGCCGGGTGGTGCCGTCGGCGCGCCGGTGGGCGGTGGCGGTACCACCCGGATACCGGCGCAGGCGCCGGTCCGGGAGGGAGATGCCCCGCACGTCGGCGCGGAGCATCTCCCGGGTGGCGTCCTCCCCCGCCATCTCGAAGCCCGCGAGGCGCCGCACCGTGCTGTGTGCACCGTCGCAGCCGGCCAGGTAGCGGGCGGTGTACCGCCGGGAGGTGCCGTCGGGGCCGGACGCCTCGACGGTCACCCGGTCCGCGCCCCGGGTCAGTCCCGTGACCCGGTGGCCGCGGCGTATCTCCGCGCCCTGCTCGGTCGCCCACTCCTCCAGGACCGGCTCCAGACGGCTCTGCAGGCATTCCCACTGCCCCGCGTACGGGTGATCCGGGTCGGCCTCCCCGAGAGGGAGCGGGAGGCCGCCGAAATGACCGCGGCCCCCGTCCGGCAAGGAGCCCAGGCGGTCCAGGACGCCCCGCTCCGCGAAGATCTCCATGGTCCTGGCGTGCAGGATCGACGCCCGGGATTCCCCGGTCGGTCCGGGGAGCTCCTCCAGGACCAGGGTCCTCGCTCCCCCGGCGCTCAGCTCTCCGGCCAGCAGCAGCCCGGCCGGGCCTGCTCCGACCACCAGGACATCGGCTTCGGTCCCCGCTGCTGCCGCCATCGCTCAACGCCGCGCTTCCGCGAACGCCTTGGCGTGCCCCAGCGTCGCCCGGCTGTTGGTGCCCAGTGCCTCGCGGAGGAAGGCCCGGGCCTCCGGGACCCCGGCGTCCGGGCCGAGGATCCGGGTGATGTTCGCGGTGTTGACGACCACGGTGTGCTGGGAGGTGGCGTCGGTGATGCCGTCGCCCCGCTCCTCGAACCGCCAGTGACCGGTGTGCAGCGACATCAGCGCGGGCAGCGTGGTCTGCTTGTACGCGATGCCGCGGTGCGGGAAGCAGACCCGCACCGACTCGGTGGTGTGCGTGGAGCCGTCCTTGGCGACGGTGTCCATGCGGAGCTTCTGCACACCCGGCGTGTCCTCGGTGAGCCGGACGCCGGAGACGTGCGGCAGGCGCTCGACCCACAACTGGGCCTCGTTGATGAAGTCGTACACGTCCTTGGCCGACCCCGCGATCTCCACGCTGTCCTCGAACGAGAGGGTCAGCTCGGCGGAGTTGGCGGCCAGCTCCACGTTCTCCCGCAGCGCGGCCAGCTCGGTGCGGCTGTTGCGGTCCACCGCCCGGTCGATCCAGGCGAGGCCGTCCGGGTCGTCGTCGACGGCGCGGTAGCTGTGGAGCAGGCGCACCCGGCACTGCCGCCCGCCCTGCGGTTCCAGGATCCAGGTGCCGCTCATCCGGGCCACCGGCGGGGCGGAGACCTCCTGCGCGAATTCGATGCGCCGGTTCTCCGGATCCAGCCGGCGGCGCGACGTCCAGTTCTTCGCCTCGCCGTTGGCGGTGGCCCAGATGCGGATGCGTTCCTCGTCGCCGTTCTTCTCCACGTAGTCCACGTGGACCGACGGCGGGAAGAGCCGGGGCCAGTTCTCCACCTCGGCGAGGAGGCGGTAGACGTCCTCCGCCGGGGCGGCCACGGTGATCTCGTGCTCGACCTCGCGTGTCATCGGCGCGGTCTGCTCTGCTGTCATGATTCAGCTCCTCATGGGTTCCGGCTGCTCGCGGCGCGACCGGGGTCAGAAGTTGCCCAGGCCGCCGCAGACGTTGAGGGCCTGCGACGTGATGGAGGCCGCCGTGTCGGAGACGAGGTATCCGACGAGACCCGCCACCTCCTCCGGGGTGGAGTAGCGGCCGAGCGGGATCTTGGCGCTGAACTTCTGCAGGATCTGTTCCTCGTCGGTCCGGTACGCCGCTGCGTACCCCTGGCGCACCCGCTGGGCCATGGGGGTTTCGACGTAACCGGGGCAGACGGCGTTGACCGTGATGCCGGTGGGCGCGAGCTCATTGCCGAGGGCCTTGGTGAAGCCGACCACACCGTGCTTGGACGCGGAGTAGGGGGCGCCGAGGACGACTCCCTGCTTGCCCGCGGTGGAGGCGATGTTGATGACCCGGCCGCGGGACTTCTCGCGCATGCCACCCGCGTTCAGCACCTCCCGGGTCACCAGGAAGACACTGTTGAGGTTGGTGTTGATGACGTCGAACCACAGCTCGTCGGCGATGTCGGCGGTGACCCCGCCACCGCTCCGGCCCGCGTTGTTCACCAGCACGTCGATCGTCCCGAACCGCTCCACGGCCGCCGCCACCAGGCGCCGGACGTCTTCCTTGGAGCCCACGTCGGCCGCCGTGCCGTCCACCTCCAGGCCCTCGTCCCGGAGTTCCCCGACCGTGCGGGCCACGGCGTCCTCCGTCCGCGCGCACAGGTACACACGGTGTCCGTGCTGCGCGAGAAGCCGGGTGACCGCCAGACCTATTCCGCTCGTGGCACCGGTCACCAGGGCGACCCTGGAGGTGTTCTCGGTCATGCGTTCTCTCCTGAATGCGTCGGATGCGACTGCGTGCGTCGGATGCGGCTGAATCCGTCGGATGCGACTGCGTACGCCGGATGCGGCTGTGTGCGTCCTGCGGGGAAAGGGGCAGGGGCGCGGTCAGGCCCGCCGGGTGACGGCCGCGAGGTGCTCGTTGACGAAAGCGACCAGGGCCCGCGGCGTCCGCGCCTCGGCCAGGGCCTCTTCGTCCAGGGTGATGTCGTACTCGCGCTCGATGCGGCTGCCGGTCTCCAGCATCGCCAGGGACTCGTAGCCCAGCGCTTCGAAATCCGTGTCCAGGATGTCGCCGTCCAGGTCGACGCCCTCGTCCGTGCCCGCGCCGGTGCGCAGGATCAGCTTCAGGGCGTCCAGGGTGAAAACGGCAGCGGGCATGGCTGTCCTCCGTGCGGCGGTCGAAGTGGGGAAGGGGTGGATCGGGGTGGTGCCTCGTGCCCGGAGGACGGTCACGTGCGTGGTGCGCGCACCACGACGGCCGAGTTGAAGCCGCCGTGGCCGCGGGCGAGTACCAGCGCGGTCCCCACGGTCGCGGCGCGCGGCGTGCCGACCACCAGGTCGAGGTCGTAGGCGGCGGAGAGCGAACTGTGCACGGTCGGCGGGATCACGCCGTCCCGGATGCTGAGGCACGCCGTGGCCACGTCCAGCGGCGCGGCGCCGGAATAGAGCCGCCCGGTCATGGTCTTGGGCGCGGTGACGGGCACCCCGCGCGGTCCGAACACCTTGGTGATCGCCTCCGCCTCGGCACGGTCCAGCCCGGGTACCGCGGCCGCGTCCGCGAAGACGACGTCGACCTCGGCGGGTACGGTGCCGGCGTCCCCCAGGGCCTGCTCGACGGCGCGTTGGAGTGCGGGGCCCCGTCCGCTGCCCGGCCGGGGGTCGAACGTGGCCGAGTGGCCCGCGAGTTCCGCGTACACCCGGCGGGCGCCCCGTTCCCGCGCGTGCCCGGCCTCCTCCAGGACGAGCAGCGCCCCGCCCTCCCCCGGCACGTGTCCGGCCGCCTCGTCGTCGAACGGCAGGTAGGCCCGGGCCGGGTCGGTGCCCCGGCTGATCCGGCCGCTCGCCCACTGGGCGACCCAGCCCCAGGGGCAGATGGAGGCGTCGACGGCGCCGGAGACGACGACGGGGGTGCCCCTGCGGATCTGGCGGCGCGCCTGTGCCAGGGCGTCCAGGCCGCCCGCCTGGTCGCTGACGACGACCCCGCTGGGGCCGCGCATCCCGTTCCGGATGGAGACCTGGCCGCTGTTGACGGCGTAGAACCAGGCGAAGGACTGGTACGCGCTCACATGGCGGCCGCCCTTGCTCCACAGCGCCCTCAGCTCGTTCTGGCCGAACTCGAATCCGCCGGAGTGGCTGGCCGTGATCACGCCCATGTCGTACTCGGGCAGCTCCGCCGGCACGATCCCGGCGTCCTGGAGCGCCCAGTCGGCGCCGACCAGGGCCAGTCGGGTCATGCGGTCGGTCTGCGGGAGCAGTCTGCTGGGCAGGTGGTCCTCGGCGGCGAACCCCTCGATCTCGCCCGCCAGCCGGGCCGGATAGCCCGAGGCGTCGAACCGGGTGACCGGGCCGATGCCCCCGCGCCCGGCGAGGACGGCGGACCAGTACGGCTCCAGGCCCAGACCGTTGGGTGCTGCCACGCCGAGTCCCGTCACGACCGTGGTGACGTCGGTCATCGTTCGCTCCTGTCGGGCCGGGCGAGCACCACGGCGCTCTGGAACCCGCCGAATCCGCTGCCGACGGACAGCACGGTGTCGATGCGCCGCTCGCGGGCCGTCAGCGGGGTGTAGTCCAGATCGCACTCCGGGTCGGGGGTGTGCAGGTTGGCGGTGGGCGGGACGGTGTGGTGCTCCATCGCCAGTGCGGAAGCGGCGAGTTCGATGGAGCCCACCGCGCCTAGGGAATGGCCCACCATCGACTTGATGGAGCTGATGGGGATCCGGTGGGCGGCATCGCCGAGACTGCGCTTGAAGGCCGCCGTCTCGTGCCGGTCGTTCTGCTTCGTGCCCGAGCCGTGCGCGTTGATGTAGTCGATCTCGTCGGCGTTGACGCGGGCCTGCGCCATGGCGACCCGGATCGCCTCCGCCATCTCCTTGCCGTCGGGGCGCAGCCCGGTCATGTGGAAGGCGTTGGAGCGGGTCGCGTAGCCCGCCACCTCCGCGTAGACGTGCGCACCGCGCCGCCGCGCGCTCTCCGCCGTCTCCAGGACGAAGACGGCGGACCCCTCCCCCAGGACGAAGCCGTTGCGACTGGCGTCGAAGGGCCGGGAGGCGTGCTCGGGGTCGTCGTTGCGCGGCGTGGTCGCCTTGATCGCGTCGAAGCACGCCACGGTGATCGGGGAGATCGGCGCGTCCGTCGCGCCCGCGATCATGACGTCCGCCGCCCCCTCGCGGAGCACCTCGGTGGCGTACCCGATGGAGTCGAGCCCCGACGTGCAGCCGGTGGAGACGACCGAGGCGGGGCCTTCGGCGCCCACCGCCCAGGCCACCTCCGCCGCGAACGAGCTGGGGGTCATGTAGTCGTACAGGTGCGGCACGGCGTAGGTGTGGTCGACGAGCTCCAGCCGCCCGCCGTCGCTCACCGTGCAGTACTCCTCGTCCAGGCCCATCGTGGCGCCCACCGCGCTGCCGATGGTCACGCCCGTGCGGGTCGGGTCCAGCTGTTCGAAGGGCAGTCCGCTGTCGGCGACCGCTTCGCGCGCGGTGACCACCGCGAGCTGGGCCGCGCGGTCCATGCGCCGGATCTCCTGCGGTGTCAGCCCGGCCGCCCCGGCGTCGAAGTCCACTTCGGCGGCGACCTGCGACCGGAACGGCGCGGGGTCGAAGAGCGAGATCCGGCGGGTGGCGGTGCGTCCGTCGGCGAGCAGTTGCCAGAACTCCTCGGTCCCCGCCCCGCCGGGGGCGGTGACCCCTATGCCGGTGATGACGACTCGCCGGCCGCTGCCCCCGCTCACTCCGCGCTCCAGTGGTAGAACCGCTGCGCCATCGCGTCGGCGGGCGAACGCCAGGTGGTGGGGTCGTACGCCTGGATGAACGGCTTCAGGTCCTGGCTGATCCGCACGAACCGCGGGTCGGTCCTGGCCTCCTCGATCCGCTCCCCGCCGTTCTCCCGCTCGAAGTCCTGCAGGTGGAAGTAGAGCCCCCGGTAGGAGAAGAGCTCGCGCCGCCGGGTGCCCATGCGGTGGGGCATCTCGGTGGCGTCGAACCCGGTGAAGAGGCCGGCGACCTCCTCGGCGGAGCCGAGTTCCATCCGGGCGACGATCAGGGTGCTGTGCATCGTGAACCTCTTTCCTCGAGTCAGGTGGTCCGGCGTGCCGGCACCGGCTGCCGGGCGGCCGGGCCGAACCAGCGCTCCAGCGCCGTGGGAAGGTCGTGGTGGCTGCCGGGCGCGGCCCAGGCCACGTAGCCGTCGGGGCGCAGCAGGACGGAACCGGTCCCCTCCGGAACACCGGCGGGCGCCGGCCCCAGCGGGGTTGCGGTGACCACGTCGATCCGGTCCGTCCAGGCGGCGGCGCGGCGCCGCAGCCGCGGTGTGTCCTCCAGGTCGAGCAGCACCCCGCGACCGGGGCGCAGCAGCTCGGTGCTGGACGTCCGGGTCGTGCCCCGGAGCAGTGCGAGCCGCGGCATCCGCCTGCCCAGCAGGGGGTTGCCGCTGCCCACGTCGTAGCGGATGTCCAGGCCGCTGGCCTTGGCCGCGAAGTGACGGGCGACGTCCTCGTATTGGGTCAGCTCGGTCAGGACGTCGCGCAGCGGCTGCACCTCCTCGCCGCCGAGCAGCAGGAGGCTCTGGGCGCGGGTGTTGACGAGCAGCCGGCGTCCGACCTCGTGCCGTTCGCCGTGGTACGTGTCCAGCAGCGCGGGGTCCGCGGTGCCGTGCAGCACGGCCGCGAGCTTCCACCCCAGGTTCACCGAGTCCTGGACACCGGTGTTCATGCCCTGGCCGCCCGCCGGGAGGTGGATGTGGGCCGAATCCCCGGCGAGCAGCACCCGGCCGCGGCGGTACTCGGTGACCTGGCGCGTGGCGTCGCCGAACGCGCTGATCCACACCGGCTCGGCGTGCGAGATGTCGATGCCGGTGAGCCGCTTCCACGCGTCGGCCACCTCGCCGAACGGCGGCGGGGCGGTGCGGCGCCGGGGCGGGGCGCCGCGCTCGGCGACGATGACGCGGTGGATTCCGCCCTCCAGCCGGGCGACCATCACCATGCCGTCGCCGACCCGGTCGGCGACCATGCGCGGTTCGAGGTCGACGCCCCGGACGTCGGCGAGGAACAGCTCCGTGGTGGCCGGTGTGCCGGGGAAGTCGAAGCCCGCGGCTTTCCGCACCGCGCTCCGGCCGCCGTCGCAGCCCACCACGTGGCGTGCGGTGAGGCGCTCCTCCCCCCGCGGTCCGCGCACCCGCACCTCGACCCGGTCCCCGTCGTCCGTCAGCCCGAGGAATTCGTGCTCCCGCCGGATGTCCGCCCCCAGTTCCCGGGCCCAGTCCTCCAGCACCGCCTCGGTCACGGACTGCGGTACGACCTTGGCGGCCCTGTCCCCGCCGCCCAGGACCCCGAAGTCCAGGGGAATCCCGCCGAAATGCCCGACGCCGCTCATCTCGATGTCGCCGAACCGGGGCAACAGACCGCGCTGGTCGAAGACTTCGACCGTGCGCGGTGTGAGCCCGATGCCCCGCGACTGCCCGGAGCGTCCCGCGAGCCGCTCCAGGACCACTACGTCCGTCCCGGCCAGCCGCAGTTCTCCGGCGAGCGCAAGACCCGCGGGGCCTGCTCCCACGACGATGACGGATGCATCCATCTGCCTCTCCTCAACCGGCGACACGACGAATGCTCAGCTGTCCTTGTGACCGATGATCAGCACATCGTCCGGAGTGTTCCCGGGCCCCACCATCTCGGGCCGGAATCCGGCTTCCTTCAGCCAGGAGTGGCATTCGCCGACCGCGTATTCGCCGCCCCCCGCGGACCACACGAGCATGCTCAGTGCCGCCAGCGTCGCGTACAGCGGCGGCCTGCTGTCGCTCACCATCGGGTCGTAGACGATGACGGCGCCGCCGGGCCGGATCGCGGAATACGCGTTGCGCAGCAGTGTGCGCCGGTTCTCGACGCTCCAGTTGTGGAGCACGTGACCGAATATGAGGACGTCGGCCTCCGGGAGCGGGTCCTCGAAGAAATCCCCGCCGTGAAAGACAATGCGTTCCTTCGCCGTACCGCCGAGGGAATTCATGTAGTCGTCGAAGGCACCTTCCAAAGGCGGCAGGTCGAATACCCCGCCGTCGAGATGGGGATGTTCCCGCACGAGGTGCTGTGCGACATTTCCGCGGGCCCCGCCCACGTCCACGAAGGAGCCGTACCGGCTCCAGTCCAGCGAGCTCACCCGCCGGAGCAGCGGAGTGTTGAGCATGTCCATGCTTTCCAGGAAGGAATCGGTCGCCTCCCGGTCCGCGTACAGCGCGTCGTACGGATTGCCGGAGCGCGCCGCCGGATTCTGCGGGGATCCCGTCCGCAGGGCCGCGCCGAGACCGTCCCAGGCCGGGTTCAGCTCACGCTCGCAGAACTGGAGGTAGCCCCCGATGTGAGCAGGGCGCCCACGTACCAGGAACTGCTCCGCGGCAGGCGAGTTGCGGAACGTGCCGTCCTCGTCCGCCTCCAGGAGACCCATGCCGGAGAGGGCCAGCAGGAAGTCGCTCGCCCCCGGCATGCGGAGGCCGAGCCGCTCGCTCACCCGCTCCGCACCGGCCGGTTCCCCGGAGAGCGAGGTGAAGAGATCGAGCGACGCCGCGGTCAGCAGAATCCTTGCCTGCCAGTAACCGGTCAGAACCCCCATGATCTGGCCGGGAGAAAGCTCTTCCTCTGCCGAAATGTTCTGGTCACTCATTCGGGGCTCCTCCGATAGCTGACGGGCCACCAGCCGCCGTCCTCGTCTCGACGTACGCGCCGGCTCTTCAGATCCTCACAGCGACCGCCCTTGGGGCGACCAAAAGTCGCTCAAAACGAATGGGGCACCGCGCATGCGGAAACTTCCCGTGCCCGGTGGCGGATATCGCCCGCGAATCGCTCCGGCCGCGCGGGCCCCGGATCGCGGGAGCGCCGTTGCCGGGCACCGCTCCGTCACCGGCGGCGGGGCCGGGGAGGCCGACGGATAATCTGGGGCCGTCGACAGAGATCACAGAGGGGCGGAACACATGGCAGACATCGTGGAGACGGCGGCGCGGAAGGTCTTCCAGCGCTACGACATCGACGGGGACGGCCAGGTCACCGCGGAGGAGTACCGGAAGGTCGTGGCGGAGCTGGAGGGCTCGGAGATCACCGAGTCGCAGGCTCAGGCGCTGATCGACTCCCTCGACACCGACGGCGACCGCAAGATGTCCTTCGAGGAGTTCTGGGCGGGCATGAACCGCTGACACCGTCGGGTCCGGCACGTGAAGGTGCCGGACCCGGTCGGCCCGGACCGCCGGAGGATGCGGGAGCCGGGCAACCGGCCGCTCAGCCCGCCAGCTCCCAGATCAGCAGCTCCGCCGCCGTCACCGCGACCGCTTCCAGGCCCTTCGCACCGACGATCCGGGCCGCGTCGCCGGGCCCCAGCTCCTCACCGTCCAGGACGATCCGTCCCCGTACGACGTGCACGTACAGGCGCGCCGCGTCCACGACCGGCGCGCGCTCCCCCTCGGCGACTCTGCGCACATGGAGGGTCGTACCGGCCCCGGGCAGTGCGTACGGGGTGGCTCCGTCGGGGCCGGGGACGATCCCGTATGCGGGTTCGCCGCCCGCCTCCAGCGGCGCCAGCCACATCTGGATGAACGTCAACGGGACGTCCCCGTCGTTCCGTTCGACGTGACGCACCCCGGAGGCGGCACTGAGGTGCTGGAGGTCGCCGGGCCGCACGACCGTGGCGCGACCGGTGGAGTCGCGGTGGGTCAGCTCGCCCTCGACGACCCAGGTGACGATCTCCGTATGGCTGTGCGGGTGTTCCTCGAAGCCCGCGCCGGGTGCGAGCCGCTCCTCGTTGACGGCCATGACCGGACCGAAGCGGAGGTTGTCGGGGTCGTAGAAGGTGCCGAACGAGAACGCGTGCAGCGATTCGATGCCGGCCGCCTCGTCCCCGCCCCGGAAACGGTCTTCGGAACGCTGTACGGAGATCACCGGTCCACGGTAGCCCGGCCGGTGCGGGGCATCCGTCACCGCCCGCCACTACCCGCCGGTACGACCCGCGGCGGCCCCGCCCCTCCGTGCCTGTCGCCCGATAAGGCAGTCTTGTCTCGTGCCCCGACCCGATCCTGAGCAGCCCGCTGCGAACGACGCCCACCTGCATGCCGCGACCCTGAAACGGCTGGAGCAGTCCTCCGGCCGGCTGGCCGCCAACGCGATCGCCCGCATGGACGAATCGCTGCCCTGGTACCGGGCGATGCCACCGGAGAACCGGTCCTGGATCGGTCTGGTGGCCCAGGCCGGCATCGCGGCGTTCACCGAGTGGTTCCGGCATCCGGAGACCCCGCAGGCCATCTCCACCGATGTGTTCGGCACCGCTCCGCGCGAGCTGACCCGGGCGATCACCCTGCGGCAGACCGTCGAGATGGTGCGCACCACGATCGAGGTCATGGAGGCCGCGATCGAGGAGGTCGCCGCGCCCGGTGACGAATCGGTGCTGCGCGAGGCGCTGCTCGTCTACGCCCGGGAGATCGCCTTCGCCACCGCCCAGGTGTACGCGCAGGCCGCCGAGGCCCGCGGGGCCTGGGACGCCCGGCTGGAATCGCTCGTGGTCAACGCGGTGCTGTCCGGCGAGGCCGACGAGGGCGCCGTGTCACGCGCCGCGGCGCTCGGCTGGAACTCCCCCGAGCACGTCTGCGTGGTGCTCGGCACCGCCCCGGACGGCGACAGCGAACTGACCGTGGAGGCGATCCGGCGGGCCGCCCGGCACGCCAAGCTCCAGGTCCTCACCGGGGTGCTCGGCAACCGCCTCGTGGTCATCGCGGGCGGCAGCGACAACCCGCTGCACGTCGCCAAGTCGCTGATCGGCCCGTACGCGGCGGGCCCCGTCGTCGCCGGGCCCGTGGTGCCCGACCTGCTGGCGGCCACCCGGTCCGCGCAGGCCGCGGCGGCCGGGCTCAGGGCGTGCGGTGCCTGGCAGGACGCCCCGCGACCGGTGCTGGCCGACGACCTGCTGCCGGAGCGCGCGATGGCGGGCGACCCCGCCGCCCGGGACCAGTTGGTGGAGGAGATCTACAGACCGCTGGAAGAAGCGGGTTCCGCCCTCCTCGAAACACTGAGTGTGTATCTGGAGCAGGCGAGCAGCCTGGAGGGCGCGGCCAGAATGCTCTTCGTTCACCCCAACACCGTGCGCTACCGGCTCCGACGTGTGACAGACGTCACCGGATGGTCGCCTTCCGATGTCCGCTCGGCGTTCACGTTGCGGATCGCCCTGATCCTGGGACGCTTGGCCGCCAGAGATCCGCAGTCCTAGACTTTTGTCGGACATCAACAATTCCCCATACGGTTCTTGGTCCCTGTCCCCACGGGTGCTCCGGACCGTTCACAAGAGAGAGTGTGAGAGTGCTCGTACTCGTCGCTCCCGGCCAAGGCGCTCAGACGCCCGGCTTCCTGACTCCCTGGCTCGACCTCCCCGGTGCCGCAGACCGCATCGCGGCCTGGTCCGACGCCATCGGGCTCGACCTCGTCCACTACGGCACCAAGGCCGAGGCGGAGGAGATCCGTGACACCGCGGTGGCGCAGCCGCTGCTGGTCGCCGCCGGTCTGCTCTCCGCTGCCGCGCTCGACGCCTCTCCGGCCGTCGTCGCAGGTCACAGCGTCGGTGAGATCACCGCAGCCGCCCTCGCCGGAGTCATCGACGACGACGCCGCGCTGCGCCTGGTGCGGACCCGCGGGCTCGCCATGGCCGAGGCCGCCGCGGTCACCGAGACCGGCATGTCGGCGCTGCTCGGCGGCGACCCCGAGGTTTCGGTCGCGCACCTGGAGAAGCTCGGGCTGACCCCGGCGAACGTCAACGGCTCCGGCCAGATCGTCGCCGCCGGCACCGTCGAGCAGCTCGCCGCGCTGGCCGAGGACATGCCCGAGGGCGTGCGCCGCGTGGTCGCGCTCAAGGTCGCCGGCGCGTTCCACACGCACCACATGGCGCCCGCCGTCGACCGGCTGCGCGAGGCCGCCGCAGGGCTCGACGTCTCCGACCCGACCGTGACGTACGTCTCCAACGCCGACGGCAAGGCCGTGGCCACCGGCGACGAGGTCATCTCCAGGCTGGTCGGCCAGGTGGCCAACCCGGTCCGCTGGGACCTGTGCATGGAGACCTTCAAGGAGCTGGGCGTCACGGCTCTCATCGAGGCGTGCCCCGGTGGCACGCTCACGGGGCTCGCCAAGCGCGCGCTGCCCGGCGTGAAGACGCTCGCGCTCAAGACCCCCGACGACCTCGAAGCGGCCCGCGCGCTCATCTCCGAGCACGCGAGCGCCTAAGGAGCCCCGAAAGAGCATGTCGAAGATCAAGCCCAGTCAGGGCGCCCCGTACGCACGCATCCTGGGTGTGGGCGGCTACCGCCCGACCCGGGTCGTGCCCAACGAGGTGATCCTCGAGACGATCGACTCGTCCGACGAGTGGATCCGCTCGCGCTCCGGCATCGCCACCCGCCACTGGGCCTCCGACGAGGAGACCGTGGCCGCGATGTCCGTGGAGGCGTCCGGCAAGGCCATCGCGGACGCCGGGATCAGGGCCGAGCAGATCGGTGCCGTGATCGTCTCCACCGTCTCGCACTTCAAGCAGACCCCGGCCATCGCGACGGAGATCGCCCACCGGGTCGGGGCCGGCAAGCCCGCCGCCTTCGACATCTCGGCCGGCTGCGCGGGCTTCGGCTACGGACTGACCCTGGCCAAGGGCATGATCGTCGAGGGCTCGGCGGAGTACGTCCTGGTCATCGGCGTGGAGCGGCTCAGCGACCTCACCGACAAGGAGGACCGCGCGACGGCCTTCCTCTTCGGCGACGGCGCCGGCGCGGTCGTCGTCGGACCTTCCGACGTCCCCGCCATCGGGCCGACCGTCTGGGGCTCCGAGGGCGACAAGTCCGAGACGATCAAGCAGACCGTGCCGTGGAACGACTTCCACACCGGCGACGTCTCGAAGCTGCCGCTCGACCGGGACGGCAACATCAAGTTCCCGGCGATCACGCAGGAGGGCCAGGCGGTCTTCCGCTGGGCCGTCTTCGAGATGGCGAAGGTCGCCCAGCAGGCGCTGGACGCGGCCGGGATCAGCCCGGAAGACCTGGACGTCTTCATTCCGCACCAGGCCAACATGCGGATCATCGACTCGATGGTGAAGACCCTGAAGCTGCCGGAGGGCGTCACCGTCGCCCGTGACGTGGAGACCACCGGCAACACCTCCGCCGCCTCGATCCCGCTCGCCATGGAGCGGCTCCTGGCGACCGGTCAGGCGAAGAGCGGGGACACCGCGCTCGTCATCGGCTTCGGGGCGGGTCTCGTCTACGCCGCGACGGTCGTTACCCTCCCCTAGGCACACCAGGCCATTCCGGCCCGGACGTCCGAAACCCTGTAAATAGACACCGAAGGAGCCATCATGGCCGCCACCCAGGAAGAGATCGTCAGCGGTCTCGCCGAGATCGTCAACGAGATCGCCGGGATCCCGGTCGAGGACGTCCAGCTGGACAAGTCCTTCACCGACGACCTGGACGTCGACTCGCTGTCCATGGTCGAGGTCGTCGTCGCCGCCGAGGAGCGCTTCGACGTGAAGATCCCCGACGACGACGTCAAGGGCCTCAAGACGGTCGGCGACGCTGCCGACTACATCCTCAAGCACCAGGGCTGATCGGCCCCGGCTCCTGTGTCGCCACCCAGCGGTGGCGCCGCTGATTCACGACCCTCTACACGTGGAGAAGATTTTCCAGTGAACTCGACCAATCGCACCGTGGTCGTCACCGGTATCGGCGCAACCACTCCGCTGGGTGGCGACTCGGCGTCGACCTGGGAAGGTCTGATGGCCGGTCGTTCCGGCGTCAAGCCTCTCGAGGGCGAACGTTTCGCCGAACTCCCTGTCCGGATCGCCGCCCTCGCGGCCGTCGACCCGGGCGAGGTACTGCCCCGCCCGCTCGCCCGCAAGCTGGACCGCTCGGCGCAGTTCGCGCTGATCGCGGCCCGCGAGGCGTGGGCGGACGCCGGTTTCACCGGCAAGGCCGGTGAGGACGAGAAGATCCGGCCCGAGCGGCTGGGCTCGGTCATCGCCTCCGGCATCGGCGGCGTGATCACCCTGCTCGACCAGTACGACGTGCTGAAGGAGAAGGGCGTACGCCGCGTCTCCCCGCACACCGTTCCCATGCTCATGCCCAACGGCCCGGCGGCCAACGTCGGCCTGGAGGTCAACGCCCAGGCCGGTGTGCACACGCCGGTCTCCGCCTGCGCCTCGGGCGCCGAGGCGATCGGGTACGCCGTCGAGATGATCCGCACCGGCCGTGCCGACGTGGTCCTCGCCGGTGGCACGGAGGCGGCGATCCACCCGCTGCCGATCGCCGCGTTCGCCAACATGATGGCGATGTCCAAGAACAACGAGGAGCCCGAGAAGGCCTCCCGTCCGTACGACACCGGCCGTGACGGCTTCGTCCTCGGCGAGGGCGCGGGCGTCGTCGTCCTGGAGTCCGCGGAGCACGCCGCGAAGCGTGGCGCCAAGGTGTACTGCGAGGTGCTGGGCCAGGGCCTGTCCGCGGACGCGCACCACATCGCGCAGCCCGAGCCGACCGGCCGCGGCATCGCCGCCGCGATGGAGAACCTGCTGGAGCAGACGGACCTCAAGCCGTCCGAGGTCGTGCACCTCAACGCGCACGCCACCTCGACGCCGCAGGGCGACGTCGCCGAGCTGAAGGCCCTGCGCAAGGTGCTGGGCGACGACCTCGACCACGTCGCGATCTCCGCGACGAAGTCGATGACCGGGCACCTCCTCGGTGGCGCCGGCGGCATCGAGACCGTCGCGACGGTCCTGGCGCTGCACCACCGGATGGCCCCGCCCACGATCAACGTGGACCACCTCGACGAGGCCGTGGAGGCGGACATCGTGCGCGACGAGCCGCGACCGCTGCCCGAGGGTTCGATCGCCGCGATCAACAACTCGTTCGGCTTCGGCGGGCACAACGTGGTCCTGGCGTTCCGCAGCGTCTGACCCGCGGCCCCGGCCCGGTCGGTCCGGTCGTCAGGAGGCCCGCCTCCCCCTCGTGGGGAGGCGGGCCTCTTCGGCTGCGGGAAGGAGTTCTTCGCGGGAGGAAGGCCTTCGGTTGCACGGGAGCGTTCCGGGGGCGCCCGGTGGGTGTTTCCCCCGTGCCGCACGCCCCCCGGGGCCCGTTCCGGGCCGTTCGCGGCCCTCACACCACCTGGTGCAGCCACCGCACGGGCGCGCCCTCGCCCGCGTGCCGGAAGGACTCCAGCTCGTCGTCCCACGGCTTGCCGAGCAGCTTGGCGATCTCGGCCTGCAGCTCCGTCTCGCCCCGCGCGGACCGGGCGAGCGCCGCCCGCAGCCGGTCCTCGGGCACCAGGATGTCGCCGTGCACCCCGGTGACGGCGTGGAAGATGCCCAGGCCGGGGGTGGAGCTGTAGCGCTCGCCCTCCGCGGCGGAGCTCGGCTCGGCCGTCACCTCGAACCGCAGCAGGTCCCAGCCGCGCAGTGCGGAGGCCAGCTCGGACGCCGTGCCGGGGCGGCCCTGCCAGGAGAATTCGGACCGCCAGGTGCCGGGGGCCGCGGGTTGTCTGATCCAGTCCAGCTGGACCCGCACCCCGAGGACACCCGCCACCGCCCATTCGACATGGGGGCAGAGCGCGCGCGGTGCGGAGTGAACGTACAGAACTCCACGTGACGTCACCGGGACCTCCAGTGTGGGACGAAGTTCGCCTTCCCCAGCGGCCTCGCGCCCGTGCCGCCTCTTCCCGGCCGGCTCCCGAGGCCGTCATCAGTAAACAGCATCGGGGTGAAACTCCTGAAAAAGGAAAGTATGTGACGTGGTGTGATTTCCGGAATGCCACCCGAGTGGAGCCGGGCCGGGGAAGCGCCGCTGGTTCGACGAGGAAAAGCTACCGCGCGGGGGCGCCCGGGGTGTGACGTACGGTCGGTCCCGGGCACATCATTCGCGCAGCTTTCACCCGCCGGGGCGGCGGGGCCTTCCGACCGGTGCCGCACGGGGTCGCCGGGGGCATGAGCGAAAGGACCCGAGGATGCAGGATCGTTCCGTCCACCGTCGGTCGCGTACCGCGGCGGCCGTCCTGGCGGTGGCCGCACTGCTGGGCACGACCGCTCTGTCCGGCTGTGACTCCGGACACGACGGGACGACGAAGGGGGCGGCGGCCGGCCGGAAGCCATCGGCCAGACCCGCTCCGACGTGGGACCGCAGCCCCGGTTCGGTGGCCGCCGTGGGCGACTCCATCACCCGGGGCTTCGACGCCTGCTCGGTGCTGACGGACTGCCCGGAGGTGTCGTGGTCGACCGGCACGGACGGCGCGGTGCGCAGCCTGGCCGTGCGGCTGCTGGGGTCGTCGAAGGCCGCGGCCCGGAGCTGGAACCACGCGGAGACGGGGGCCCGGATCGCACAGCTGCCGGAGCAGATGGCGCTGGCCGCGGAGGAGAAACCCGATCTGGTGACGGTGATGATCGGCGCCAATGACGCCTGCCGGGACTCGGCCCGGTACATGACGCCGGTGGACGACTTCCGCACGTCCTTCGAGATGTCGATGCGCCGGCTGCGGGCCGGGGCCCCGAAGGCCCAGGTGTACGTGTCGAGCGTGCCGGACCTGAAGCGGCTCTGGTCGACGGGGCGCGGGAACCCGCTGGGCAAGCAGATCTGGAAGCTGGGGATCTGCCGGTCGATGCTGGGCGACGCGGACGACATGGGCGCGGCGGCGGTGGCCCGGCGGGACTCGGTGCGCGAGCGGGTCGTGGCGTACAACGAGGTGCTCCGGGAGGTCTGCGCGAAGGACCTGCGCTGCCGCTACGACGGCGGGGCGGTCTTCGACTACCCGTTCACCGGTGCGCAGCTCAGCCGGTGGGACTGGTTCCATCCGGGGCGGGACGGGCAGGCGCGGCTGGCGGAGATCGCGTACCGCAACGTCACGGCGGCCCGGCCGCCCGCGTAGGGTCGTCGACCATGATCACTGGTTCGGGCGCGGCTGTGCGCACGGAAGAGTTCGGCACCCTCGCGGACGGCACCCCGGTGCACCGCTGGACGCTGGAGCGGGACGGCACGCGGGTGCGGGTGCTGACGTACGGCGGCATCGTGCAGTCGGTGGAGGTGCCGGACCGGGACGGGACGCGGGCCGACGTCGCGCTCGGGCTGCCGGACCTCGCCGGGTACGAGACGTTCACCGGGCCGTACTTCGGCGCGCTGGTCGGGCGGTACGCGAACCGGATCGGCGGGGCCCGGTTCGAACTGGACGGCCGTACCCACCGGGTGACGCCCAACGAGGGACGCAACCAGGTGCACGGCGGGGCCAGGGGCTTCGACAAGCGCGTGTGGCGGGCCCGGGAGGCGGCCGGCGGCGTCGAGCTGCTGCTGGTCTCCGAGGACGGCGAGGAGGGCTTCCCGGGGCGGCTGGCGATGTCGGCGGCGTACACCCTGGACGAGGGCGGGGCACTGCGGATCACGTACCGGGCCACGACCGACGCCCCGACGGTGCTGAACCCGACGAACCACACGTACTGGAACCTGGCGGGCGCCGGCCGCGGCAGCGCGCTGGGGCAGGAGCTGCGGATCGCGGCGGGGCGGATCACCCCGGTGGACGCCGAGTCGCTGCCCACGGGCGAGTTCCTGCCGGTGGAGGGCACCCGGTTCGACTTCCGGACGCCGCGTGCGCTCGGCCCGTCCTACGACCACAACTTCGTGCTGGACGCGGACGGTCCGGGTCCGGTGGCCGAGCTGTACGACGCGGGCTCGGGGCGGGTGCTGACCGTGGCGACGACGGAGCCGGGCCTCCAGCTGTACACGGCGGACCACTTCGACGGGCGGCCGTTCGGCCCGTGCGCCGGGGTCGCGCTGGAGACCCAGCACTTCCCGGACTCCCCGAACCGGCCGGAGTTCCCGAGCACGGTGCTGCGGCCGGGCGAGGAGTTCGTCTCGACGACCGTGTACGGGTTCTCGGTGCGCTGACCGGGGCGGTACGGCGGAACCCCCGGGCGGCGACCGGCGCCGCCCGGGGGTTCCGCCGTACCGGGCCGCTACTCCTCGATCTCGACGACCGCCGTGCGGCGCACGTCGCCGAGCGAGTGGGCCGCCTGCACCTCGTACTCGCCGGGGACCAGGACCCAGTCGTACGCCTCCTCGTCCCAGATCTCGTACGCGCGCCGCTCCAGCGCGATCACCGCGTCCGCGCTCTCGCCGGGGGCCGCCTCGACCCGGGCGAAGCCGGCCAGCCGGCGGGCGGGGCGGCCGGCGTCGGCGGGCCGGGGCGCCAGGTAGACCTGGACGGTCTCGGCGCCGGGCCGGGTGCCGGTGTTGCGGACGCGGACGGTGACGGAGTCCTGGCCGGCCACCAGGCTCTCGTACTCCCAGGTGGTGTAGCCGAGTCCGTGGCCGAAGGGGTAGGCGGGCGCGGTGCCGGCCTTCTCCCAGGCCGGGTAGCCGACGAAGACGCCCTCGTCGTAGTGGAGTTCGCCGTCGGTGGGGGTGGTGGCGGAGACGGGGACGTCGGCGAGCGCGACCGGCCAGGTGGTGGGCAGCCGGCCGCCGGGTTCCTCGGCGCCCAGCAGGACGTCGGCCAGCGCGTGGCCGGCCTCCTGGCCGGGGAACCAGCCGAGCAGCACGGCGGCCACCTCCTCGCGCCACGGGAGTTCCACCGGGGAGCCGGAGTTGACGACCACGACGGTGCGGGGGTTGACGGCGGCGACGGCGGCGACGAGTTCGTCCTGGTGGCCGGGGAGCCTCAGGTCGGTGCGGTCGAAGCCCTCGGACTCGACGCGTTCGGTGGTGCCGACGACGACGATCGCGGCGTCCGCGCCGCGGGCCGCCTCGACGGCCTCGGCGATCAGCTCGTCGGGGTCGCGGCGCGGGCCGAGATGGCAGAGGGAGAACGAGACGCCGAGGATCGGCCCGTCCTCGGCCAGGGTCTCGGGGACCTGGCGCAGCGAGACGCGGACGGGTTCGCCGGCGGCGAGGGTGATCCGGCCGCGCTCCAGGGGGTTGCCGAAGAACGCCTCGCCGGGGTCGGCGGAGCCGGTGACCCGGTGGACGCCGTCGTACAGGGTCTCGTCCGCGACGGTGAGGGTGAGCGCCCCGGTGCCCCGGGTGCCGAAGACGTGCTCGCCGCTGTCGCGCGGGACGAAGGTGCCGGTGATCTCGACGCTGTGCAGCCGTTCGCGGGTGACGCCGGCGGGGAGGTCGTCGCCGAGCCACTGGAGGGTGCCGTCGTGCAGCGGGGCGGAGCCGATGACGGTGCCGTCGGCGTCGCGGCAGACGGCCCGGAGTTCGAAGCCCTTCCCCGCGGGGACGAGTTCGTCGTTCGGGTCGGCGCCGACCCGGTAGTCGAGCACCCCGTCGGGGAGGGCCGCGGCGAGGCCGTCCAGCGGGGTGACGACGTGGTGCGGGAAGACCTGGGCGGAGCCGCCGCCGAGGACCCGGGCGTCCCGGGCGAGCGCCCCGCTGAGCGCGATCCGGCGGACGGCGCCGGCGGACAGGGGCAGGGCGGCGCGTTCGTTGCGGACCAGGACGAAGGAGCGGCGGGCGATCTCGCGGGCCAGGGCGTCGCCGTCGAGGGTGCCGGGGCGCGCGGCCGGGTCGACGACGGGCGGGGCGCCGTCCAGGAGGCCGACCCGGGCGGCCAGCCGCAGCACGTTGCGCACGGCGCCGTCGACGACGGACTCCTCGACCTCCCCGGCCCGTACGGCGTCGGCGAGCGCCTTCCCGTACACCGTCCTGGGGCCGGGCATCGCGACGTCGAGTCCGCCGCGGGCGGCGCCGACGGTGGAGCGGGCGGCCAGCCAGTCGGAGACGACGAAGCCGTCGTAGCCCCACTCGCCGCGCAGCACCGTGTTCTGGAGGTGGTGGTGCTCGGTCATGGTGGAGCCGTTGACCCGGTTGTAGGCGGACATGATGCCCCAGGGGTGGGCGTTCCTGACGATCCGTTCGAAGGGGGCCAGGTAGACCTCGCGCAGCGCGCGGGGGGCGACGACGTTGTCGACGGTGAAGCGGTCGGTCTCGGCGTCGTTGGCGACGAAGTGCTTGACGGTCGTGCCGACGCCGCCGTCCTGCACCCCGCGCACATAGCCGGTGCCGATCTCGCCGGTGAGGTACGGGTCCTCGCTGTACGTCTCGAAGTGGCGTCCGCCGAGCGGGGAGCGGTGGAGGTTGACGGTCGGGGCGAGCAGCACGTGCACGCCCTTGCGGTGGGCCTCCTGGGCGAGCAGCCGGCCGGCCCGGCGGGCCAGGGCCGGGTCCCAGGTCGCGGCGAGCGCGGTGGGCGAGGGGAGCGCGACGGACGGGTCGTCGGCGCTCCAGGAGACGCCGCGGACACCGATCGGCCCGTCGGACATCACCAGGGAGCGCAGCCCGACGGCGGGGATCGCGGGCAGGGACCACATGTCCTGACCGGCCAGGAGCCGGGCCTTGTCGTCGAGCCCCAGCACGGCGAGCGCCGCTTCGACCGCGGCCTCGCGGACCGCATCGGGGTTGCTGGGTGTGGACGTGTCCGCCACGGCCGTACCTCCTCGTCGGGTTTCCTGCGATGGACGCCTCCATACTCGCCCCCGTAACCGGTGGATCGGTAGGTTTCGTCATCATTCCGTTATTTTCAGGGATGGCGTACGGTGCGGTCCGGGGGTACGGGACCGATGGCGTGCCGGAAGGGGCCGGGGAGATGGCGCGGGCCAGAAGCACGGAGCGGCGGGCGGAGATCGTCCGGGCGGCTCTCGAAGTGATCGCCGAACGCGGCTACCGCGGCGCCTCCCTGAGCGCCGTCGCCGAGCGGGTCGGCCTCAGCCAGCAGGGCCTGCTGCACTACTTCCCGACCAAGGAGGCGCTGCTCGTCGCGGTGCTGGAGGAGCGGGACCAGTGGGACACCGGCGGCGGCACGCGGAGCGACGGCGTCTGGCGGATCGAACTGCTGGCCTCCCTCGTCGAGTACAACGCGATGCGTCCCGGCATCGTCCAGACGTTCTCGGCGCTGCTGGGCGAGAGCGTGACGGGGGGTCATCCCGCGCGGGAGTTCTTCACCCGCCGCTACACCCAGGTCCGGGCGAGCATGACGGCGATACTGCGCGCCGAGCACGGCGAGCGGCTGCCGGGCGGGCTGACGCCGGAGCGTGCGGCGCCGCTGCTCGTGGCGGTGCTGGACGGGCTCCAGTACCAGTGGCTGCTGGATCCGGACTCGGTGGACATGCCCGCGGCGTTCGAGGACTTCCTGGCCCTGCTGCGGCCGGACGGACCGGAGGCGCCGCAGCCCCCTCCCCCGTGAAGTGCCCCTCGGGGGGCGTCAGTACGGTGAACGCAACAGAGCACCTGCGGGTGATTTCCGGTCGGTCTACGCGCGTCCGGGCGTAGACCGACCTCCGCCGGGTCCCAGGGTTGACCGCATGATTTCCGAGCCCCCCGGGCCCTCGTCCGGCCTGCCCTCCCGCCGCACCCTGCTCACCGGCGCCGCCGCCGGTGCCGCCGCCCTGGCCGCGGGCGCGGCCGGTACCGCGGACGCCGCCGCGCCGGGTGCCGCCGACGCCCTTCCCGGCTCCGGCACCGCGCTCGCGCCCGCGGCCGCCGCGTCGGACTGGAACACCTGCCTGGACGTCGCCCGCGCCATCCTCGTACGCGACGAGCAGGACCAGCCGCTGGTCCCCCGCTACCGCGACATCCTGCTGTCCAAGGGCCTGCCGCGCAGCGGCAGGCCTCCCAAGAAGGTGCTGATCGTCGGCGCGGGCCCGGCCGGGCTCACCGCCGCCCATCTGCTGCGCGGGGCCGGGCACTCCGTCACCGTGATCGAGGCCAACGGCAACCGCGTCGGCGGCCGGATCAAGACCTTCCGCAAGGGCGGCCACGAGAACGCGAAGGCGCCGTTCGCCGACCCGAAGCAGTACGCCGAGGCCGGCGCCATGCGGATTCCCGACAGCCATCCGCTGGTCACCGGGCTCATCGACAGCCTCGACCTGAAGCGCCGCCGCTTCCACCTGGTGGACGTCGACGCCGAGGGGCGGCCCGTCAACCACACCTGGATCCACGTCAACGGCGTCCGGATGCGCAAGGCCGACTACGCGAGGAAGCCGCAGGCGGTCAACCGCTCGTTCGGCGTCCCCGCCGAGTTCGAGGACAAGCCCGCCGCGACGATCGTGCGCGAGGCGTTCGCCCCGGTCCGCAAGGAGTTCGAGGGCAAGGAGGGCCGGGAGCTGGTCGAGGGCTGGGCCCGGGTGATCCAGCGGTACGGGCACTGGTCGATGTTCCGGTTCCTGACCGAGGCCGCCAAGCTCGACGAGCGCACCGTCGACCTCGTCGGCACGGTGGAGAACCTCACCTCCCGGCTCCATCTCGCCTTCGTGCACAGCTTCATCGGGGCCTCCCTGATCAGCCCGGACACCGCGTTCTTCGAGCTGCCGGGCGGCACGGGCGTCCTCGCCGACGCGATGTACGAGCGGGTCGAGGACCTGGTGCGGCTGGACCGCCGGGCCACCCGGATCAGCCACGGCGAGGACGGCGTCCGGGTCGAGACGGTGTCCGAGGGCCGCGACGGCAGGCCGCTGGTGCGCCAGACGTTCACCGGCGACCGGGCGATCGTCACCGTGCCGTTCTCCGGGCTGCGCCACATCCCGGTCGCGCCCCTGCTCTCGTACGGCAAGCGGCGCGCGATCACCGAGATCCACTACGACGCGGCGACCAAGGTGCTGCTCGAATTCAGCCGCCGCTGGTGGGAGTTCGAGGAGAAGGACTGGAAGACCGAGCTGGAAAGGATCAAGCCGGGCCTGTACGACGCCTACCGGCTGGGCAGGGCACCGGCCGACGGTTCGCTGCTGGGCGCCCACCCCTCGGTGCCGCCCGGCCACATCCCGCCCGACCAGCGCGTGCACTACGCGGCGCACCGGGCCACCGCCCGCAGCCAGCCCGAGGCTGCGCACGTCATCGGCGGCGGCTCGGTCACCGACAACCCCAACCGCTTCATGTTCCAGCCGTCCCACCCGGTCGAGGGCAGCGCGGGCGGGGTCCTCCTCGCCTCGTACAGCTGGTCCGACGACGCGCTGAAGTGGGACTCGCTGGACGACGACGAGCGCTATCCGCTCTCCCTGTCCGGGGTGCAGGACGTGTACGGGCAGCGCGTCGAGGTGTTCTACACCGGCGTCGGCGCCACCCAGTCGTGGATGCGCGACCCGTACGCGTACGGCGAGGCGTCGGTGCTGCTGCCCGGCCAGCACACCGAACTGTTCGCCGACGTGCGGTCGGTCGAGGGGCCGTTGCACTTCGCGGGCTGCCACACCTCGATCAAGCCGGCCTGGATCGAGGGGGCGTTGGAGTCGGCGGTCAGGTCGGCGCTGGAGGTGCACACCGCCTAGGAGGTGCCGGGGGCGGGGCGGTTCAGTCCCGGTCGGGGGCGTACGGGTTCGGCGCCCCGTTCCCGCCCCGCGCCCGGTCCCCGGCGCCGTCGGCCGCGTCGTCCCCGGCCGTGTCGTCGGGGGCCCCGCCGTCGGCCTGCACCAGGTCCCGCGCCAGCAGGGTGGCCCCGGCGACGGCGCCCGGCATCAGGAACACCGCGACGAACGGGATCAGGAAGACCAGTGCCAGCGGCACCCCGAAGCCGAGGACCAGCGCGCGCCGGCTGCGGAGCAGCACGAGCCGTTTCCTCAACTCCATGCCGCGGCGCTGGAGCGCGACGGCGGTCAGCTCCTCGGCGAGGAAGTAGCCGGTGACGCAGAAGCCGATCGCGGGAATGACGGTCTGGCCGACGACCGGGACGAACCCGAGGGCGAAGAGCAGCGCCGAGTAGAGCCCCACCCGCACCAGGACGCGGACGCTGTCCCGGGCGGAGATCCACAGTTCCCGCCAGAGCGGCAGCCCGGACTCGGGGACCTCGCCGCCCTCGGTGCGGTCCACCTGCTCGGACAGCGACTCGTAGAAGGGCTGGCCGACCAGCAGCGTCACGGCGGTGAACGTGATCACGGCGAGGAACAGGCCGAGGCCGAAGACCAGCACGGTCAGGGTGGTGCGGAGCAGGCCCTGCCAGGGCGAGGACCAGTCGTCGGCGAACGGGGTCGCCCAGCCCACCAGGTCGTCGGCGCCGTACCCGAGACCGACGAACGCCGCCACGTACAGCACGAGCGTGACGAGTCCGGGCAGCAGCCCGAAACCGAACCAGCGCCCGTGCCGTCCGACCCAGCGCTGTCCCTTTATCAAGTAGCCGAAGCCCACCCCAAGATCACGCATGGCGTCAGCGTACTGGGACCGGCGGGGCCTTCGAACAGGAAGCCGGGACCGGACGGCCCGGGACTTCCGGAAAACGGCCGGGGCCGCACCCCCTGCGGGATGCGGCCCCGGCCCGAGCGGGCGGACGGATCAGGCGACCGACAGCTCGACCTTGATGTTGCCGCGCGTGGCGTTCGAGTACGGGCACACCTGGTGGGCCTTCTCGACGAGCGCCCGCGCGGTGTCGGCGTCGACGTTCGGGATGGTCGCGGTGATCGCGACCTCCAGGCCGAAGCCGCCCTCGGCGGTCTTGCCGATGCCGACCGCGGCGGTCACCGTGGAGCCGGAGATGTCCGCCTTCTCCTGACGGGCCACGACGCCCAGCGCGCCCTGGAAGCAGGCGCTGTAGCCCGCCGCGAAGAGCTGCTCCGGGTTGGTGCCCGCGCCGCTGCCGCCCATGGCCCTGGGCGGGTTGACGACGACGTCGAGGTTGCCGTCGTCGGACGAGACGCGGCCGTCACGGCCGTTCTCGGCGGTGGCGACGGCGGTGTAGAGGACGTTGATGTCCTGAATGGTCATGCTGAGGATTCCTCCTGCTGTGCGCCGCGACTCGCGCCCACGATCGCGACGGCCTGCCGATGAGAGTAACGGGTGTGCCGGAGCGGCCGTCAGGCGAGGGAGACGATCATCTTTCCGGTGTTCTCGCCGCGGAGCAGACCGAGGAAGGCGTCGAAGCCGTTCTCGATGCCCTCGACGGTGGTCTCGCGGTACTTCAGCTCGCCCGAGGCCAGCCAGCCCGCGACCTCCTGCACGAACCGCGGCTGGAGGTCGGAGTGGTCGCTGACGAGCATGCCCTGGATGCGCAGCCGCTTGCCGATGACGAGGGCGAGGTTGCGCGGGCCGGGCGTCGGCTCGGTGGCGTTGTACTGGGCGATCATGCCGCAGACGGTGACGCGGCCGTGCGTGTTGAGGACGGAGATCGCCGCTTCGAGGTGCTCGCCGCCGACGTTGTCGAAGTAGACGTCGATGCCGTCGGGGGCGGCCTCGCGCAGTTGCTCGACCACGGGGCCGTTCTTGTAGTTGAAGGCGGCGTCGAAGCCGTACTCCTCCACGAGGAGCTTGACCTTCTCGTCGGATCCGGCCGAGCCGATGACCCGGGAGGCGCCCTTGAGCCTGGCCATCTGGCCGACCTGGCTGCCGACCGCGCCGGCCGCGCCGGAGACGAAGACGGCGTCGCCCTCCTTGAAGGAGGCGACGTCGAAGAGGCCCGCGTAGGCGGTGAGCCCGGTCATGCCGAGCACACCGAGGTAGGCGGGGAGCGGGGCGACGGACGGGTCGACCTTCACGGCGTGCCCGGCCGGGACGTCGGCGTACTCGCGCCAGCCGAGGCCGTGCAGGACGTGGTCGCCGACCTCGATGCCCTCCGCGTTCGAGGCGATGACCTCGCCGACCGCGCCGCCGTCCATGGGGCGGTCGAGCTTGAAGGGCGGGACGTACGACTTCACGTCGTTCATCCGGCCGCGCATGTACGGGTCGACCGAGAAGTACCGGTTGCGGACCAGGACGCGGCCCTCGCCGGGGGCGGTGACCGGGACCTCACGCAGCGCGAAGTCCTCGGCCTCCGGCCAGCCGTGGGGGCGGGCGACGAGGTGCCATTCGCGGCCGGACGTGGGAAGTGCTGCGGACATGACTCGGTTCTCCTCAATGGCTCATGACTCACGGAGCGGGAGAAGCTCCGTCCGCGGGGCCGGGCCCTCCGGGGCCGGGTCCGTGCGGGCCCGGCCCGCCCCGGCCCGTCACCGGTCCGGCGGACGAAATACTTCAGGACATGAAACAACCATGCTCCTGAATATTTCATCTTGTCAAGCAACCGGCTATCCTGGGTGTCATGCCCACCCACCGGACAGACCCTCTGACCCTCGAAGTCGTCGAGCTCATCGGTACCGTCGTGGCGCGCTACTACGAGGAGTACGACGAGGCCGCCGCGGCCCACTCGCTCACCGGCGCGCAGGCGCGCGTGCTCGGGCTGCTCGTGCTGGAGCCGATGCCCATGCGCCGGATCGCCCAGAAGCTGAAGTGCGAGCCGTCGAACGTCACGGGCATCGTCGACCGGCTGGAGGTCCGCGGCCTGGTGGAGCGCAGGCCCGACCCCACCGACCGGCGGGTGAAGCTGGCCGCCCCGACGGAGCAGGGCGCACGTATCGCGCGGGAGCTGCGCGAGTCGCTCACCTTCGCACGGGAGCCGCTGGCCCGGCTGTCGGACGGGGACCGCGCGCTGCTGCGGGACCTGCTGCGGCGGATGCTGGGCGGCCCGGATCTCCTGCCGGAGCAGCCGGGCCCCTCCCGCGGCTGACGGACCCTTCGCCGGCCGGGGCGGTCGGTCCCTCCGACGGACGACAGCCGGGCGGGGACGGGGGCGTATCGCCCGGGGCGGGGACGGGGCGCGGGCCGGCCGGGGAATCCCGGGTCCGGGGCGTACCGCCGCCCCGCGCCGCGCCCCACCGTTCCGCACGCCTTCTGTCGGGGCGTCAGCTCCGTACCCTCCTCCGGCGCCTCCCAGCGCGCGCCGCGGCGGCCCAGGGCGCACCATGCGAGAGAGAACCGGTCGCAGCCCGGCCGGTGCCCACCCGTCCGCGCTCCCGGGAGAACCTGCCGTGACCGTCAGTCTTGAGCAGTTGCGCCGTTGCCATGTCGCCGTCGACCTCGGGGCCGCCCGGACCCGCGTGTACGTCAAGGGGCTCGGTCTCGTCGTGGACGAGCCGAGCGTCGCCGCGGTGAACACGCGCACCGGGTCGCTCATCGCGGTCGGCGCGCTCGCCGAACAGATGACGGGCCGCACCCCCGACTACATCCGGGTGGCCCGCCCGGTCTCCGGCGGAACCGTCGTCGACATCGAGATGGCCCAGCGCATGCTCCGCCATCTGCTCGGCGAGAAGCTCCGCCGCCAGCTGCGCCGCAAGCCCTGGCTGCGGGCCGCCGCCTGCACCCCGCACGACAGCGATCCGCTCGCCCAGCGGGCCTCCGTGGAGACCCTGGTCGGGCTCGGCGCCCGGCGGGTCGAGCTGATCGACACCCTGATCGCGGCGGCCGTCGGCTGCGGGCTGCCGGTGGAACAGCCGACCGCGACCATGATCATGGTGTGCGGGGCGGCGACCACCCAGATCGCGGTGCTCTCGCTCGGTTCGATCGTGAGCGCGGTACGCATCCCGGTCGGCGGCGACGCCATCGACCACGCGGTGATCCAGCACCTGCGCCAGCACCACGCGCTGATGCTGCCGAGCCAGTCCGTGCGCCCGCTGCAACTGGCGCTCAGCGGCAGCGGCCTGACCTCGCGGGGGCCCGCCACGACCGAGATCCACGGCCGGGACGTGGCGACGGGCCTGGCCCGCTCGGTGCGGGTCGAGACGGCGGCCGTGCGCCAGGCCATCCACGCCCCGCTCACCGGCGTCCTGGACGGGCTCGGCAAGATCCTGCGCGACTGTCCGCCCGACCTGGTGGCCGACCTCGTGGACTGCGGGATCATGATGGTCGGCGGCAGCGCCCTGCTGCCCGGTCTCGACCAGATGCTGCGGGACGCGACGGGCATGCCGGTGCACATCGCGGAACGGCCGGACGTCTGCGCGGTGCTGGGGCTCGGCGCCATGCTGGACGGCCGGATCGAGCCGATGGTCCTCGACCCGCTCGCCTGCTGAGCACGAGGGGGGCGCGGCACATGCCCGACGAGACAAAACCCCCGCCCGCGGCGTCCGGGCTGCCGATGTTCCTGGAGGCGGTGCTCAGCATCGGTACCGACCTCGGGCTGCGGGCCACCCTCCAGCAGATCGTGGACACCACGACCGCCCTGACCGGGGCCCGGCAGGGCGCGCTCGGCGTGCTCGACCAGGAGCGCGGCGCCATCGGCGAGTTGTTCACCTCGGGTCTCGACGAGGCCGAGCGGCGGCGTATCGGCGACTTCCCGGACGGGCACTCGGGGATGCTCGGCATCCTCGTCGGCGCGTCGGAGCCGGTGCGCTCCGACGACCTGGGCGCCGACCCGCGCTCCTGCGGGCTGCCGCCCGGCCATCCACCGGCGCGGTCCTTCCTCGGGGCGCCGATCCGGGTGCGCGGCCAGGTCTTCGGCAACCTCTACCTCACCAACAAGCGCGTCGGCGTCTTCACCGACGCGGACGCGGCGGTGCTGAAGGCGCTGGCCTCGCAGGCCGGGATCGCGATCGCCAACGCCCGGCTGTACGAGGCGGCCCGGCAGCGGGAGCGCTGGATCGAGGGGGCCGCCGCCGTCACCACCGCGCTGCTGAGCGGCGGGAACCCGGCCGACGCGCTGACGACCGTCGCCGAGGGCGCCCGGGTGCTGGCCGACGCGTCCGCCGGGGTCATCCTCCAGCCGAACGCGGAGGGCGGCATGGAGATCGTCACCGCGTCCACCCTCGACGACCCGGCCGGCCTCGTCGGCACGACCATCGAGCCCGGCTCCGACGTGCTGGTCCAACTGCTGGGCGGGGAGCCGGTGTTCGTCGAGGACTCGGCCACCGATCCCCGGATGACGACGCATGTGCGGACACGGTTCGGACCCAGCATGATGCTGCCGCTGCGCAGCGGCGGCCGGCTGATCGGCACCCTCGCCCTGCCCCGGCGGCGCGGCGCCCGCCCGTACACGGCCGTGGACCGGTTGCTGGCCTCGCAGTTCGCCTCGCAGGCCGCACTCGCGCTGGTGCTGGCGGCCGCCCAGCACGACCGGGAGCAGCTGGCGGTGTACGAGGACCGGGACCGGATCGCCCGCGATCTGCACGACCTCGTGGTGCAGCGGCTGTTCGCGACCGAGATGATGCTGGAGTCGACCCGTCGCAGGGCCGTCGCCCCGGAGACGGACGAGCTGCTCGGCAGGGCGGTCGACGAGCTGGACTCCACCATCCAGGAGGTGCGGACGACGATCTTCGCCCTCCAGCAGCCGCCCGCCGAGGCGCCCACCACCTTTCGCGGCCGGGTGCTGCGGGAAACCGGTGGCGCCTCCGTCGTGCTCGGCTTCCAGCCGTCGGTGCACTTCACCGGGGCGGTCGACGCCCTGGTCCGGGATCCCGCGGCCGGCCGGCTGCTCACCGCGCTGCGGGGCGCCCTCGCCGCCGCGGACCGGCGGGCCGGGGTGTCGGCGATCGAGGTGGAGGTGGACGCGACGGCCGCCCTCCCGGACGGGCGGACCGCGGTCCGGCTGACGGTCGCCGACGACGGCCGCGAGGAGGACGGCTCGCGCCCGGCGACCTTCACCTGGCAGGAACCGCTCTGACCGCCTCCCGCCCGGTCCCTCGTCGCACGGCTCCCCGGCACGCGGCCCCCCGTCACGTCACGTCGCGCGGCCCCTCATCGCGCGGGCGCCGCCCTGAGCGCGACCCGGGTGTTGGAGTGCGCGACGCCGGCCTCACGCTTGAGCCTGCGCAGCAGCCCGTCCAGGGCCGCGGTGTCGGCGACGGTGGCCCGTACGAGGTAGTCGTGGCCGCCGGTCACATGGACCACCTCGGTGATGCCGGGCAGGGCGAGCACCGCCCGCTCGAACGTCTCGTTGGTCGTGTCGATCCGCAGCGTCACGTCGATGAAGACGACGAGGCCGGTGCGGGTGTCGGCGGCCGGGTCGATGATCACGGTGAAGCCCCGGATGACGCCGTCCCGGCGCAACCGCCGCACCCGGTCGGCCGCGGCGTTGGCGCTGAGCCCGACCCGCACGCCCAGGTCGCGGTACGAGATCCGGGCATCCTCCTGGAGGATGCCGAGGATCTCTCTGTCCAGCCGGTCCATACTGCGATTGTCTCAGCTTTGTCCGGTTCGCGACGGTGCGGGCCGCGGCCGGGACGCCCGGGGACCGGCGTCCCGGCCCCGGCGGCGTTGCCACGCATGGCCCATTCCGACGGGCCCGCGATCGCCCCACGCCCTTGACTGAGGGGGTGGATACCGCTGTCAAGCAGGCTTCCGCCCCGGTCGACGCACCGTCCGCGGCCGCCTACCGCAACCTCGTGATGGCCACGATCGGATTCGGGCTGACCTTCTGGGCCTGGAATCTGATCGCTCCCCTGGCCGGGGACTTCAAGGAGCGGCTCGCCCTGTCCTCGTTCGAGCAGTCGCTGCTGGTCGCGGTGCCGGTGCTGGTCGGTTCGGTGGGCCGGGTGCCGGTCGGCGCGCTCACCGACAAGTACGGCGCCCGGCTGATGTTCCCGCTGGTCTCGGCGCTCACCGTCGTGCCCGTGCTGCTGCTGATCCCGGCGAGGGACTCGTACGGCGCGATGCTCGCCGTGGGCTTCCTGCTGGGCCTGGGCGGCACCACGTTCGCGATCGGCATCCCGCTGGTCAACTCCTGGTTCCCCCCGGCCAAGCGGGGCCTCGCGCTCGGGGTGTTCGGGATGGGCATGGGCGGCGTGGCCCTGTCCGGGTACTTCACCCCGCGGATCGCCGAGCACGGCGACAACCTGCCGTTCCTGGTGGTCGCGGCGGCGCTCGTGGTCTACGCGGCACTGGCCGCGGTACTGGTCGCCGACCGGCCCGACCGGGTGGTGCCGAAGGAGTCCCTCGGCCGCCGGCTGGCCGGCGCGGGGCGGCTGCGGGTCACCTGGGAGCTGTCCGCGCTGTACGCGATCGGCTTCGGCGGAATCGTCGCGTTCGGCGTCTACCTCCCCACGTACCTGAAGACCTGGTACGACCTGTCGCCCACCGACGCCGGCACGAAGGCCGCCGGGTTCGCCCTGGTCACGGTCGTCTTCCGGCCGATCGGCGGCTGGCTGTCGGACCGCGTCCACCCGGCCCTGGTCACGGCGGTGGCGCTCGGCCTGGCGGCCCTGATGGCGATCGTCCAGGCGTTCGACCCGCCGCTGGCCCCGGGCGGCACGATCGCGCTGCTCTGCATGGCGGCGGGCCTGGGCACGTCGAGCGGCAGCATCTTCGCCCTGGTCTCCCAGGTGACGCCGCAGGCGCAGGTGGGCAGCGTGACCGGGATCGTCGGGGCGATGGGCGGCCTGGGCGGTTTCGTGCCGCCGCTGGTGATGGGGGCGATCTACAGCGCGAAGGACTCGTACTCGATCGGCTTCATGCTGCTGTCGGACCTGGCGCTCGCGGGCTGCGTGTACGCGTACGGCCGGATGCGGAACGTCCGGCGGGAGTGAGGCCCGCCCGGAGCATGCGGGGCACGCACGCGCCCTCATGGCCATGGACGTCCGCGGCCCTGGGCGTCCATGGTCCTGGGCGTCCGCGGCCCCGGGCGTCCGCGGGCCGTTCCGCGCGCCCGCGCACGCGCTCCGGCCGGGACGTGTGCGCGGCGTCACGGAACGTACGGCGGGTGGTGGGGCCCGCCACCTCGCTAGGGTGCGGTGGGTGACTCCTCTTCTGTCTGTGCCGTCCGACGGTTCGACCCGGGAAGCCGTCCGATTCGGCGAACACGCCATGACCTACGACCGGTTGGCCGCCGCGTCCACCGCACTCGCCGGGCGTCTCGCGGGTGCCGGACGGGTCGCCGTATGGGCCACGCCCACCCCCGCCACGGTGGTCGCCGTCGTGGCCGCGCTGCGGGCCGGGGTGCCGGCGGTGCCGCTGAACCCGAGGACGGGCACCCGCGAACTCGCCCACATCGTGGCCGACAGCGCCCCGTCCGTGGTGCTGGCCGGGGCGGACGACACGCTCCCGCCGGTGCTCGAAGCGCTGGACCGCATCGACGTCGACACGGCCGGGGAGGGCCCGCGCGCCGAGTTCCCCGAGCCCTCCCCCGAGTCCCCCGCGCTGATCGTCTACACCTCCGGCACCACGGGCCCGCCCAAGGGCGCGGTGCTGCCGCGCCGCGCGATCGCCGCGTCGCTCGACGCGCTGGAGGACGCCTGGCGGTGGACCGGGGACGACGTGCTGGTCCACGCCCTGCCGCTGTTCCACGTGCACGGCCTGATCCTGGGCGTGCTCGGGCCGCTGCGCCGGGGCGGCTCGGTGCGGCACCTGGGCCGGTTCAGCACCGAGGGGGTGGCCCGGGAGCTGTCGTGCGGCGGCACCATGCTCTTCGGCGTGCCGACGATGTACCACCGGCTCGCCGAGGCCCTCGACGGCGCGGCACCGGGCGCGGACGGGCTGGCGAAGGCGCTGGCCGGGGCCCGGCTGCTGGTGTCCGGCTCGGCCGCGCTGCCGGTCCACGACCACGAGCGGATCGCGGCGGCGACGGGCCGCCGGGTCATCGAGCGGTACGGCATGACGGAGACCCTGATGAACACCGGCGTGCGGGCCGACGGCGAGCCGCGCCCCGGCACGGTCGGCGCGCCCCTGCGCGGCGTCGAACTCCGGCTGGTCGAGGAGGACGGCACCGTCCTCGCCGACCCCGGCGCCATCGGCGAGATCCAGGTGCGCGGCCCGAACCTCTTCATCGGCTACCTGAACCGCCCCGACGCCACGGCCGCCGCGCTCACCGCGGACGGCTGGTTCCGCACCGGCGACATGGCCACCCGCGACCCCGACGGCTACGTGCGGATCGTCGGCCGCAAGGCCACCGACCTGATCAAGAGCGGCGGCTACAAGATCGGCGCCGGCGAGATCGAGAACGCTCTGCTGGACCACCCCCGGGTCCGCGAGGCCGCCGTCACCGGCGAGCCGGACCCGGACCTGGGCGAGCGGATCGTCGCCTGGGTGGTGCCGGTCGACCCGGCCGATCCCCCGTCCGGCGAGGAGCTGGCCGACCACGTGGCCGCCCAGCTGTCCCCGCACAAGCGCCCCCGCGCGGTCCGCTACCTGGAGGCGCTGCCCCGCAACGACCTCGGCAAGATCATGAAGAGGTCGCTCCATGCCTGAGCGGCTGACGGCGAGAGCGGCGATCGCGGCGCTCACCACGGAGTTCGAGGAGCTCACCGGCGACGGCACCGACAGCACCGGGGACGGGCCGCTGTCCTGGGGCGGGTACGCGGACTCCCGGGCCCGCGCCGCCGCCCGTACCGGCGAGGCGGAGTCCGTCGTGCACGGCCTCGCCACCGTCGGCGGGCAGCGCTGCGTCCTGGTCTCGTTCGAGTTCGGCTTCCTGGGCGGCTCGCTGGGGCAGCGCACCGGGGACCGGCTGGTGGCCGCGTACGAGGCCGCCCGGACCCGGTCGCTGCCGCTCGTCTCGCTCATCGCGACGGGCGGCAGCCGGATGCAGGAGGGCATGGTCGCGCTGACCCAGCTCCAGCGGGTGGCCGGGGCCTCGGCCCGGCTGCGGGCGGCGGGCCCCGCGCAGCTCGCGGTCCTGCGCGATCCGACGACCGGCGGCGGCTGGGCCACGCTGGGCGCGGGCGCCGACGTGATCCTGGCGCTGCCGGGCGCCCAGGTCGGGTTCGCCGGTTCCCGGGTGCGGCCCGCCGACGCGGACCCCCACGCGTACACCGCGGAGGGGCAGCTGGCCTCGGGCCAGATCGACGCGGTCGTCCCGTCCGGGGAGCTGCCGGGTACGGTGGCCGGCTGGCTGCGGGCGTTCGCCCCGGAGTCCTCGCCCCGGCCCGCCCCGGTGCCGGACGCCCTGTCCGCCACCGGTCTCCCGGCGACCGGATGGGACGCGGTCCGGCAGGCGCGTGCCGCGTCCCGGCCGCGCGCCGAGGCGTATCTGGACGCGTACTTCGAGCACCGGCTCCCGCTGCGCGGCGACCGCTGCGGGGGTACGGACCCGGGGCTGCTGTGCGGTTTCGGGCGGCGCGACGGCCGCTCGGTCGCGTACGTCGCCCAGTGCGGCACCGCGACCCTCCCGGCCGGTTACCGCACGGCGGCCCGGGTGATCCGGCTGGCGGACCGGCTCGGGGTGCCCGTGCTCACCCTGATCGACACCCCGGGCGCGGCGAACGACGCGGCGGCGGAGCGGGCCGGGGCGGGCGCCGCCATCGCCGACGCGTTCGCGGCCATGGCCGGGGCGCGGGTGCCCGTCACCACCCTGGTGATCGGCGAGGGCGGTTCGGGCGGCGCGCTGGCGCTGGCCTCCCCGGGGAACACCCATGTCACCCGGGACAGCTACTTCTCGGTCATCGCCCCGGAACTGGCGGCGGCGATCCTGAAGCGCCCGCCAAAGGAGGTGCGGGCCACGGCGGACCAGCTGCGGCTGCGCCCCCAGGACCTGGTGGAACTGGGCTTCGCCCGCTCGGTGGTGGGTCCGGCTCCGGACGGCAGCGGGGACGGGGACGGGGGCTCGTCGCGGGGGTGAGTCACGGGCGGGGCGTCGCCCTTCCCGTCCGGCGGCGTCATGGCTGCGGGTTCTGCGCGTCGTACCGTGCGAACCCGCGCCACCGCAGCCCCAGCAGGGTCACGGCGACGACGCAGGCGATCCCGCCCCCGGTCACCGCCAGGCCGGGCGAGGCCAGGTCGGAGACCGATCCGGCCAGGAAGTCGCCGAGCCTGGGCCCGCCCGCCACGACGACGATGAACACGCCCTGGAGCCGTCCCCGCATCTCGTCCGGCACGGCCGTCTGGAGCATGGTGTTGCGGAAGACCATCGACGTGTTGTCCGCGCACCCGGCGAGCGCCAGGAAGATCAGCCCGAGCCAGAGCTGACGGGTCAGCCCGAAGACCGCGACGGCCGCGCCCCAGCCGGCCACGGCCAGCAGCACCGCGAGGCCGTGGCGCCGGACGCGGCCCAGCCATCCGGAGAACACCCCGCCGAGCAGCGCGCCCAGCGCGGGGGCGGCGACCAGCAGCCCGGTGGTCTTCGCGTCGCCCCCGTACCAGAGGACGGCGACGACGGGGAACAGCGCCCGGGGGTGGGCCAGCACCATGGCGCACAGGTCGGTGAAGAAGGTCATCCGCAGATTGGGCCTGGTCCCCAGGAAGCGCAGCCCGTCCGCGACGGACGCCCGCTTGTCCCCCGAGCCCTCCTCGCGCTGCGGGAGCATCACGGGCAGTCGCCACATCGCGTACAGCGAGGCGGTGAAGGTGATGACGTCGACGGTGTACGCGGCCCGGTAGCCCCACCAGCCGACGACGAGTCCGCCGAGCATCGGCCCGGCCAGCATGCCGGTGGTGCTGGTCATGGAGTTGAGGGCGTTCGCCGCGGGCAGCTGCTCGGCCGGCAGCAGCCGGGCGATCATCGAGCTGCGGGCCGGTGCGTTGACCGCGAAGCAGGCCGCCTGGAGGGCCACGACCGCGTACAGCAGCCCCACCTGTTCCACCCCGGCGACGGCGGCGGCGAGCAGGACGACGGAGAGCGCGAACGAGCCCGACGCGCTGACCAGCCCCAGCTTGCGCCGGTCGAGGGTGTCGGCGACGGCGCCGCCGTACAGTCCGAAGACGACGAGCGGCAGGAACGAGCAGAAACCGATGAGCCCGACCGAGAAGGCCGATCCGGTGATGTCGTAGACCTGGAGCGAAACGGCGAGCGACGTCATCCCCTGGCCGATCCAGGAGACCGTGTTCCCGAACCAGAGACGCCGGTAGTCGGGAGAGGTCCTCAGCGGGGTCAGATCGGCGAATATTCGGGTGCGACGGGCGGGTCCTTCGGTCGTTTCGGTCACAGCGGATGGTAACGGGCGGTGTCCCGGCCGCCGCCGGGCGCGGCCCGTTTCCGGCCGTGCGCACCCGCCGCCGGTTTCCGGCCACCGCGCGTGCCGCGGGGGACCGCCCGGCCCGTCACCGTCCCGCGGCGGGCGGCCCGTTCGGGGGTGCGGTACTCAGCTCCAGTGGACTCCTGACGGTTCGGCGGACCGGTGCTCGGCCCCGTCGTGCTGATGGGTGCGGCGTTCGAAGAGCGTGGCGTACAGGCCGCTGTTGCCGAGGAGCTGGGCGTGCGTGCCGGACTCCACCAGCCGCCCCTCGTCCAGGACCAGGACGCGGTCGGCGTCCGCGGCGAGGGCCAGGTCGTGGGTGATCACGATGGTGGTGCGGCCCCGGGCCAGTCGTCGCAGCGGGGTGAGAATGCGTCGTGCGGCCAGCCGGTCCAGCCCGGTGGTGGGCTCGTCGAGCAGGAGCACGGGGGCGTCGCGCAGCATGGCGCGGGCGATGGCGATGCGCTGCAACTGGCCGCCGGACAACCGGGGGGTGCCGGTGGATATGACTGTGTCATATCCCTTCGGCAGGGCGCGGATGAACGCGTCGGCGTCGGCCGCCCGGGCGGCCTCCACGACGTCGTGGTGGCTCGCGCCCGGGCGCCCGCAGCCGATGTTCTCCTCGATGGTGTCGTGCAGCACGAGCGTGTCCTGGGGCAGCAGCGTGATGTTCCGGCGGAGGTGGGTCAGCGGCAGCCGGTCCGCCGACACTCCGTCCAGCCGGATGCTGCCGGAGTCTGGGTCGTAGAACCTCAGCAGCAGCGCCGCCAGGGTCGACTTGCCCGCACCGCTGGGCCCGGTGATGACCACGAGTTCCCCGGGACTCGCGGTGAACGAGAGGTCCCGGAGCACCGGTTCGGTGCCGTTGGGGTAGCGGAAGAAGACGTGGGACGCCTCCACCTCGCCGAGCGCCCGGCTCCGGGGCGGCTCGGGCACGGAGGAGGCCGGGTCGGTGACGGAGGTCCGGGAGTCGAGGATCTCCAGCAGTCGTTCGGCCCCCGCGGTCGCCGCGGTGGCGGTCAGGCCGAGCTGTCCCAGCGAGCGGATCGGCGGGTAGAGGTAGCCGATGAAGGCGGCGAAGGCGAGGAGTTCGCCGAGGGTCATCCGGCCCGCGGAGATCTCCCACGCCCCCAGGCCGATGATGGTCAGGACGCAGATCGTTTCGAGGACCTCGACGAACTGCTCGTAGAACTCGGTGAGGCGGACGGCCTTCACCGCGGTCCGCAGCCGTACCCCCGCCTTGTCCGCGAGCCGGTTCTCCTCGTCCTGCTGCCTGTTGTACGCCTGGGTCATGACGACGTTGACCAGCGTCTCCTCGACCACCGCCGTGATGGCGCCGTCCGCCGCCCGGCCGCGCCGGGACACCGCGCGCAGGGGCCCGGCGAACCGGCCGGTGACGATCAGGAGCAGCGGAACCATGACGAAGGTGGCGAGGGCCAGGTCCCAGCGCAGCATCAGGGCGGCGCCGGCGTAGAAAATGGTGCCGAACAGCGCCGAGGCCGCGCCGACGATGCCGGAGACCACCAGCGCCTCGATGGCCTCCACGTCGCCGGTCAGCCGTTCCACCAGGTCACCGCGGCGATTGCGCTGGAAGAAGTGCGGCGGCAGCGTCTGGATGTGGCCGAAGACGCGGGCCCGCAGCCGCAGCACGAAGCGCTCGGCGGTCCAGACCGCGAGCGAGCTGCCCAGATACCCCACCACGGCACCGGCGACCGCGACGGCGAGCCACTGGCCCGCGGGTTTCCAGAAGGCACTGACGTCGCCCCGTTGCAGGGCGGTGTCGGTGAGTTCGGCGAAGAGCAGGACCGTGACGGTCTCGGCGAGGGCGGCCAGGATGGCGCACAGGAAGACCACGATCAGCCAGCGCCGGTCCCCTCTGGTCAACGGCCAGAAGCGCCGGAACGCCGCCACGATGCCGATGGGGTCGGTACGGATCGGAATGTCCGTCACCGAGTCCCGGGGCGGCTCTTCGGTACGGGCTGAACGCTGGAACGAACCGCGAAGGCGCATGGGCGTCACGTCACAGAGGTCGTGGGCGTCATGTCACAGAAGTACTGTCATGTCACAGAAGTACTGGGGTCACAGAAGTACCGGGGGGCATGGACTCACGCCCCGGGCGTCGGGGCCGCGGTCCTCCCGCGGGTACGGGCCCCAAAACCGCGAGGCGGACCCGCGCGATGCGCGCGAGCCTGCCTCGGGCTGGGTTTGGCGTCAGGGATGGGGGGTCAGCAACCCCACCCACGTCCACGACGGCCGTAGCCGTAGCCGTAGTCGTCGTAGCCGTAGTCACGGAATCCGCGTCCACGTCCGCGACCGTATCCGCGTCCGTATCCACGTCCGCCTCGACCGCGGCCCCTGTCCCTGTGGTCGAAGATGCTGCGTACGTTCATCTTCGCCTCCTTCGGAGGATGCTGTGCCACTCCTTGCTTCTGCAGCGGCACTTCCGACACTACGTCCACCCCCTACGACCAACAAGTCGTACAAGCCACAATCAGCATTAAAAGCCGTGAATCGTCACATTCCACCGGAGAGTTACCTGTCGATGACTCTCCGAGCACCTCTCCGGACGGCACGGCGCCGTCCACCGGACGCCGCGGTTGTATCCGCTTTGTATGCCCACCTCCTTGAATCGCTCGGTCACCGAGGACAAGGAGAGGGAACATGCGGAGACACGCACGCCGGCTTCTGGCCGCCATCGGCGCCACGGCCACCCTCGCGGTACTGGCTCCCGACGCCGCGGCCGCGTCGCGGGCCGGTTCGTCGGACGTCACGGCGGGCGCGAGCCGACCCGTCTTCAAAATGCCGTTCCGCTGCGGCCAGAAGTGGCTCGGCAGCAACTGGGACGGGCACAGCCCGGCGCACTCGATCGACTGGAACCACTACGACGCCGGCGGCAGCCCGAACGACTTCGGCCGCCGGGTGCTCGCCAGCGCGGGCGGCGAGGTCGTGGCCTCGTACTACTCCACCGGCACCGGCTACGGGAACACCGTCGTGATCGCCCACGGGAACGGCTGGCAGACCCGGTACTCGCATCTGAGGACCCGTGACGTCCGGCGCGGCGACCACGTGGGCCGGGGCCGCGTCATCGGACAGGTAGGCGCGTCGTCCGCGCTCTACGACCTCTCCCCGCACCTGCACTACGAGCAGATCCACGACGGCCGGGTCGTCGTCGCGGTCGTCCAGGGCGTCACCTGGTCCGACCATCTGAAGCGGTACCAGGTCAGTGCCAACGGGTGCGGCTGAGGGACCGACGCCCCGTCAGCCCAACGACCGCAGCCTCGCGCGCACCAGTTCCGCCTGGTCGCGTGCTCCGAGCCGGCGCCACGTCGACAGTGAGCGGTGGAAGTAGCGCAGCGCGGTGTGCCTCCGGCCCGCCGCGTGGTGCAGTTCGCCGAGGAGGCCGGCGACGCGTGCGGCGGCGGCCCGGTCACCGAGCCGCTGCTGCACGGCGAGCGCGTCGACCAGCGGCGCCGAGGCCGCTCCCGCGTCGCCCTGCCGCAGGAACAGCTCCCCGATGGCCTGTTGCACGAACGCCGCGCAGTGCAGGTCGGCGAGCTCGTCCAGGATGCCCAGCGCCCGCCCCAACTCGGCGTGCGCGCGGTGCGGTTCGCCCCGCTGCTCGTGCAGCACCGCGACCCTGCGGCGCACCTGTGCCTCCCGGTGCCGGTCGCCGATCTCGCGGGACAGCTCCAGCGCGCCGTCGAGCCAGGGCGCCGCGGCGGCGGGGTCCCGTCGTTGCAGCCACACCGAGGCGATCGCGTTGCAGGTGACCGCCTCGCCGTGCCGGTCGCCCGCCTTGCCGAAGCGGTGCAGTGCGTCGGTGAACGCCGCCAGGGCGGCATCCGCCTTGCCCAGGAACCGGTACGCCGACCCGATGCCCACTGCCGCGACCGCCTCGCCGGACAGGTGCCCGAGCCCGGCGAAGATCGTGCGCGCCCGGCCGAAGGAGATCAGCGCGTCGACGTACCGGTCCCGGTACAGGTGGAGCTGGCCGAGGTTGCGCAGCAGCGCGGCGGCCCGCGCGTCGGACGGGTCGGGCATCGCCTCCAGCACCAGCCGGTGGGTCCGCAGCCAGTCGTCGTGGTGGAAGCGCATGTCGAAGAAGCCCGCCAGCTCGATCGCCAGGTCGGCGGCCCGGGTGACCCGGCCGAGCCGCAGCGCGGACTCCACGGCCCCGACCAGCGTGCGGCGTTCGGTCTCGAACCATTCAACGGGCAGGGCGCGCACCACCGGTGCCAGGGCGGCCGCCGGACCGGTCGGCGTCCCGGGTTCGCCGAGCACGCCCAGGAAACGGGTGGGCATCGCCGAGTTCGCGAACCGGGCCAGGGCGATGAGGCCGTCGACCACCCGGATCCGGCTCCGGCGGCCCCCGCCGGAGCCGTCCGCCTCGGACAGTTCCCGGGCGTAGCAGCGGAGCAGGTCGTGCATGCGGTACCGCTGAAGCCCCAGGCCGTCGGTTCCGGCCGCCTCGATCAGATGCTCGTCGAGCAGCGTCTCCAGCTCCCCGACGACGCCGTCGGCGCGGCCCACCGCCTGGGCGACGAGCCAGCCCGCCACCGGTTCGTCGCCCAGTTCGCCGAAGGCCCGGAAGACCGCCGCCGCGGACTCGGGCAGGTGCCGGTAGCTCGGCTCGGCGCTCGCCCGTACCTCCATCTCCCCGGTCCGGAGCTGGTCGAGGCGTCCGCGCTCGTCGTCCAGGGAGTCGGCCAGGGTGCCGACGGTCCAGCCCGGCCGGTTCGCCAGCCGGGAGCCGGCGATCCGGACGGCCAGCGGCAGGAAGCCGCAGCCGGCGAGCACCCGTTCGGCGTCCGCCTCCTCGGCGTGCAGCCGGTCCGCCCCGACGATGCCGCCGAACAGTTCGCGGGCCTCCTTTGGCCCCATCATGCCGAGGGGGCAGTGGTGCGCCGGCAGGTCCGGCATCCGGCGGCGCGAGGAGACGAGGACGGCGGAGCCGCCGGTGCCGGGCAGCAGGGGGCGCACCTGCGCGCCGTCGGCGGCGTCGTCGAGGACGATCAGGAACCGGCGCTGCGCCAGCCGGGAGCGGAACAGCGCGGCCCGCTCGCCCGGTTCGGCCGGCATCGTGCTGTCCAGGGCCCCCAGGGCGCGCAGCAGTTCGGCGAGCACGTCGCCCGGCTCGCGCGGCCGGTCGCTCATGCCGCCCAGGTCGACGAAGAGCTGGCCGTCCGGGAAGGCCCCGCGCACCCGGTGCGCGACGTGCACCGCCAGCGCGGACTTGCCCGAACCCGGCGGCCCCGAGAGGACCGCGACGACCGGCTGCCGACCGGATCCCGACAACAGCCGCTCCAGTGACCCGATCTGCTCGGCGCGGCCGGTGAAGTCGGGTATGTCCATCGGCAGTTGGCACACCGGCGCGGGCTCCGCCGGGCGGCTCCTGCCGAAGTGCCCGTACCCGTTCAGCTCCTCCCCCATGGCCCGCAGCGGCGCGCTCGGCTCGATGCCGAGCTCATGGGCGAGCACCCGCTCGGCCTCGGCGTACGCGGACCGGGCCTCGGGGGTACGGCCCGTGCGGTGCAGCGTGCGCACGAGCATCTGCCACAGGTCCTCGCGCAGCGGGTTCTCGACGAGCCGGGACCTCAACTCCGCGACCAGGGGCGCGTGGTCCCCGAGGCGCAACCGCACTTCGAGACATTCTCCGACCGCGGCCGAGCGCGTCTCCTCCAGCCTGACGACCGCCGGGTCCCACACCACGCTGGCGGGGAGGTCCTGCAGGACGCCGCCGCGCCAGAGGCCGAGGGCCGCTTCGTAGCCGCGCAGGGCCGCGGCATCCTCGCCCCGGTCGCGGGCCGCCCTGGCCCGCCCGAGGCGCCGTTCGAAGAGCAGCGTGTCGACGTCCTCGGGCGGGACGTCGAGCGAATAGCCCGAGGGCCGGGTGCTCAGCCCGCCGGTGGCAACCCCCGCCGCCGCCAGGGCGCTCCGCAGCGTGCGCACGTAGGTGCGGACATTGGCCACCGCCGACCGGGGCGCACCGCCGGGCCACAGGACCTCGGTCAGGACGTCGAGCGAGACGAAGCCCCCGGGCTGCAGCAGAAGGGTGGCCAGAACCGCCCGGGGCTTGAGGCCGCCGACGGGGACGGCGGCACCCCCGGTCCCCACCCGAAGCGGCCCCAGCACTCCGAAGAGGGGCTCCCCCATGCACGCCTCCATGGCAGGTTCGCGACAAGCAGCAGGGTACTGGCGTCCAGGGGGCTCGCACAGGGATTCGCGGCCCGTCCCCTTCGGGTCCGCCGGGCCGCCGGACACCGGCCGTCCCCACGGCCCCGGCCGACGCAAAAGGCCCCCATCGAGATGGGGGCCCTTATGTTTCACCAGGTCAGAACGATTCTGCCTGGGGAACTTCGGTGGGGCGGGTGGGACTCGAACCCACGGCCGACGGATTATGAGTCCGCTGCTCTAACCGGCTGAGCTACCGCCCCTTTTCGGCGTGGCGCGTACAAGTGTGCGCGCCGTCTGCCGCAGCATAGCCGGTCATACGATCTCTCGCTCCGGATGGTCGGCTTCACCTGACCATGAGGACCGCACCGACGGCTGCCCGGTTCCGGAAGGGGCGAAACAGACCCCGAAAGAGTCACATGCACCCCCCACGCATCACGGCGCCGAACGGCGACGGGCATGCGAAAGAGGACCCCGTGGGGCCCTCTTCCGTTCCGCTCCCCCGACTGGACTCGAACCAGTAACCCTCCGGTTAACAGCCGAATGCTCTGCCAATTGAGCTACAGGGGATCGCGCTCCCCCGACTGGACTCGAACCAGTAACCTGCCGGTTAACAGCCGGCTGCTCTGCCAATTGAGCTACAGGGGATTGCTGCGTGTGCACCGAACCCTACCTGCCTGGCGGATGCCGGGCGGCGCGCGTTCGCTGCGACACATACATTAGCGCAAGCAGGGGGGTGCTTTGCCAATCGGTATCCCCGGGGTGACCTCCGGCGCCCTCCGGCAGCCGGACGGCACACGTCCGGCACACGTCGCACGAGCGTCGCACTGAGCAAGGAAGGGTGGCAGCCATGCGGTACCGGCTCACGTTCATCGCCGGACTGGCCCTCGGATACGTGATCGGGACACGGGCCGGGCGCGAGCGCTACGAACAGATGAAGGAGTCCGCCCGCCGGTTCGCGCAGAACCCGGCCGTGCGCAACACCGCCGAGTCCGCCGCGCAGAACGGCCGGCAGATGGCCGGAAAGGCGTACCACGCGATGAGCGACAAGGTGGGCGCCAAGGTGCCCGCCCCGGTCGCCGAGCGGATGCGCTCGCTGCGGGACCGCGCCCGCGACGGCGCCGAGGACGACTGGGGCACCTCCAACACCTGAGCGCCGGGGCCCCGGACCCCGGGGCCGCCTGCGACGGCGCCGCGTCATCCGGTACTGAAAAGCTCCGGTGGTGCGGCAGAATCTTGTGCATGGGGATAGTCGCGGGCTTGGACAGCTCTTCCGCCTTCACGCACATCGTCGTCTGCGATGCGGACACCGGCGCCGTACTGCGCCGGGGGTACGCCGCGCACCCCGTCGATCCGAAGGCCACCGAGGTCGACCCGCAGGCCTGGCTGCTCTCGCTCGGCGAGGCCGCCGGCGGCGGGCTGCTGGAGGGCGTGCAGGCCATCGGCGTCTCCGCGCAGCAGCACGGCCTGGTGCCGCTGGACCAGCAGGGCAACCCCGTGCGGCCGGCACTGGTCGGCAACGACAAGCGGGCGCAGGCCGCCGCCGTGGACCTGATCGACCTGTTCGGCGGGCGGCAGCCCTGGGCCGAGGCGGTCGGCTCGGTGCCGCAGGCGGCGCAGCCGGTGGCGAAGCTGCGGTGGCTGGCGCGGACCGAGCCGGAGGCGGCGCAGCGGGTGGCCGCGGTGCTGCAGCCGCACGAATGGCTGGTGTGGCAGCTGCTGGGGCGCCCCGCCCGGCGGACCACCGACCGGGGCGCCGCCTCCGGCACCGGCTACTGGTCGGCGGGCAGCGGCTCCTACCGGCCCGATCTGGTGGAGCTCGCGCTCGGGCACCAGGCCGCGCTGCCCGAGGTGCTCGGCCCCTCCGGGACCGCCGGGACGACGCCCGAGGGGCTGCTGATCTCCGCGGGGACCGGCGAGACGATGGCCGCGGCGTTCGGGCTCGGGGTCGGGGTGGGCGACGCGGTGGTGTCGCTGGGCGCCTCGGGCTCGGTCATGGCGGTGCACCACGGGGCGCTGTCCGACCCGGCCGGGATGATCACGTCGTTCGCGGACGCCACCGGGATGCACCTGCCGGTGGTGCACACGTCGAACGCGGTGCGGGCGTTGCGCGGAACCGCCGAGATGCTCGGCCTGGACAACATCGAGGAGCTGTCCGCGCTGGCGCTGAAGTCGACGCCGGGCGCCTCCGGGCTGGTGCTCCTGCCCTACCTGGAGGGCGAGCGCACCCCGCACCTGCCGCACACCGCGGGGACGCTGTGCGGGCTGCGGCGCGAGTCGATGAAGCCGGAGCACCTGGCGCGGGCGGCGTTCGAGGGGATGCTGTGCTCGCTGGCCGACGCGCTCGACGTGCTGCGCGGCCGGGGCGTCGAGGTGCGTCGGGTGTTCCTGCTGGGGGCGGCGGCCGAGCTGCCCGCCGTGCAGGGGCTGGCGCCCGCGTTCTTCGGTACGCAGGTGGTCGTGCCGCAGCCCGCCGAGTACGCGGCGCTGGGCGCGGCCCGGCAGGCGGCCTGGGCGCTGGGCGCCTCGCAGGGCACGGTCGATCCGCTCGTCCCCCCGGCCTGGCAGGGCGCCGCGGCGCAGGTGCTGGAGCCGGGCGAGGAGTTGGCGGTCGGGCAGGCGGTGCGCCAGCAGTACGTGACGACCCGGGACCGGATCCATCCGGGGGCGTTCGACACCGTGCGCTGAGCACGCGCCGAGCGTGCGCGGGCGCGGTCCGACCTGGTGCGCGGCACCAGGTCGGACCGGGCGCGCGGCAGGGCTCCCACCGACTGTGTACTCGGTCTTTTTTTTGACCTGGTCTTGAGTAAAATTACTCGCAGTCGCGGCCGACGGTGCCGGAAAATGGGTCGACTCCCGCACTCTGCCGACATCCGAGAGACACGCGTGCTCATAAAACTCCTGCGGGCCCATCTCGGTCCGTACAAGAAACCCATCGCTCTGCTGGTCCTCCTCCAGCTGCTGCAGACCTGTGCCAGCCTCTACCTCCCCACCCTGAACGCCGACATCATCGACAACGGCGTCGTCGAGGGGGACACCGGCTACATCCTCGAATTCGGCGCCATCATGATCGCCGTCAGCATCGGCCAGGTGGTCTGCAACATGGGGGCCATCCACTACGGCGCCCGTACCGCCTCCGCGCTCGGCCGCGACGTGCGGGCCGCGGTCTTCGACCGGGTCCAGTCGTTCTCGGCGCGCGAGCTCGGGCGGTTCGGGGCTCCTTCGCTGATCACCCGTACGACCAATGACGTGCAGCAGATCCAGATGCTGGTGCTGACCACGTTCACCCTGATGGTGTCGGCCCCGATCATGTGTGTCGGCGGCATCGTCATGGCGCTCGGCCAGGACGTCCCGCTGTCGGCGGTGCTGCTCGCGGTGGTGCCGGTGCTGGGCATCTCGGTGAGTCTGATCGTGAAGCGGATGCGCCCGCTGTTCCGCACGATGCAGGAGCGGCTCGACACGGTGAACCGGGTGCTGCGCGAGCAGATCACCGGCAACCGGGTCATCCGCGCCTTCGTCCGCGACGAGTACGAGGAGGAGCGTTTCCGCGGCTCCAACACCGAGCTGACGGACGTGGCGCTGGCCACGGGCCGGCTGACGGCGCTGATGTTCCCGACCGTGATGACGGTCGTGAACGTCTCGTCGATCGCCGTGCTCTGGTTCGGCGCCCACCGCATCGACAGCGGCGGCATGGAGATCGGCGCGCTGACCGCCTTCCTCGCCTATCTGATGCAGATCGTCATGTCGGTGATGATGGCCACCTTCATGTTCATGATGGTGCCTCGCGCCGAGGTGTGCGCCGAGCGCATCCAGGAGGTCCTGGAGACGGAGTCGAGCGTGGTCCCGCCGGTCGCGCCGGTCCGCGAGCTGCGCGCCCGCGGCCACCTGGAGGTGCGCGGCGCGGACTTCCGCTACCCGGGCGCCGAGGAGCCGGTGCTGCGGTCGGTGGAACTGGTGGCCCGCCCCGGCGAGACCACCGCGATCATCGGGTCGACGGGCAGCGGCAAGTCGACGCTGCTGGGGCTCGTGCCGCGACTGTTCGACGTGACGGACGGCCAGGTGCTGGTGGACGGCGCGGACGTGCGGACGCTGGACCCGGTCCTGCTGGCGAAGACCGTGGGCCTCGTCCCGCAGAAGCCGTACCTGTTCTCCGGGACGGTCGCGACGAACCTGCGGTACGGGAACCCGGACGCGACCGACGAGGAGCTGTGGCACGCGCTGGAGGTCGCCCAGGCCAAGGAGTTCGTCGAGGGCCTGGAGCACGGCCTGGACGCGCCGATCGCGCAGGGCGGCACCAATGTCTCCGGCGGGCAGCGGCAGCGGCTCTCCATAGCCAGGACGCTGGTGCAGCGGCCGGAGATCTATCTCTTCGACGACTCGTTCTCGGCCCTGGACTACGCGACCGACGCCGCGCTGCGCGGCGCGCTGGCCCGGGAGACCGCCGACGCGACCGTGGTGATCGTGGCGCAGCGCGTGTCCACCATCCGCGAGGCCGACCGGATCCTGGTGCTGGACGAGGGCCGGGTCGTCGGCTCCGGCACCCATCACGAACTGATGGCCGGCAATGAGACGTACCGGGAGATCGTGCTCTCCCAGCTGACGGAAGCGGAGGCCGCGTGATGGCCGGTCCTGGCGGACGCATGATGGCGGGCGGGGCGCCGACCGACCGTTCCATGGACTTCAAGGGGTCCTCGAAACGGCTGCTGAAGCGTTTCGAGGCGGAGAAGATCCCGCTCTACATGATGCTGGCGGCCTGCGCGGTGAGCGTCGCCCTGTCGGTGATCGGGCCGAAGATCCTCGGCCGGGCGACCGACCTGGTCTTCGCCGGGTTCGTCGGCCGGCAGATGCCGGAGGGGGCGACCAAGGAGGAGACCATCGCGCGCATGCGCGACGGCGACAGCGGCCTCGCCGACATGCTGTCCGGGGTGGACTTCGTCCCGGGGCACGGCATCGACTTCGGCGCGGTGGGCGACGTGCTGCTGCTGGCGCTGGCGATCTACGTCGGGGCCGGGCTGCTGATGCTGGTGGCCACCCGGCTGTCGATCCGGATCATCAACCGGGTCATATTCCAGCTGCGCGAGGACATCCAGACGAAGCTGTCGCGGCTGCCGCTGTCGTACTTCGACCGGGCCAAGCGCGGCGAGGTGCTCAGCCGGGCGACGAACGACATCGACAACATCTCGCAGACGATGCAGCAGACGATGGGCCAGCTCATCAACTCCCTGCTCACCATCGTCGGCGTCCTGATCATGATGTTCTGGGTCTCGCCGCTGCTGGCCCTGGTGGCCCTGGTGACGGTGCCGCTCTCGGTGGTCGTGGCGACGAGGATCGGCAAGCGCTCGCAGCCCCAGTTCGTGCAGCAGTGGCAGGTCACGGGCAAGCTCAACGCCCACATCGAGGAGATGTACACCGGGCACACGCTGGTGAAGGTCTTCGGGCGGCAGGCGGAGTCCGCGAAGGACTTCGCCGAGCAGAACGAGGCGCTGTACGAGGCGAGTTCCAAGGCCCAGTTCAACAGCGGGATCATGCAGCCGCTGATGATGTTCATGTCGAACCTGAACTACGTGCTGGTCGCCGTCGTCGGCGGGCTGCGGGTCGCGTCGGGCGCGCTGTCCATCGGTGACGTGCAGGCGTTCATCCAGTACTCGCGCCAGTTCTCGATGCCGCTGACCCAGGTCGCCTCGATGGCGAACCTGGTGCAGTCGGGCGTCGCGTCGGCCGAGCGGATCTTCGAGCTGCTGGACGCCGAGGAGCAGGGCGCCGACCCCGGGCCCGGCAAGGCCGAGCGGCCCGGGAAGCTGCTGGGCGGGGTCTCGCTGGAGAAGGTGTCGTTCCGCTACGACCCGGACAAGCCGCTGATCGAGAACCTGTCGCTGGACGTCGAGCCCGGCCACACGGTCGCGATCGTCGGCCCGACCGGCGCGGGGAAGACCACCCTGGTCAATCTGCTGCTGCGGTTCTACGAGGTGACCGGCGGGCGCATCGCGCTCGACGGGGTGGACGTGGCGAAGATGTCGCGGGACGACCTGCGCCGGTCGATCGGCATGGTCCTCCAGGACACCTGGCTGTTCGGCGGCTCGATCGCGGACAACATCGCGTACGGCGCCTCGCGCGAGGTCACCCGCGAGGAGATCGAGGAGGCGGCGCGGGCGGCCCACGCCGACCGCTTCATCCGCACCCTCCCGGACGGCTACGACACGGTGATCGACGACGAGGGCACCGGGGTCAGCGCGGGTGAGAAGCAGCTGATCACGATCGCCCGCGCGTTCCTGTCCGATCCGGTGATCCTGGTGCTCGACGAGGCGACCAGCTCCGTCGACACCCGGACCGAGGTGCTGATCCAGAAGGCGATGGCGCGCCTCGCGCACGGCCGCACGAGCTTCGTGATCGCGCACCGGCTCTCCACGATCCGGGACGCCGACGTCATCCTGGTGATGGAGAACGGCTCGATCGTCGAACAGGGCACGCACGAGGAGCTGTTGGCCTCCGGGGGCGCCTACGCCCGGCTGTACTCGGCGCAGTTCGCCCAGGCGGTCGCCGAAGTCGACTAGGCGAACCGCCCGTTCGGCCCCCGAGGGCCCGTGCCGCCGACCGGTGGCACGGGCCCTCGCGCGCATCAGTCGAGGTAGCCGCGGAGCTGGTCGGCGAAGGCGTGGTCCCGCAGTTTGCCGAGCGTCTTGGACTCGATCTGGCGGATGCGTTCGCGGGTCACGCCGAAGATCCGGCCGATCTCCTCCAGGGTGCGGGGCCGCCCGTCGGCCAGCCCGTAGCGCAGCTGGACCACCTTCCGTTCGCGTTCGCCGAGGGTGGAGAGCACCGCCTCCAGGTGCTCGCGCAGCAGCAGGAAGGCGGCGGACTCGACCGGGGACGCGGCGTCGCCGTCCTCGATCAGGTCGCCGAGGGCGACGTCCTCCTCGCCGACCGGGGCGTGCAGCGAGACGGGTTCCTGGGCGAGCCGCAGGACCTCGCCGACCCGTTCCGGGGTGAGGTCGAGCTGGGCCGCGACCTCCTCGGCCGTGGGTTCGCAGCCGCGTTCCTGGAGCAGCCGGCGCTGGACGCGCACGACGCGGTTGATCAGTTCGACGACGTGCACCGGGACCCGTATGGTCCGCGCCTGGTCGGCGAGGGCGCGGGACATGGACTGCCGGATCCACCAGGTCGCGTACGTGGAGAACTTGTAGCCCCGGGTGTAGTCGAACTTCTCGACCGCCCTGATCAGCCCGAGGTTTCCCTCCTGGACCAGGTCGAGCATGGTCAGCCCGCGCCCGATGTAGCGCTTGGCGACGGAGACGACGAGGCGGAGGTTGGCCTCGATGAGGCGGCGTTTGGCCATCCGCCCCATGACCACCAGCCGGTCGAGGTCGACGGCCAGCCGGGTGTCGGGGTCCGGGGTGCGCGCGAGCCGTTCCTCGGCGAAGAGCCCGGCCTCGACGCAGCGGGCGAGTTCCACCTCCTCGGCGGCGCTGAGCAGGGGTATCCGCCCTATCTCCCGCAGGTACTGGCGGAAGAGGTCGGAGGAGGTGGTGCCGGTCTCCGGACGGTTCCGCGCCCCCTGCCCCGGTCCTCGTCCCGGCCCCGGTTCCGGGGCTTCGGACTCCTCCGCGAGCGCCTCCGGCGGCTCCTCGGCGAGCACCTCGGGCGGGTCCTCCGCGAGCGCTTCCGGCGGGTCCGGCGGGTCGACCGGTGCGGGCGGGGGTTCCACCGCGGCCTCCGGATGCCGTACGGCCCGGTTCTGCGCGGGGATGGCCGAGATGTGCTCGGTTTTGGTCCGGGTCTGCACGGGGGCGACCTCCAGGTGATCGCTGCCGGACCGCGGGTGCGGGCCACCGTTCGGTGGACCGGCCGCGTTCCGATGACTCAGGCACCGCCCTCAGTGTGGGGCACGACACATCCCCGTCACGAGGGGCGTGCGGGGACTTTCTGAGTCCGTTCCGTGACCGGGCGGTTACCGCGGGAGCACCCGGGGCGTCAGAGCGCGGCGGCCACGAGCGGATCGCCGCCCACCAGCGCGGGTTCCGCGAAGCCCCCGGACGTCAGAGCGCGGCGGCCCCGTTGCCGCGCAGGCTCCGGGCGTACTGCTGGAGGACCCAGACCTCGTTCTGCGCGGCGGCCAGGTGGTCCGGGGCGACGTTGCTGCCGAGCCGGGCCAGGCTGCTCTGGACGTCGTCGATCCGGCGGTCGACGGCGCGCAGCCGGACGTGGACGAGCTGCATGCCCGCGTAGGTCTCGTCGATGCTCTTGCCGTGGAAGACCTCGACGGCCAGTTCGGTGACGAGGTTGCGCACCGTCTCATTGGGCGTCGCGTCGAGCACCCGGACCAGGTACTCGCGGCTGTCGGCGAGGCCCTGTTCGGCGCCGCCCGCCTCCTCGATGCACTGGCGCACGGCGGCGTAGGGCGGGGCGGTGAACTCGTCGGCCCCGTAGGCGTCGAACGCGGGCGAGACCAGCTCGGGTTTTTGCAGGGCGAGCTTGAGCAGTTCGCGTTCGGTGCGGTGGGCGGGGCTGCGGAGGTTGAGCGCGGGGCCGGACGGGGTCACGGGGGCCTGCACCTCCTGGTGCCGGTCGCCGCCCCGCGCGGCGGGCCGTGCGGGGCCGCGCCGGTCGCCGCCCCGCCCGCGGGCCCACTGGGCGAGCTGGTTGACCCGGTGCACCACGTACTCCTGGTCCAGGATGCCGACGAAGCCGGCCAGCTGGACGGCGACCTCGCGCTGCACGCTGCCCGTCTTGATCTTGGCGACGACGGGGGCCGCCTCGTCGAGCGCGGCGGCGCGGCCCGCCGGGGTCTCCAGGTCGTACCTGGAGACGATCTGGCGGAGTGCGAACTCGAAGAGCGGGGTGCGCGGCTCGACCAGGTCGCGCACGGCGTCGTCGCCCTTGACCAGCCGCAGGTCGCAGGGGTCCATGCCGTCCGGGGCGATGGCGATGTACGTCTCGGCGGCGAACTTCTGGTCGTCCTCGAAGGCCCGCAGGGCGGCCTTCTGGCCGGCCGCGTCGCCGTCGAACGTGAAGATCACCCGGGCGCTGCCGTTGTCCATCAGGAGCCGGCGCAGGATCTTGATGTGGTCGCCGCCGAAGGCCGTGCCGCAGGTGGCGATGGCGGTGGTGACCCCGGCGAGGTGGCAGGCCATGACATCGGTGTAGCCCTCGACGACCACGGCCCGGCTGGACTTCGCGATGTCCTTCTTCGCCAGGTCGATGCCGTACAGCACCTGGGACTTCTTGTAGATCGCGGTCTCGGGGGTGTTGAGGTACTTCGGTCCGTTGTCGTCCTCGCGCAGCTTGCGGGCGCCGAACCCGACGACGTCGCCGGCGGTGTCGCTGATCGGCCACATCAGCCGGCCGCGGAAGCGGTCGATGGGGCCGCGCCTGCCGTCCTGGGAGAGGCCGGAGGCGATCAGCTCCTTGTCGCTGAAGCCCTGGCCGCGCAGGTAGCGGGTGAGGTGGTCCCAGCCGGCCGGGCTGTAGCCGACGCCGAAGTGGGCGGCGGCGGCCTGGTCGAAGCCCCGCTCGGCGAGGAACTTCCGGCCGATCTCGGCCTCGGGGCTCTCCAGCTGCTCGACGTAGAACCGGGCGGCGGCCTTGTGCGCCTCGACCAGCCGGATGCGCTCGCCGCGCTGGTGGGAGGGGTTGTACCCGCCCTCCTCGTAGCGCAGGGTGATGCCCGCCTTGGCGGCGAGCCGCTCGACCGTCTCGGAGAACGAGAGGTGGTCGATCTTCATCACGAAGGCGATCGTGTCGCCGCCCTCCTGGCAGCCGAAGCAGTGGAAGAGACCCTTGCTCGGACTGACCTGGAAGGAGGGGGACTTCTCGTCGTGGAACGGACAGAGCCCCTTGAGGTTGCCACCGCCCGCGTTGCGCAGCTGGAGGTACTCGGACACGACGGCGTCGATCGGGACCGCGTCCCGTACCGCCTTCACATCGTCGTCATTGATCCTGCCTGCCACGGGTGAATTCTACGGGTGGGGGCGGACAGCCGGACCGCGCGGCGCTGTGATCCGCGGAACCCGCCGCTCCGGTACGCCGGGCGCGGCCCGGGGGGACCGGGCGGGGTCCGGCGTACCGGGCGCGGTTCAGCCCAGGGCGTCCAGCGGCACCGACGGGTCCGCCAGCGCGTCCGGGTCGACCTGCCGGCCGGCCCTGATCAGCCCCTGCACGGTCTCGGTGACGTCCCACACGTTGACGTTCATGCCGGCCAGCACCCGGCGGTCCTTCAGCCAGAAGGCGATGAACTCGCGCTTCCCCGCGTCGCCGCGGATGACCACCTGGTCGTAGCTGCCCGGCGGCGCCCAGCCGGAGTACTCCAGGCCGAGGTCGTACTGGTCGGAGAAGAAGTACGGCACCCGGTCGTAGCTCACCTCCTGGCCGAGCATGGCGCGGGCCGCGGCCGGGCCGCTGTTCAGCGCGTTCGCCCAGTGCTCCACGCGCAGCCGGGACCCGAGCAGCGGATGGGCCACGTTGGCGACGTCACCGGCGGCGAAGATGTGCGGGTCGCTGGTGCGCAGGGAGGCGTCCACGGCGATGCCGCCGCCGTCCGCGCGGGGGGCCATGGCGAGCCCGGCGGTCTCGGCGAGGGCGGTGCGGGGGGCGGCGCCGATCGCGGCGAGGACGTCGTGGGCGGGGTGCTCCTCTCCGTCGTCGGTGCGGACGGCGAGCACCAGGCCGTCCTGGCCGATGATCTCGGTGAGGCGGACGCCGAAGTGGAAGCGGACCCCGTGGTCGCTGTGCAGGTCGGTGAAGATCTGGCCGAGTTCGGGGCCGACGACCTGGTGCAGCGGGGTCGGTTCCGGTTCGACGACGGTGACCTCGGCGCCGTAGCCGCGGGCCGCCGCCGCGACCTCCAGCCCGATCCACCCGGCCCCGGCGATCACCAGGTGGCCGTTGTCGCGGCCGAGCGAGGTCAGGACGTTGCGCAGCCGGTCGGCGTGGGCGAGGCGGCGCAGATGGTGGACGCCGGCCAGGTCCGTGCCCGGGACGGGGAGGCGGCGCGGTTCGGCCCCGGTGGCGAGCAGCAGCTTGTCGTAGTGGACGACGGTGCCGTCGCCGAGCCGTACGGAGCGGGCCTCCCGGTCGAGCGAGGTGACGGGCTGGCCCAGGTGCAGCTCGATCTCGGCGCCCGCGTACCAGGCGGTGTCGTGGACGAAGACGCTGTTGCGGTCCTCCTTGCCGGACAGGTAGCCCTTGGAGAGCGGCGGCCGTTCGTACGGATGGTCGCGTTCGTCGCCGAGGAGGATCACCCGGCCGCTGAAACCCTCCGCCCGGAGGGTCTCCGCTGCCTTCGCTCCGGCCAGTCCTCCGCCGACGATGACGAACGTCCGATGTGCGTCGACCACTTGATGCCTCCTCGGTGCTTGCTTCGCGTCGCCGCCAACTGCGAGCGTCCCGCACGCAGCGTGATGACGAAAGAGGGTGTACCCCGATCAGGTCACCCCCAGTGGTCGGTCCCAGTCTGCTACCGCGGCCCGCGGCCCGCGGCGCGGCTCGCAGACGGGCCCGATCCCGTTTGCCCGGCCGGGACGACTGGCTACTGTGGGAATCCGGCGCCGGTGGGGACGGCCCGACGGGGCCCCGGGGCGGCGCGGAGGACAGGACGTGCGGGGGGCGCATGCTACGCATCCACTTCACCAGCGAGGACCTGAACCGGCTGCGGGTCGCACCGGGCCCGGATCCGATGTGGGAACTCGTGCTCGCCCTGCACCTGTTGCAGAACCGGCAGGCGGCGGTGGTCTTCGACCCGTGGCGGCGCGAGGTCCGGGCGGCGATCGCGCGGGCGGGCCTGGGGGGAACGGTGACCGCCCTGACCCGGCTGTGCCCGCACGCCGCGTTCTTCCCGGACTTCCTGACCCCGGGGCAGGGCGACACCGATCTGGAGACCGGCATCGACCGGGTGCTGTCGACCCCGATGGCCGAACTGGACCGGGAGATCTCCATGCTCCACCCGCCCGGCCGGATGCCGGGCGGGGCGCGGCTGCTCGCGGGCGGTGACCGGCGGGCGCTGGGACGGCTGGGCGAGGCGCTGCGCCGCACGTACGCGGTGGCGGTCCAGCCGTACGCGGACGACATCCGGGCCGCGGTGGCAACCGACCGGCCGGTGCGCGCGCGGGCGGCGCTGGGCTCGGGCAGCAGCGGCCTGCTCGCCAGCTACGGCCCCGACCTGGACTGGCGGAACGAGAGCCGGCTGCTGGAGGCCCCGTACCCGGTGTCCCGGGACAAGCCGCTGAACGGCCGGCCGCTCACGATCGTCCCGGCGTTCTTCTGCGTGCGCCACCCGGTCATGCTGGCCGACCCCGGGCTGCCGCAGGTGCTGGTCCATCCGCTGTCCCCGGCTGCGGGCTGGCTGGAGCGGTCCAGGGCCGCACGGCGCGACGCCGGTTCGCGGACACCGGGAGTGGCCCGGCTCATCGGCCGTTCCCGGGCCGCCGCGCTGGACGTGCTGGAGCGGCCGATGACGACGACGCAGCTGGCCGCGGTGCTGCGGCTGACCCTGTCGACGGCGAGCCGGCACGCGACGGTGCTGCGGGAAGCGGGGCTGGTCGCCTCGGAGCGGCAGGGCTCCGCGGTGATCCACCGCCGGACGCTGCTGGGCGACGCGCTGATGGACGAGTGTCCCCCGGGCGGAGTCGGGCGGAGGGCCGACCGGGAAGCGGGGTGAGGGCCGCGTCGGGGGGCGGGGAACGGTGGGTCCGGCGGGTCCGGTGGGGCGGGGAACGGCGGGGGGACGTCCCACGCGGCCCGGACCGGATCGGCGCGGCGCGGACCGGAGCGGGCCGGAGCGGACCGGCGCGGCCGGTCAGGGGCGCAGGGCGAGCGAGGCGTGCAGGGAGCGGGCCGACGCGTCGGTGAGGGCGGCGATCTGGTCGACCAGGACCCGCTTGCGGGCCCGGTCGTCGGGCGCGGCGTCGAACAGCGCCCGGAACTGCGGCTCCAGCCCCTTCGGGGCGCGCGCGGTCAGTGCGGCGGCCAGCTCGGCGATGACGATCCGCTGGTCGGCGCGGATCGCCTCCTGTTCGGCGCGCTGCATGACGTACCGGTCGGCGACCGCCTTGAGGACCGCGCATTCGTTGCGGGTCTCGCGGGGGACGACGAGCTCGGCGGCGTACCGGCCGAGGCGGCCCGTGCCGTACGCCTGCCGGGTGCTGCTCTCGGCGGCGAGGCAGAACCGGCCGATCAGCTGGCTCGTGGCGTCCTTCAGCCGGGCCTGCGCGACGGCGGAGCCGTCGTAGCCGTGCGGCCACCAGTCCTGGTCGATGAGCCGGTCGAGGGCCTCGGCCAGTTCCTCGGGGTCGGTGTCCGCCGGGACGTAGCGGCCGATGGCGACCGCCCAGATCTCGTCGCGTTCGGGCTCGGCGTAGAGGCAGCCGGGGTCGATGTGCCCGGCGTGCAGCCCGTCCTCGAAGTCGTGCACGGAGTACGCGACGTCGTCGGACCAGTCCATGACCTGGGCCTCGAAGCACTTGCGGTTCTCCGGCGCGCCCCTGCGGGCCCAGGAGAAGACCGGCAGGTCGTCCTCGTACACCCCGAATTTCGGTGAGCCGGGGTCGGTGGGGTGCGCGCCGCGCGGCCAGGGGTACTTGGTGGCGGCGTCCAGGGCGGCCCGGGTCAGGTTGAGGCCGACGCTGACCAGTGCGCCGGTCCGGGTGTCGGGCACGAAGCGCTTGGGTTCGAGCCGGGTCAGCAGCCGCAGCGACTGGGCGTTGCCCTCGAAGCCTCCGCAGTCCGACGCGAAGTCGTTGAGCGCCTGCTCGCCGTTGTGCCCGAACGGCGGGTGGCCCAGGTCGTGGGCGAGGCAGGCCGTCTCGACGAGGTCGGGGTCGCAGCCGAGCGCGGCCCCGAGCTCGCGGCCGACCTGGGCGCATTCGAGGGAGTGGGTGAGCCGGGTCCGCGGGCTGGCGTCCCAGGCGTGGCCGCGGGTGCCGGGGGTGACCACCTGGGTCTTCCCGGCGAGCCGACGCAGCGCGGCGGAGTGCAGCACCCGGGCGCGGTCGCGCTGGAAGGCGGTGCGGCCCGGCCGTTTGTCCGGCTCGGTGTCCCAGCGCTCGGCGTCCGCCGGGCCGTAGGGGGCCGTGCCGTGGCCCTGCGTGCCGTCCGTGCCGTGGCCCTGCGTACCGTCCATGGTTCCGACAGTAGACGGCCGGTCCGGCGAGCGGGATCAGGCGGCTGCGCGGGCCGCCCGTCCGAACCCGTCCGCCCGATTCGCAACCCTTTGGGTCCGCCGGTCGTCCGATCAGGTGGGGGCGGCGGCCCCCGGCGCGGAAGGAAGGGACTCCATGCGGATGAAACGGCCGGGACTGCGGCTGCTCGGGCGGTTGCGGCCGAGGTTTCCCCGGACACGGCGCGGGCAGCGGCGGGCCGTGCAGGGGGTGATGCTCGCGTGCGTGGCCGCGCTGGCGCCCGCGACCTGGATGTACACCGTCGCCGACGCCCGCGTCAGGACGGTCGCGGACGCGCCCGCCCAGCAGGTGGCCGTGGTGTTCGGGGCGGGGCTGTGGCAGGGCAGGCCGTCGCCGTACCTGGCGAACCGGCTGCGGACCGCCGCCGAGCTGTACCGGGACGGGAAGGTGAAGGTCGTGCTCGTGACCGGCGACAACAGCCGGAAGGAGTACGACGAGCCGGAGGCCATGCGCACCTTCCTCAGGGAGCGGGGCGTCCCGGACCGGCGGATCGTGAGCGACTTCGCCGGGTTCGACACCTGGGACTCCTGCGTACGGGCCAAGAAGATCTTCGGGGTCGACCGGGCGGTGCTGGTGAGCCAGGGGTTCCACATCCGCCGGGCGATCGCGCTGTGCCGGACCGCCGGTATCGACGCGTACGGCGTCGGCGTCGACGCCGTGCACGACGCGACCTGGTACTACGGCGGGACGCGGGAGGTGTTCGCGGCGGGGAAGGCGGCGCTGGACGCGGTGTTCAGGCCCGATCCGCACTTCCTGGGGCCGCGGGAGCCCGGGATCGGCAGGGCGTTGGCGGCGGAGGACGGGGAGTAGCCCCACCCGCCGCGCCGTCCGTACCGCCGCCGCCCCGGCCGCACCGCCGTGCCGTCCGTACCCCGTCCGTGCCTTCGTCCGGCCGTGCCTTCGTCCGTCCGTGCCGTCGGGCCCGGTGTCACAGGGAGGTGAGCGGGGCGGTCCCGGCCGAGACCCAGGCGAGGTAGCGGGCGCTCCCCCGGAGGATCGGGATCGCGATGATCTCCGGGGTCTCGTAGTCGTGCGCCTCCCGGAGATGGGCCTCCAGTTCGTCGTACCGCTCTGCCGTCGTCTTGAACAGCAGCTGCCACTCCTTCGCCGTCTCGATGGCGCTCCGCCAGTGGTAGACCGAGGTGACGGGCGCGGAGATCTGCGCGCACGCGGCGAGCCGCGCCTCCACCACGCCCCGGGCCAGGGCCTGGGCCTTCTCCTCGCTGTCCGTCGTGGTCAGTACGGTCAGCCATGCCGACGTCGTCGTCACTCTCGGCTCCCTCGTGGGTCGGTTGCGGCCGGGCCGCCGCGGGACGCCCCGCCCCTGCCCCGATTGTCGTGCGGAAAACGGCCCGGCGCCGCGCGACCGGCACGACGGCCGGGTGCCGGGCGGACGGCCCGGCCCGGCACCGCCCGCGGTCAGTGGCCGTACGGGCGCACGGCCTTGGCGTCGCGCAGCGCGTGCCCCCACCAGACCAGCTGGTCGAGCAGCACCTTGGCCGCCGCGTCGCAGCCCGCCGGGTCCAGGTGCCGGCCCTCGTCGTCGAACAGGGCGCCCGCGTTGTGGAAGGACACGGTGTCGCGGATGCCGACCGTGTGCAGCTCCGCGAAGACCTGCCGCAGGTGCTCGACGGCCCGCAGCCCGCCGGACACCCCGCCGTACGAGACGAACGCGACGGGCTTGGCCTGCCACTCGTCGCGGTGCCAGTCGATGAGGTTCTTCAGCGGGGCCGGGAAGGAGTGGTTGTACTCGGGGGTGACGACGACGAAGGCGTCGGCCGCCGCCAGCCTCGACGAGACGGCCGCGAGCCGGGCCTGCGCGTCGGGGTCGGGCCGGTAGGAGAGGGCGACCGGGAGGTCGAGCTCCGCGACGTCGATCACGTCCGTCTCGATGTCGGGGCGGTCCGCGGTGCGGGAGAGGAACCAGTTGGAGACGACGGGGGCGAACCTCCCCTCGCGGTTGCTGGCGATGATGACCGCGACCTTCAGGGGCGCGGTGGAGCCGGTCGTGGAAACGGTGGACACGGGTGCTTCGGTGAGTTCCATGCGAAGAGGCTCTTACGTCAACCATGGTTGAGGTCAAGCCCGTTCGATCCGGTCCCACCGGATCCCCCGTTCCTCCCCTCCCTGATGGCCGGGTTGACCGGCAATCCGCCGAAACACGTGTTCCGCACGGAAGTTGTGCGTACCGTGATGCCCCGAAGACGCCGGTTCGACGGGTACGACACATCGCCACATCGCCGTCCGGGATCCGCGAGGGGCTGTCCATGGCTGTGTTACGGGGGAGCGACGCCCTGGAGGCGTCGCAGGCACGGGTGTACGCGGGCGACGGCAGGGTGGTCGGAGCCGGATTCCTGGTCGCCGGCGACGTGTTGTGCACCTGTGCGCATGTCGTCGCCAGAGCGCTCGGGCTGCCGGGGACCGGTCCCGAGGAGCCGCCCGACCGGGCCGTCGAGATCGACTTCCCCCTGGTCGCCGGCCGCCCCCGGACGCGCGCGATTGTGGAGTCCTGGCGCGCGGGCGGCGGCGACGTCGCACTGCTGCGGCTCGACGGACCGGTCGGGGGCACCCGGCCCGCACCGCTGGTCGACGGGACGGACGTGTGGGAACACCCCTTCCGGACCATGGGGTTCCCGGCCGACGCGGGGCACGGTGTCTGGGCCCACGGCACCCTGCGCGCCGGGCTGGGGTCCGGCTGGGTGCAGATGGAGACCGAGGAGCCCGGTCCGCGCGTCGTGAAGGGCTTCAGCGGGGCGCCGGTCTGGGACGACGCGCAGGACGGCGTCGTCGGCATGACGGTCGCCGCCCACGTGGAGGAGCGCACCGCGTATCTGCTGCCCTCGGCCGATCTGGTCGACGAGGCGACGCTGGTGCCGCGTTGCCCGTTCCGGGGGCTTACCGCGTTCACCGGGGACGACGCCGAGTTCTTCCACGGCCGGGACGCCGACACCGAGCGGCTGCTCGCCGCCGTCCGCGGGCGTTCCCTGACGCTGGTGGCCGGGCCGTCGGGGTGCGGCAAGTCGTCGCTCGTGAGCGCCGGTGTGCTGCCCCGTCTGCGGGCGGCCGGGGCGGGCGTGACGGAGCTGCGGCCCGTGCCGGGGGTGCGCCCCGCCGCGGTCGTCGCACGGGCGCTGGCCGGGGTGCTGGAGCCGGAGCTGGGCGAGGTCGAACGCCTCGTGCGGGCCGAGGAGTTGGCGGGCCTGCTGGAGGCGAACGGCGACTTCGCCGCCGAGCTGCGCGCCCGGGTGCTGGCCCGGGGCGGGGGCTCCGGCGGCCACGTCCTCTTCGTGGACCAGCTGGAGGAGTACGTGAGCGCCGGGCCCGATGCCGGCCGGGCGCTCCTCGGCCTGCTGGACGGCCTGGCGGGCGGGGGCCTGCGGGTCGTCGCGACGGCCCGCCCCGGGTCCCTCGACGCGCTGATCACGGCCGACACCTCCGACCTCGTCAGCGAGGCCGTCCGGTTCCTCGCACCACTGGCCCCGGAGGACCTCGGGCGGGCGGTGACCGCACCGGTCGACGCCGTGCCCGGGCTGTGGTTCGAGGCGGGCCTGCCGGAGCGGATCGTCGCGGACGCGGGCGACGAGCCCGGCCGCATGCCGCTGGTCCAGTTCGCGCTGACCGAGCTGTGGCGGCGGCGCAGCCGGGCCATGCTCACGCACGCGGCGTACGACGGGCTGGGCGGGGTCGCGGGCGCGCTGGTCGGTGCCGCCGACGACGCCTACGAGAAGCTGTCGAAGTCCGAACGGGGCCTCGCCCGGCGGCTCTTCGTCCAGCTCGCCCGCCCGGGCGACGGCGACGCCTTCACCCGCAGGCCGACCCGCGCGGCCGACCTCGCCCCGGAGCTCGTCGGGATCGCGCGCAGGCTCGCCCCGGACAAGCTCGTCGTCCTCTCCCACGCGCCGGGCGGCGACGGGCACGAGGAGATCGTCGACCTGGCGCACGAGGCCCTGACCGTCCACTGGCCCCGCCTCCGGCGCTGGCTCACCGAGTCCCGCGACTTCCGCCTCTGGCAGGAGCAGGTGCGCGCCGACCTGGACCGCTGGCGGTCCCAGCAGCGCGAGCCCGCCCGCCTCCTCGGCGGCACGGACCTGGCCGAGGCGGAACGCCGGATGGCCGAGCACCCCGACCCGGACGACATCCCGGCGGCCGAGCGGGAGTACGTCCGCCTCAGCAGGCGGCACGCACGGCGCGGCACCCGTCTGCGGCAGGCCGCCGTGGCGGTGCTGGCCACCTTGACCGCTCTCGCGGTCGTCCTGGTGTTCATCACGTACCGGAGCCTCCGGGACACCGAGCGGCAGCTGCGCACCCAGGCGTCCGGCCTCCTCGCCCAGGCCGCGGAACAGCGCCCGCCCGACGATCCGGGCACGGCACTGCAGTTGGCCCTGGCGGCGTGGCACGCGGCGGACACCCCGCAGAGCCGGCAGGCGCTGATGAACCAGTACGTGCGGGGGCAGTACGTCACGGGCTCGTATCCGGACCTGTGGCGCGGCGACGTCGAGAGTCTGGCCGCGAGCGACGACGGCCGGACGCTGGTGGTGGAATCGGAGGTCTCGGGCGGCCAGTCGGCGCTGACCGTGGTCACCGGTGCCCCGGGCGGTGAGCGCCGCGCGCGCGAACTCGGCGACGTCCCCGCGGGCGATCTGCGGGTTGTGATGAGCCCCGACGGGCGCTTCGTCGCGGCCGCCGTCCCCACGGGGGACGTCCGCCTGTGGCGGACGGGCGGTGACGGCGCGAAACGCCCCGCGGTACTGACGAGCAGCCCCTACGAACTCCGCGGAGGCATGGACACGAGGCTGGACTTCAGCAGCGACAGCAGCCGGCTCCTCCTGGGGATCGTCCCCGCCGAAGGGTGCGTCACCGCCGGGAAGCGGTGCAGCAGGGCCCTCGTGGACGTATGGGGGACCGGCCTCGACGACGGGCCGGGGGCGACCCACCGGATCGCGCTGGGGAAGAGCCTGGGCGATGTGGCGTTCACCTCCGACGCGGACTCCGTGGCGGTCATTCCCGCTCCTGGGGAGGGCGAGGGAACCGTGGAGGTGCGGGACCTCTCGTCCGGACGTCTGCTGTACTCCAGGAACGTGAACGCTTCGGGGCACGCGAGGTTCCGGGAGGGCGGAAACCTCGTCGCTCCCGAGAGGGACGAACCCGGAAAGGCGCTGGAACTCGGCCGGACACCGGGGCGTGCGTACGAGGCGTCCAGCGCTTTCCAGTACGACGTCACCGAGCGCTACACCTACGACATGGCGACCGTCGAACCGGGCACGGGCGCGGAGCTGGAGTACGTGGAGATCCTTCTGCTCGACGTACGCGGCAGCCGCGCGTACCACACCCGCCTCCCCAGTGCCGGCTTCGGGAACTGGCCGGAGATCGCCGTCGTCCCGGGAGAGGGAGAAGGGCCGACGGTCCTGGCGATCCTGGGGTCGACCCTGCTGGAAGCACGGGCCGAACCGGTCGGCGGCGAGCGCTTCCGGTCCGGCCGGCTGGAAGAGAGCGTGGAGACGCTGTCTCCCGACGGGGGACGCCTCGCCCGGCTCGCGGATGGGCGGATCAGTGTCCTGGACACTTCCCGCCGCGAGCGGATTCGGTCCTTCCGCCTTCCCCGGCCGATCCGGTCGAAAGGCTGGGCGAGGGATTGGACGGCGGCGTGGACCGCTGACTCCCAACGGCTGGTGGTGTGGGGGGAAAACGGCAGACTCCTCCGTTCCCATTCGATGGACGACGCCGGGTCACGGTCCACTCCCCTGACCGACGCGCTGCCGGACTTCGACCAGGTCATGGCTGTGGTCGGCGTCGGCGGCAGCGAGATCGCCGTCGTCTCCGCCGACGCCCGGCTGGCGCGGGTGGACACCGCCACCGGGAAGGTGACGACGCGCCCCTTCTCGATCCACCGGGACGCGCGTGACGGCGGCAGCGGGGACGACGTCCACTTCGGAAACATTCAGCTCGCCGCAAGACCGAAGCACCCCGGGCAGGTCGCGACGGCGACATTCGGCTCCACCATCGGGCGCAACGCGGTCCTGGTGTGGGATCTGCGCGACTCCCGGCTCGTGACCACACTGCGCAGGATGCCCATCACCACGGGGCCGCCCGCCGCCCAGTACCCCGCGTCGTTCGTCTTCGACCCGGCGGGCACGCACCTCGCGGTCGTCAACACCGACACCCGGGCGCAGGTCTGGAACGTGTCGAGCCGGAAGTCGGTCGCACCGCCCGTGTCGTGGAAGACGGAGGACCAGCTCGCCGGTCTGACAGCGGACGGGCGTGTTGTCGCCTTCCGCGACAAGCGCCTCCATTTCATCGACCCGAAGAAGAGCCGTGACAACTTCTCGATGCCTGTACCACCGGGCCTGCTCCACCTCGACGGGCACCGTCTGACCGTCGAGTCGAAAGGTGTGAAGCAGAGCTTCGACCTGCGGCCCGAGTCACAGTTCCGGGCGCTCTGCGACGCCGCCGGGCGGGACTACACCGCCGCCGAGCGCAAGTTGCTGCCCGAGGGCACGCCCGACGAACCGCCGTGTTCCTGACCACGCACGCACCGGAACCGTCCTGACCGGCCCCGGCCCCGGCCCCCGGCCCCCGGCCCCCGGCCCCCGGCCCCCGGCCCCCGGCCCTACGGTGGGGGCATGACGACTCCCCCGCCCCAGCCCTTTCCGTACGCCGAGTTCGACGGGCGACCGGCCACCGAGGAGGACCTGCGGATTCCGGCCTTCCTCGGCTACGGCCATTTCACCGCCATGCAGGTCAGGGACGGGAAGGTACGCGGTCTCGCGCTGCATCTGGCCCGGCTGGACGCCGCGAACCGGGAGTTGTTCGAGCGGCCGCTGGACGGGGAGCGGGTCCGCGGGCTGGTCCGGCACGCGCTGGACGGTGCCGGGGTGCGGGACGCCTCGGTCCGGGTGCACGGCTTCCTGTCCCCGGGCGACGAGGAGACCACCGTCATGGTGACGGTGCGCGGGCCGGCCCGGAAGTCCGCCGAACCGCACGCCCTGATGTCCGTCCCGTACGTCCGCACCGTGCCGCACATCAAGCGCCCCGGGGAGTTCGGCCAGACGTACTACGCGCGGCTGGCCGCACGTGCCGGTTTCGACGAGGCCCTGCTGACCGCGCCGGACGGCACGGTGACGGAAGGGGCGATCACCAACATCGGCTTCTGGGACGGCACTTCGGTGGTCTGGCCCGACGCGCCGTGCCTGATCGGCATCACCATGGCGCTGCTGGAGCGGGGCCTGCCCGGTGCGGGGACGGAGTCCGTGCGGCGCCCGGTGACGCTGGACACGCTGTCCGCGTTCGGCTCGGCGTTCCTCACCAGCTCGCAGGGCATCGCGCCGGTCCGGCGGATCGACGGCACGGAGTTCGCGGTGGACGAGGAGCTGATGGCGCGGATCGGGCGGGTGTACGACGCGGCGCCCCTGGACGCGATCTGACATCCCGGCGCGGTCTGACGTCCCGGCGCGGTCGGGCGACCGCGCCGGGACCGGGACCGGGACCGGGACCGGATGTGTGCGGGCTACTTCTCCCAGCCGATCGTCTCCGGCAGCGGGCTGTGGAAGATCGTGGCGCCGACGTTGGCGAGGCCCTTCTTCACGCTGTAGGTCGAAGGGCCGCTGAACAGCGGCAGGAAGGCGTACTGCTGGAGCGCCTTCCGCTCGACCTCGTTGGCCGCCGCGATCTGCTCGTCGAGGTCCGCGATGTCGGCGGTGGCCCGGATCTCCTCGTCCAGGGCCGGGGTGCCGGAGCCGGTGATGTTGGAGTCACGGTCCGAGCAGTAGAAGTCGCACAGGTAGCGGGCGCCGAACGGGTCCATGGAGCGGTTCCCCGACAGGAAGAGGTCGAACCTGCGCTCGCTGAGGATCTCGGAGAAGTCCGCGGGGTCGGCCTTCTTGACGACGAGTTCGACGCCGACCGGCTTCAGCATCGCGGTGAAGGCACCGGCGACGGCCTTGTCCAGCGGCTCGTCGCCGAGGATCGTGTAGCCGACCTGGAGCCGCTTGCCGTCCTTGACCCGGATGCCGTCGCCGCCGGGCTTCCAGCCGGCCGCGTCGAGGGTCTTCCTCGCCTCGTCCGGCGAGTACTTCAGCACGGCCGCGACATTGTCCTGATAGCCCTTCTGGAAGCTGTACAGGAACGCCGAGCCGGGCAGCGGCTCCTTGTGGTCCAGCCCCTGGAACTGGATCTTCGCGATCTGGGAGCGGTCGATGCTCTGCTGGATGGCCTTGCGGACGGCCTTGTCCGAGAGGTTCGCCGACTTCGTGTTGAAGTAGAGCGAGTACTCGAAGGGGCTGCCGCCGCTGCGGATCTCAGTCCCCTTGAGCCCCTTGACCTGCTTGAGGCTCTCCGCGTCGACGGCCGAGGTGTAGTCGAGCTGGCCGTTCTTGAAGGCATTGACCGCTGCGGTCGACTCCAGGTTGACGTAGACGCGCTTGTCGAGCTTGCCCTTCTTGCCCCACCACTTCGGGTTGCGGACGAAGGTGACGCCGCCCGAGTGGGTGTCCCACTTGCCGACCGTGTACGGGCCCGCGCCCCACTCCGGGTGGGCCTTCTTGACGTACGCCTTGTTGAAGTTGGCGACGGTGGCCGCCTTCGGGTGCAGGAAGGTGGTGAACAGGGTCGTCCAGGCGGCGTTGACGCCCTTGAACTCGATGACGGCATGCTTGGCGTTCGCGCCCTTGTGGACCGAGGTGATCTGGTCGTAGCCGTCGGTGGACGAGGCGTCGTACGACTTGTTCGAGCCGTTGTTGGCCTTCCAGGTGGCCTCGATGGCGGTCCAGTCGATCGGGGTGCCGTCGTTGAAGGCGGCCTTCTCGTTGATGGTCAGCGTGACCGTCTGCCGGCCGCCCTCGACGGAGACCTTCACGTCGCTGTAGTAGTCCGGGTTGTACTGCACCTCTCCGGTGGGCGAGTACGTGATCGCGTCGGCGTTGTACCAGGCCCAGATCCGGGCCGCGGTCAGGGTGGCGTTGACGTTGAACGGGTTGCCCTGGTCGTCGAAGGTCCCGGCGGTGGTGTAGGTGCCGCCGTCCTTGATCCGGTCGTACGGCACCGGGTTGTAGTCGGCCGCGGCCGACGCGGTCTTCGGGGTGCCCTTCGCCGGGTCCGTCGCGTCCTTCCCGGCTGAGGAGTCGCACGCGGTGGCGGCGACCGAGACGGCGGCGACGAGGGCGATGGGCAGGGCGAGTCTTGCGCGCATGGCGGAAGGGTTCTTTCTGGTTCGGTGGTACGGGGGACGAACTGTGTTCGTGGGCGGGGGGGGCGGCGGCGCCCCGGCGTGCCGCGGGCCGGGTCAGACGGCGTGACAGGCGTACTGGTGGCCGGGCCGCCCGGCCACCGCCGTCGGCGCGGGGCGTTCCGTGCGGCAGCGTTCGCGCACGTCCTCCCCGGCGAGGCGGTACAGCGGACAGCGGTCGACGAAGACGCAGCCCGCGGGCGGGCGGGCGGCGCTCGGCTGCTCGCCCCGCAGCACGACGCGTTCGCGGGTGCGTTCCCGCCGCGGGTCGGGCACCGGGATCGCCGACAGCAGCGCCCGGGTGTAGGGGTGCTTCGGGTCGGAGAAAAGGTCTTCCGTCCCCCCGGTCTCGACGATCTGCCCCAGGTACATCACCGCGATGCGGTCGGAGACGTACCGGACCACGGCCAGGTCGTGGGCGACCACGAGGTAGGCGAGGCCGAGTTCGCGCTTGAGCCGGGCCAGCAGGTTGATCACCCCGGCCTGCACCGACACGTCCAGGGCCGAGAGCGGTTCGTCCAGGGCGAGCAGTTTCGGCTCGGTGGCCAGGGCCCTGGCGATGCCGATCCGCTGGCGCTGGCCGCCGGAGAGCGCGGCCGGGAAGCGGTCGGCCACCGAGGCGTCCAGGCCGACCAGGGCGAGCAGTTCGTGGACGCGGGAGCCGATCGACTCGCGGTCCCGTCCGATGGCCCGCAGGGGTTCGGCGAGCAGTTGGAAGACCGGCAGCCTCGGGTTCAGGGCCCCCATCGGGTCCTGCATGACGATCTGCACGTCCCGCCGCAGCTCCCGGGCCCGCGCGGTGGTGCCGACCGTCGCGACGTCGGTGCCGTCGACCTCGATCCGGCCGCCCTCGGGCCGCTTCAGCCGGAGGACCTCCAGCAGGGTGGTGGTCTTGCCGCTGCCCGACTCGCCCACCAGCCCCAGGGTCTCCCCGGCGCGCAGTTCGAAGCTCACCCGGTCGACGGCGTGCAGCGTGCCGACCCGGCGCTTGAGGACGGCGCCCCTGGTGACCGGGAAGGTCTTGACCAGGTCCTCGACCTTGAGCACCACATCGCCGGTGGCCCGCCCGCCCGGCCCGTCCGACAAGTCGGCGGGCGGGTCGGCCGGTCCGGTGTCCCCGGTGGGGTCCAGGGTCCCGGCGGCGATCTCGTCCGCGCGCAGGCAGGCCGCGTGGCCGTGCCCGGTGATCTCGCGCAGCTCGGGCTCGTCGGCCCGGCAGTCGTCGCGGGCGACGGCGCAGCGGCTCGCGAAGGGGCAGCCTGCCGGGAGGTCCACGAGGACGGGCGGTTCCCCGCCGATCGGGACGAGGGGCCGGTGGACGCCGCTGTCGACGGTGGGCACGGCGGCGAGCAGCCGCGCGGTGTACGGCATCGTGGGCCGGCGGAACAGCTCGTCCACGCCCGCCCGTTCCACGATCCGGCCCGCGTACATGACGGCGATGTCGTCCGCGTGCCCGGCGACGACCCCGAGGTCGTGCGTGATGAGGACGAGTCCGGCCCCGGTCTCCCTCTGCGCCAGCCGCAGGACGTCCAGGATCTGGGCCTGCACGGTGACGTCGAGGGCGGTGGTGGGCTCGTCCGCGACCAGGACGGACGGCCGGTTGGCGATGGCCAGCGCGATGACGACGCGCTGGCGCATGCCGCCGGAGAACTCGTGCGGGAACGACCTGGCCCGGCTCCTCGGGTCGGGGATGCCGACCAGGTCGAGGAGTTCGACGGCCTGTTCCCGGGCGGCCCGTTTCGTCAGGTCGCGGTGGACCCGCAGGGCGTCGGAGAGCAGTCTGCCCACGGAGAAGATCGGGGTGAGCGCGGACAGCGGGTCCTGGAAGACCATGCCGATGGAGTTGCCCCGTATCCCGGAGAGCTCCTTGTCGTCGAGGCCGATCAGGTCGCGTCCGTCGAGCAGCACCCGCCCCCGTACCTCGGCGGAGGGCGGCAGCAGGCCCATGACTGCCATCGCGGTGGCCGATTTGCCCGAGCCGGACTCGCCGACGATGCCGAGGGTCCGGCCCGGCAGGAGGTCGAAGCCGATGCCGCGCACCGCCTCGACGGGTCCGGCCTCCGAGGGGAAGGAGACCCGCAGGTCCCGCACCGAGAGCACGGGGGCGGTGCCGGCGGGGGCCGGGGCGCCGGGACGGGGGGTCGTCGTGGTGGTGGTCATCGTCGGCCTCCTGCCGCTCCGGTCACGGACGTGGGGTCGAGGGCGTCGCGCAGGCCGTCGCCGACGAAGGTCATCGAGACGGTGAGCAGGACGACCAGTCCCGCGGGGAAGGCGAAGAGCCACGGGGCGCTGGTGACGGTGCCCGCCCCGTCCGCGAGCATCGTGCCGAGGGAGACGTCCGGGGTCTGGACGCCGAACCCCAGGAAGGACAGGGCGGTTTCGCCGAGCACGGTCGCGACGACGCCGAGCGTCAGGTTGACGATCAGCAGCGAGCCGAGGTTGGGAATGATGTGGCGCAGGATGATGCGCGGCGCGCCGATGCCCATGAACTCGGCGGCCTTCACGTAGTCCCGTTCCCGCAGCGAGGTCGCGAGGGACCAGATGACCCGCGCGGTGGACATCCAGCCGAACGCCGTGAGCACGACGACGAGGACCCGCCAGTCGCCGGCGAGGCGGTGGGAGACCAGGGCGAGGATGAGGAACGAGGGGACGACCAGCAGGAAGTGGATGACGGCGAGGACCGCCTTCTCCACCCGGCCGCCGAAGTACGCGGCGCTGGAGCCGATGACCGCGGCGACGACGACGGTCAGGACGGAGACGCTCACGGCGATCGCCAGGGAGCGCCGCAGTCCGTGCACGGCGGAGGCGTAGACGTCGTTGCCGCCCTGGTTGGTGCCGAACCAGTGGGTGCCGCTCGGTGGCCGGGTGAGCGCGGCGAAGTCGGCGTCGGAGTGGGTGTAGGGGGTGAACAGGCCGCCGAACACGCTGAAGAGCACCAGCAGCACGAAGATCACCACCCCTGCGACGGCGAGGCGGTTGCGCAGGAAGCGTCGCAGGTAGAGCCGGCCGAGACCGAGTCGGGGCGCGTCCTTCGCCGGGGCCGACGGCGCGTTCGCGGCCGGCGGTGTCTCGGTTCCGATGTCCGTCGCCACGTCAGTTCACCCTCACTCGGGGGTCGAGGAAGACCGTGGCGACGTCCGCGAGGATCGCGCCGATCGCGGTCAGCGCGGCGGCGAAGGCCGCCGTCGCGACCGTGCCGTGCACGTCGTTCTTTCCGATGGTCTGGATGAAGTAGCGGCCCATGCCGTTCCAGCCGAAGATCGTCTCGGTGATGACGGCGCCGGTGAACATGGCCGGGATGCCGAACGCCACGGAGGTCGCCGTCGGGATGAGCGCGGCGCGCAGGGCGTGCCTGCGGACGGCCGCGGCCCGGGTGAGTCCGGTGGCCCGGGCGGTGCGCACGAAGTCCGCGTCGATCGTGTCCAGCAGCAGCGAACGCTGCGTCAGGTGGTAGCCGACGTAGCCCATCAGCGTCAGGCTCAGGGTCGGCAGGATCAGGTGCAGCAGGCGGTCGCCGATCGTCGGGAGCAGTCCCTCGACGTCGGGCGAGTTCTCCCCGGCGACGTAGAGGAAGTCCATCCCGGCGTGCTGGTTCAGCCAGATGGCGACGAAGACCACGGCGAGCGCGGCGACGGAGGTCGGGATGTTGAACACCGCGATGGACACGGCCTGCGAGATCCGGTCGGCCCAGCCGTACTGCCGCGACGCGGTGTACACGGCCAGCGAGACGCCGATGACCACGGACAGGACGGTCGCGCCGATGACCAGCTCCCCGCTGATGAGCGCCCGGTAGCCGATCTCCCCGTTGACGGAGACGCCGGTGGGCGACTTCCCCCAGTCGAAGTGGAGGACCACCGAGGTGAGCCAGTCCCACCACCGGTGCACCAGCGGCTCCTGCGGGCTCAGGTTGTACGGTTCGAGGGCCCGGGCGATCTGGTCCTCGGTGCGGACCGGCCGCAGCTCCTTGAAGTTCGACCGCGGGTCCAGGAACCAACTGGCCAGGAAGTAGGTCGCGTTGGTCGCGACCACGATCATCAGGAGCCAGCCCACCGCCTTGCGGGTCACATGGCGCACCACGAGCGGCACCTCCTCACCGCACGGAGAAGACGCATCCTCGGGATGCCTGGTCTGGTGGACGTGTACATGTGCGGCGGGGACTTTCTTCGTACGGAGCATGAGCACGAATGTGCGATCACCAGCCTGACCTGCACCTTTGAGCGGACACCAGGTTTCGGGCGGTCCCGCCACGAGGTCGCCATGCGGACGAAATACCGCCGCAGCAAAAGCCCGCCGCCGTGACGGAACGTGCACGGCACGGTCCGGACCGCTACGGAACGACCCCGCCCGCAGGCCCGGGGCGGCCCCCTCCGCAGGCCGGGGCGACTCCCCCGCCGGCCCGGGAACGGCTCCGCGCCTCGCCGATCCCGGGGGGGGCGATTCCGCCGGCCCGGGAACGGCTCCGCCCCCACCGGGTCCTGGGGGGACGGTCCCGATGGGGGCGGCGGCCTGGGGCGGCCCTGCTGCGCCGTCCCGTGGGGGGTGTCAGACGTGTGCCCGCCTCCCGCACCATCATGCATGTGACGTACGCCACTTTCTCCCGAGGGGGCCGTCACCCGATCGGCACCGGACGGAGCAAGCCCCCTCCCGCCACCTTCGATTACCGCCGTGACCTGCGCGATCACGTTCTGGCAAGGCCGCCGCGCCGGTCCGATCGAGTGAAAGCTGACTCGGTGTCAGCAGGCATGGATGGCGACACGCCCGTTAGCTCGGAGCCAGGACACACCGACTCGCCCCCATCGCCGGAGGAACCCCACCATGCGTCCTGTCCGCCTAGTGACCGGTACCGCCGCCTCGGCGGTCACCATAGCCACGCTCGGCCTCTTCACCGCCGGTCCGACCGCGTACGCAGGTGACACCGGGGCATTGCGGACCGGCTCGGCGAGCGCCCTGTCCCGGACCGCCGAGGAGCCGGTGACGCAGCCCGCCGACGAGGGAGGCTCGGACGAGACGGTCGCCGGGTCGGGCGCCGACGCCCAGTTCGGGCTCGACGCGCTCTCCGGACTCGACGCCCCCTCGCTGCTCGACTCCGCGGGCGGTCTCGACGCCTTCTCCGGGCTCGGCCTGCCGGGCGTGCACGACAACGCCTCCGGGGACGAGGAGAACGAGGGAGGCCGCGGCGAGAAGACGGACAAGGGAGACAAGGCGGACGAGGAGTCGGGCGGGCGCGACAACCCGTCCGGGCACGACAGCTCCTCGTCATCCGGCCACGACAGTTCGTCGTCCGGGCACGACAGCTCCTCGTCCGGCCGTGACGACTGGAGTTCTTCCGGCGGGGAGGACCCGGCGAAGCACGACGGTTCCTCGTCCGGGCACGACAGCTCGTCCTCGGAGTACGACGGCTCGTCGTCCGGCCACCGGCCCTCGACCACGCCGGTCGGCCCGACCGGGCACGTCAAAACAGGAGTCGGCGGCAGCGTCCGGTCCGACACCACCCAGATCGCGGCGGGCGCCGGCGTTCTCGCCGTGACCGCCGTCGGCGGAGCCTGGCTCCTGCGTCGCCGGGCGAGCGGCACGCAGGGAGCCGGCTGACGGAGGCGGATTCACGTCTCCGTACCGCCCAGCGTTCCGTCCCGGTGGCCGCGCGCCACCGGGACGGGACCGTTCCCGTTTCCGTCACCCGGAGGACGACCGTGTCCCAGAAGGCCAAGGGCTGGCTGCTGGTCATCGCCGCGCTGGTCGGTGTCTGGCTGGTCCGGAACGGCTCCGACACCCAGCTGGTGCCGCCCGGGCCGACCACCGCCCAGGGCTTCGCGGGCGGGCCGGAGCTCCAGCCCGGTTCGCCGCTCGCCCAGCCGCTGCGGCCCTCGGAGCCCGTACGCCTGCGCATCCCGAGCATCCGGGTCGACGCCCCGGTGATGCGTCTCGGGCTCGGCCCCGACGGCAGTCTCGACGTGCCGCCGGCCGGGAACCGCAATGTCGTCGGCTGGTACCGCGACGGCACTCCCCCGGGCTCCCTGGGCAGCGCGATCGTCGCCGGTCACGTGGACAACGCGCAGGGGAGGTCGGTCTTCTACGACCTGGGCGCCCTGCAGAAGGGCAGCACGGTCGAGGTGGTCCGCAAGGACGGGCGCACCGCAGTCTTCTCGCTCGACGCGATCGAGGTCTACGAGAACGACGACTTCCCCGACGAGCGGGTGTACGGCGCCTCGCCCTACGCCTCGTTGCGGATGATCACCTGCGGCGGCGGCTTCTCGGAGAAGACGGGGTACGAGGGCAACGTGGTCGCGTACGCGCATCTGACCGACGTGCGCTGAGCCCCCGCCGCCCCGAGCCGGTCCCGGCGGCCTGCGGCCGGGCGGCCGGGCGGAGCCGGTCCGGCGGTCCGCGGCCGGATGGGCCGTCCGGCGGGCCCTCAGCCCGCCCACTGGTCGAACGCCAGCTTCGCGACCAGCGAGAACACCACGACCAGCAGTACGCCGCGGACGAAGCCGCTGCCCCTGCTGAGCGCCATCCGCGCCCCGACGAGCCCGCCCGCCAGATTGAACACCGCCATCAGCGCGGCCAGCTGCCACAGCACGCTACCCTGGTACGCGAACATCGCCAGCGCGCCCGCGTTGGTGCAGACGTTGACGATCTTGGCGGTGGCGGACGCGTTCACCAGGTCGAGGTGGAGCACCGCGGTCAGGGCCAGCACCAGGAAGGTGCCCGTGCCCGGCCCGAACAGCCCGTCGTAGAAGCCGATCCCGCCGCCAACCAGCACGATGGCGGCGACGGTACGGGCCCGGCCGGCCTCGCGCCGCGCGTCGTCGTCCGCGGTCCTGCCGAACGAGGGCCGCAGCATCACGAACGCCGCGACGGCCAGCAGCACCACCATGATCACGGGACGGAGCACATCGCTGCTGATCCCGGCGGCGAAGAACGCCCCCGCCATCGACCCGGCCAGGGCCGCGAGCCCGATCCGCAGGGCCGTCGCGACCTTGACCGGCGCCTTGCGCACGTACGTCACGGCGGCGCCCGACGTACCGACGATGGCGACCGCCTTGTTCGTGCCCAGCACCTGCGCGGCGGGGACCTGCGGCAGGCCCAGGAGCAGCGCGGGCAGCAGGAGCAGCCCGCCACCGCCCACCACCGCGTCGATCCAGCCGGCCGCGGCGGCGGCGAGGCAGAGGACGATCAGAGCGGTGAGCGTTATGTCGGGCATGAGCGCGACCTTATGGACGCGATGCGTGCCCCGTCCAACCACTTCGGCCGGACAGCGGGAAAGTTGAGCCGGTTCTGAGGTTCCCGAACTCCCGCGCCGCCACACGCCCGGTGCCACACCCGCGCCGCCACACGCCCGGCGCACCGCCCGCGCCGCACGCCCGTCCGCCCTGTCCCGCGCGGCCCCGGCCGGTCACGAGCCCCGGACCGCACCGGTCCGGTCGGGGCCCCGCCACCGTACGCTTGGGCCATGAGCAAGGGCTGGAACGCGAGCGACATCCCGGACCAGAGCGGCCGCACTGCCGTGGTCACCGGAGCCAACAGCGGGCTCGGCCTGTGCACCGCGCGGGAGCTGGCCCGGTGCGGCGCGCGGGTGCTGCTCGCCTGCCGCGACGAGGAGCGCGGCAGGGCGGCCGAGTCCCGCATCCGGACGGCCGTGACCGGCGCGGACGTGGAGTTCGTACCGCTCGACCTGGCCGATCTGGCGTCCGTGCGCGAGTTCGCCGAGAAGCGCGTGCCCGAGCGGATCGACCTGCTGATCAACAACGCGGGCGTGATGGCCCTCCCGTACGGGAAGACGGCCGACGGCTTCGAGCGGCAGTTCGGCGTCAACCACCTCGGGCACTTCGCCCTGACCGGGCTGCTGCTGCCGAGGCTCCTCGACACGCCCGGGGCGCGGGTGGTGAGCGTCTCCAGCGGGCTGCACGCCCTGTCGAACATCGACATGGGGGATCTCAACAGCGAGCGGAACTACCGCCGCTGGATCGCCTACGCCCGCTCGAAGACGGCCAATCTGCTCTTCGTGCACGAGCTGGCCCGGCGGCTCGCGAGGGCCGGATCGGGTCTGGTGGCAGCCGCCGCGCACCCGGGATACGCGTCGACCAACCTGCAGACCGCCGCCGCCCGGATGGAGAACCGCAGGATGGTGGAGCGGGTGTTCGGGTTCGGCAACCGGATCATCGCCCAGCCCGCGTCCATGGGTGCGCTGCCCACGCTGTACGCGGCCACCGCGCCCGGTGCGTCCCCCGATTCGTTCACCGGGCCGGGCCTGCTGGGCTGGCGCGGTGCGCCGGCCCCGTCCCGGCGGGCGGGCTGGACGCTGGACGACGTGGCGAGCGAGCGGCTCTGGGTGGCGTCCGAGCAGCTCACGGGGGTGACGTACCCGGGGCTCTCCTCCTGAGACCCGGTCCCCCGCGGGCCATCGGCCATCGGCCGTCGGCCTCAGCCCTGGGCCTCGACGGCGGCCGGGTCCATCCACACGACCTCCCAGATGTGGTGGTTCGGGTCCTGGAAGGAACGGCCGTACATGTGGCCGTAGTCCATCGTCTCGTTGGCGGGCGAGCCGCCGGAGGCGAGGGCGGCGTCGACCAGTCGGTCCACCTCCTCCCGGCTGTCGGCGCTCAGGGCGAGGATCACCTCGGCGGACTTCGAGGAGTCGGCGATCTCCTTCTTGGTGAATTCCTTGAAGCGCGGCTCGGAGAGAAGCATCGCGAAGATGGTGTCGCTGATGACGAGGCAGGCGGTTTTCTCGTCACTGAACTGCGGGTTGCACGAGAAGCCCAGCTTGCCGAAGAAGGACTTGGTCGCTTCGAGGTCCTTGACCGGCAGGTTGACGAAGATCATCCGAGACATGGCCGCTTCGCTCTCTGTTGTTGCCCGAACGCTGTTGTTCGAGCGTGTACGACAGGTAGACGGCCGGGCTTCCCGGAACTCATCGCCGTCGGCGAAGGAAATCCGCAGAAGTTTTCTCGCCACGGGTCGATGGGCCCGGCGATGCGGCCGACGGGCCCGGCTGGTGCGGTCGACGGGCCCCGCCACACGGCCGACGGGCCCGGCGGGTGCGCCTCATGACATGGCGAGCGGGGCGCCGCCCCGGAGCAGTGATCCGCCCAACGGGGTCAGCGTGTGCAGGACCGAACCGCCGTGCCGCATCGTGTGGATCAGGCCCGCCTCGCGCAGCACACAGGCGTGCTGGCTCGCCGAGGCGAGGGAGACCCCGGCGCGCAGGGCCAGTTCGCTGGTCGTGCAGCCGTTGCCGATGGCGTTCAGGACGGTGGAGCGGGTGTTGCCGAGGAGTCTGCCGAGCCAGGGGCCGGGTTCGGGCTCGGCGAAGACGGGGGCCCTGGAGTGGGTGACGGGGTAGACGAGGACCGGTGGGAGCCGGGGGTCGCGGTAGACGACGGGGGTGACGCGGCAGAAGTAGGACGGCTGGAGCAGCAGCCCCCGCCCGTCCAGCCGGATCTCCCGGTCCACGGGGTAGTCCGCCTCCAGCACGGGCGCCCGCCAGCGGATCATCGGCGGCAGGGAGGCGAGCAGTTCGTGCGCGCCGCCGTCCAGGAGCGCGCGGCCGCGTATGGCGCGGTCGGCCTCGACGCTGGCCCGGATGTGCGGCCAGTACGGCTCGATCGCGGCGCGGTGGTAGCCGCGCAGGGCGCCGACGAGCCGGGCGATCTCCCCCTCGTCGCCGCCCGGACAGCGGGCCGCGTCGCGGCGTTCGGCGGACAGCAGGGCGAGCTCGGCGCGGACGCGGGCGGGCGACGTGCCGCGCAGGGCCTCCATTCCGGCGTCGATGCCGTAGGGCTCGCCGCCTTCCTGAGAAGGCGTCAGAAAATCCGGAAAATAGCCGCGCGGTGGAATCACGGCGGCCAGCAGGCGTACTTCACCACTCAGCCGGGGCCGGGTTTCCGTACGCCATTTCCCGAACACCGCGGAACCGCGCCGGTCCCGCAAGCGGTGAAAACTCAGAATGGTTTCCCACAGTGCATCCGGCCGGGTGGCCATCCTCACCTTGGAGAGGTCCACTCCGGACATATGGATACGCAGCACCGGGCCCCCACCTGTTGCACCTGCAATTACCCCCGCCCAAGAGTATGCGACCCGTAACAGCACGTCACCACGAGGTTTCGGCCACAGGTGAAACGCCTCGCCCTCGGGGCATGTCACCCGAAAAGCTGTACGACGTCGGGTGCGTATCCGGAGCCACCGGAAGAGCGAGTGAAGGCCGTGGGGGGTTTTGCTCGTTCGGCGGCGGTGCGCGACGGTGCGGCTCCGTACCCGATGGGGGTAACCCCGGGGCGGTCCATGGGTGGGGATCCATGGACCGCGTCCCGGCCCTTCCAGCCCACTTCTTTGCGTATTGAACGAACCAGCGATTGAACGAACCCATGAATGGGCGAAGAAAAGGCCGACCTTCGAACAGACATTGCCCCGGGGCAAAGCGAGGCGGCGACACCCCCGCACAGGGTGTCGCCGCCTCCGGGGTTCCGGAACCGCCGCCGGGCCGGTGAGGGTGGTGTTCCGGCGGCGGCTCCGGGTCAGGGACCGCGGTGTCGGGTCGAGGACCGCGCTGTCGGGTCAGGGACCGCGTCGTCGGGTCAGCGGCTGTCGCTGCCCTGCGATTCCGCCGCCGCCCGGCCCGCTTCGAGGCGGGCGACGGGGATGCGGAACGGGGAGCAGGACACGTAGTCCAGACCCACCTCGTGGAAGAAGTGCACCGACTCCGGGTCGCCGCCGTGCTCGCCGCAGACCCCGAGCTTCAGGTCCGGGCGGGTGGCCCGGCCGGCCGCGACGGCGCTGCGGACCAGCGAGCCGACGCCGTCCTTGTCGATCGTCTCGAACGGCGACACCCCGAAGATGCCCTTCTCCAGGTACGCGGTGAAGAACGAGGCCTCCACGTCGTCGCGGGAGAAGCCCCACACCGTCTGGGTCAGGTCGTTCGTGCCGAAGGAGAAGAACTGCGCGGCCTCGGCGATCTGACCGGCGGTCAGCGCGGCGCGCGGCAGCTCGATCATCGTGCCGATGGTGAGCTTCAGCCGGGTGCCGGTGGCGGCCTCGACCTCGGCGATGACCTGGTCGGCCTCCTCGCGGACGATCTCCAGCTCCTGGACCGTGCCGACGAGCGGGATCATGATCTCGGCGCGCGGGTCGCCCTTGGCGTTCTTCCGCTCGGCCGCGGCCTCGGCGATCGCCCGCACCTGCATGGCGAACAGGCCCGGGATGACGAGACCGAGGCGCACGCCGCGCAGGCCCAGCATCGGGTTCTGCTCGTGCAGCTTGTGCACGGCCTGGAGCAGGCGCAGGTCGTTCTCGTTGGCGTCCTTGCGGGACTCGGCGAGCGCGACGCGCACCGACAGCTCCGTGATGTCCGGCAGGAACTCGTGCAGCGGCGGGTCGAGCAGCCGCACGGTGACGGGCAGCCCGTCCATCGCCTCGAACAGCTCGATGAAGTCGGCCTTCTGGAGCGGGAGCAGCTCGTCCAGCGCCGCCTCGCGCTCGACGTCAGTGTCCGCAAGGATCAGCTTCTCGACCATCTCGCGGCGCTCGCCGAGGAACATGTGCTCGGTGCGGCACAGGCCGATGCCCTGGGCGCCGAAGCGGCGGGCCCGCAGCGCGTCCTCGGCGTTGTCGGCGTTGGCCCGCACCCGCAGCCGGCGCACCCGGTCCGCGTACGCCATGATCCGGTGCACGGCGGCGACCAGCTCGTCGGCGTCGTCGGCACCCGCGTGCATCCGGCCCTCGAAGTACTCGACGACCGGGGACGGCACGACGGGGACCTCACCGAGGTACACCTTGCCGGTGGAGCCGTCGATGGAGACGACGTCGCCCTCCTCGATGACCCGGCCGCCCACCGTCATCCGACGGCGCTTGGTGTCGACCTCCAGGTCCTCGGCGCCGCAGACACAGGTCTTGCCCATGCCGCGCGCCACGACGGCGGCGTGCGAGGTCTTGCCGCCGCGCGAGGTCAGGATGCCCTCGGCCGCGATCATGCCGTCGAGGTCGTCGGGGTTGGTCTCGCGGCGGATCAGGATGACCTTCTCGCCGGAACGGGACCACTTGACCGCGGTGTACGAGTCGAAGACGGCCTTGCCGACGGCGGCGCCCGGCGAGGCGGCGATGCCCCGGCCCAGCAGCTCGGTCCTCGCGTCCTCGTCGAAGCGCGGGAACATCAGCTGCGCCAGCTGCGCCCCGTTGACCCGCTGGAGCGCCTCGGCCTCGTCGATCAGGCCCTGGTCGACGAGCTGGGTGGCGATCCGGAAGGCGGCACCGGCGGTGCGCTTGCCGACCCGGGTCTGGAGCATCCACAGCCGGCCGCGCTCGATGGTGAACTCGATGTCGCACAGGTCCTTGTAGTGCGTCTCGAGGGTTTCCATGATCTGCATCAGCTGGTCGTACGACTTCTTGTCGATCGACTCCAGCTCGGCGAGCGGCATGGTGTTGCGGATGCCGGCGACGACGTCCTCGCCCTGCGCGTTCTGCAGGTAGTCGCCGTAGACGCCCTGGTGGCCGCTGGCCGGGTCACGGGTGAAGGCGACACCGGTGCCGGAGTCGGGGCCGAGGTTGCCGAAGACCATCGAGCAGACGTTGACGGCGGTGCCGAGGTCGCCGGGGATGCGCTCCTGGCGGCGGTAGAGCTTGGCCCGGTCGGTGTTCCACGAGTCGAAGACCGCCTTTATGGCCAGGTCCATCTGCTCGCGCGGGTCCTGCGGGAAGTCGCGCCCGGCGTCCCGCACGACGATCTTCTTGAACTGCTTGACCAGCTTCTTGAGGTCGGCCGCGTCCAGGTCGACGTCGACCGTGACGCCCTTGGCCTCCTTCGCCGCCTCCAGCGCCTCCTCGAAGAGCTCGCCGTCGACGCCGAGGACGGTCTTGCCGAACATCTGGATGAGCCGGCGGTAGGAGTCCCAGGCGAACCGCTCGTCACCGGCCTGCGTGGCGAGACCGGCCACGGACTCGTCCGAGAGGCCGATGTTGAGGACCGTGTCCATCATGCCGGGCATCGAGAACTTCGCGCCGGAGCGGACCGAGACCAGCAGCGGGTCGTCGGCCTGGCCGAGCTTCTTGCCCATCCGCGTCTCAAGGGCGTCGAGGTGCGCGCTGACCTCGTCGCGCAGCTCCGCCGGCTCCGCGCCGCTCTCCAGGTAGACCTTGCAGGCCTCGGTGGTGATGGTGAAGCCCGGAGGGACGGGGAGACCGAGGTTGGTCATCTCGGCGAGGTTCGCGCCCTTGCCGCCGAGGAGATCCTTCAGATCCTTGTTGCCCTCGGTGAAGTCGTAGACGAACTTCTGGCCCTGGGTCTCCGGGGTGGTTACCTGGGGATCTTTGTTTTCCGACACGGGTCTCGACTCCTCGAGGACGCGGTGGCTGCCCTGACGGCGAGGAACATACCCAGATCGAAGGTGTCTGGGTACGTCCACTTGCGCGTCATGAGGTCTCAACCACCCGTCCGCCAGCAGATCGAAAGTGACACGATCTCCCTCCCGATCGGCATCATTCATACAACTCTTGAACACATAAACACGTAACGTGGCGAGATTCCCTCACATTGATCACCATGCGCATTGGAAGCGTCGATCGATCAAAGTGAGACCTCCTGGCACCCAGTGCCATCATTTGAGAAATGCAGTTCTCGAAATTACGCTCATCTGAGCGATGAAGCTCTCAGGGTGGCGAGAATCACTCTACGGACGACGCTCAGATGTCACCATCCGGACGCCTGATCGGCGGGAGGAGGTCACGTAGCGATCATCGGAAGTGAGCCGAGCGTGATCCAACCCGGGGTGCGACGCCCGTTCCCGATGGGTTCGAGACACGTTCCGACCGAACCGTCGCCGAATCCCGCCGAATGAAGCGCTCAGATGAGCGGGGCAAAAGAAGAGGCACGCGGTGCCCATGGCGCCGCGTGCCCAGAGGGACCGGAGGAGTCCCGGAAGGGGAGGCCCGGGAGCGTTCCCGGACGCCGCCTCCCGGCCTCCTTCACCCGGTCCCCGACCGCCCCCGACCGTTCTCCCGGTCACCCCCGGAGCCGGTCCCGGCCGGTCCCGGCGGTCTCAGCCGCCCGAGGTGTCCAGTTCCGCGTCCGGGCTGACGCCCGCGCAGTCGTACGGGTCCTTCAGCCAGCCGTCCGGCAGCACCACGCGGTTGTTGCCCGAGGTGCGCCCGCGCGGCCCGTCCGCGCCGTCCGGCCACGGCTGGTCCAGGTCCAGCTCCGCGAGCTGCCCGGCCAGCTCCTCCAGCGAGGAGGTGACCGCGAGCTTCTTGCGCATCTCGGAGCCGACCGAGAAGCCCTTGAGGTACCAGGCGACGTGCTTGCGGAAGTCGATCACGCCCCGCGCCTCGTCGCCGATCCACTCTCCGAGCAGCGTCGCGTGCCGCACCATGACGTCGGCGACCTCGCGCAGCCCCGGCGCCGCGCCGGTACGGGGCGCGTCCGCGCCGGACGCCCTCTCCCCCGCGCCCTCGAAGGCGTTCACCAGGTCGCCGAAGAGCCAGGGCCGGCCCAGGCAGCCGCGCCCCACGACCACGCCGTCGCAGCCGGTCTCACGCATCATCCGCAGCGCGTCGTCCGCGCACCAGATGTCGCCGTTGCCGAGGACGGGGATCTCCGGGACGTGCTCCTTGAGCCGGGCGATGGCGTCCCAGTCGGCGGTCCCGCCGTAGTGCTGGGCGGCCGTCCTGCCGTGCAGGGCGACGGCCGTGACGCCCTCCTCGACCGCGATCCGGCCCGCGTCCAGGTAGGTGGTGTGGTCGTCGTCGATGCCCTTGCGCATCTTGATGGTGACCGGCAGGTCGCCCGCGTTGGAGACCGCCTGGTTGAGGATCGCGCGCAGCAGCGGCCGCTTGTACGGGAGGGCCGAGCCGCCGCCCTTGCGGGTCACCTTGGGGACCGGGCAGCCGAAGTTCAGGTCGATGTGGTCGGCGAGGTCCTCGTCGACGATCATCCGGACGGCCTTGCCGACGGTGACCGGGTCCACTCCGTACAGCTGGATCGAGCGCGGGGTCTCGCTCGCGTCGAAGTGGATGAGCTGCATGGTCTTCTCGTTGCGCTCGACCAGCGCCCGCGTGGTGATCATCTCGCTGACGAACAGCCCCTTGCCGCCGGAGAACTCCCGGCACAGGGTGCGGAAGGGGGCGTTGGTGATGCCGGCCATGGGGGCCAGCACCACGGGCGGCTGCACCGTGTGCGGGCCGATCCGGAGCTGCGGGGGCGAGGGGGCGAGCGTGGTCATTGCTCCATTGTCGCGTACCGGGCGAGGCGGCCCACCGGCGGAGTTCGTTAGTTAAACGTACTATCCATGTATGCCTGAGCTGAGCCCCCGCCGACGGCAGTTGGTACTGGCGATCTGCTGCATGAGCCTGCTGATCGTCAGCCTCGACAACACCGTGCTCAATGTCGCCCTGCCCGCCATGCAGAAGGAGCTGCACGCCACCGTCGCGGGCATGCAGTGGACGATCGACGCCTACACCCTCGTCCTGGCCTCGCTGCTGATGCTCGCGGGCTCCACCGCCGACCGGATCGGGCGCCGGAAGGTCTTCAAGGCCGGGCTCGTCCTGTTCACCCTCGGTTCGCTGCTCTGCTCGCTGGCGCCGAACCTGGAGTCGCTGGTGGCGTTCCGGATGGTGCAGGCGGTGGGCGGCTCGATGCTCAACCCCGTCGCGATGTCGATCATCACCAACACCTTCACCGACCCGCGCGAGCGGGCCCGCGCCATCGGGGTGTGGGGCGGTGTCGTCGGCATCTCCATGGCCGCGGGACCGCTGGTCGGCGGTCTGCTGGTGGACTCGGTCGGCTGGCGGTCGATCTTCTGGGTCAACCTGCCGGTCGGGATCGCCGCGTTCCTGCTCACCTGGCGCTACGTCCCCGAGTCCCGCGCCCCTCGGCCGCGCCGCCCCGACCCGGTGGGACAGCTGCTGGTGATCGGGCTGCTCGGCTCGCTGACGTACGCGATCATCGAGGCGCCCTCGGCGGGCTGGACCTCGGCCCGCATCCTGGTCTTCGCCGCGCTCGCCGCGGGCTCGCTCGCCGGACTGCTGCTGTACGAGCCCCGGCGCGCCGAGCCCCTCATCGACCTGCGGTTCTTCCACAGCGCCCCGTTCAGCGGCGCCACCGCCATCGCGGTCTGCTCGTTCGCCGCGCTGAGCGGGTTCCTCTTCCTCAACACCCTGTACCTGCAGAACGTGCGCGGGCTGAGCGCCCTGCACGCAGGTCTGTACATGCTGCCGATGGCGGCCCTCACCTTCGTCTGCGCGCCGCTCTCGGGGCGGCTCGTCGGCAGCCGTGGGCCCCGGCTGCCGCTGCTCGTGGCGGGCGTGGCCATGACGGCGTGCGGGGTGCTGTTCGCCGCGCTCGACGCGGAGACGGACGACACCCTGCTGTTCACCGGCTTCGTGCTGTTCGGGCTCGGCTTCGGCATGGTGAACGCGCCGATCACCAACACCGCCGTCTCCGGGATGCCGCGCGCGCAGGCCGGGGTGGCGGCCGCGGTCGCCTCGACCAGCCGGCAGATCGGCGGGACGCTCGGGGTCGCCGTGATCGGTGCGGTGCTGGCGGCGGGGGTGGCGGGCACCGGGTCGCCGCGCGGCGCCGCGTACGCCACCGCCTTCGTGGACGCGAGCAAGCCCGCCTGGTGGATCATCGGCGGGTGCGGGTTGTGCGTGCTGCTGGTGGGGGCGCTGACCAGCGGGCGCTGGGCACGGGAGACGGCCCGGCGGACCGCGGAACGGCTGGAGCCGAAGTCCTCCCCGGCCGGGGACCGGACCTCGGCGGACTCCAGGTCCTGAAGGGCCCCACCGACGGCCGGGCCTCCACCGGGGGCCGGCCTCCCGGCCGCCTGCCGCCCGGTCAGAGGTCGTCCGGCCCGAAGGCCGCCGGTCGTCCGGTCGTCGGTCGTCCGGGCCGAACGCCGTCGATCGCCCGGCCCGAAGGCTGTCGGTCACCCCGTCAGAGGTCGTCCGACAGGCTCCGGAGGCGCCGCAGCCGCTGCGCGGTCTCCTCGTCGGCGGGGGCGTACGTCACCATGCGCGGCCCGGACGAGGGGCCGAGCCACAGGTCGGTGTGTTCCAGACGGAGCAGTCCGACGTGGGCGTTGCGGAAGACCTTGGTCCGGGAGCCGGCGCCCACCACCTCGTGCCGCGCCCAGATCTCCCGGAACTCCGGCAAGAGCTCCAGCCGCTGGAGGAGCGCCTTCCACGCGGGCTCGGCCAGGTGCTCGGCCATCGCCCTGCGGAACTTGGCGGCCATCAGCCGGGTCACCCCGGGGAGGTCCACGACGGAGGAGCGCCACTGCGGATCGGTGTACGCGAGGATCATGCAGTTGCGGTCCTCGGGGGCGACCGCGTCCAGGTCGCAGAGCAGCCGGGCGTAGGTCCTGTTGTACGCGAGGATGTCGTAGCGGCTGTTCTGGACGCAGGCCGGGATGGGGTCCAGCTGTTCCAGCATCCGGCGCAGCGCCGGGGTCACGCTCGGGTACTCCGTGCCCGGCGACGGGTCGACGGCGGCGGCCAGCGAGAAGAGGTGGCCGCGCTCGCCGGGGTCGAGCAGCAGGGCGCGGGCGAGGGCGTCGAGGACCTGGGGCGAGACCTGGATGTCGCGGGCCTGCTCCAGCCAGGTGTACCAGGTGACGCCCACGGCGGAGAGCTGGGCGACCTCCTCGCGGCGCAGTCCGGGGGTGCGCCTGCGCGGTCCCCGGGGCAGCCCGACCTGTTCGGGGGTGATCCGCTCGCGGCGGCTGCGCAGGAAGTCCGCGAGCTCGTGGCGGCGGATCTCGGGCGCGGACTGCTCCGCGGGGCGCGGGAGTTCGTGCCGTGCCGGGGCCGGTCGCGTCCCCGGTGCCCCGGGCGGGTTCTGCGCCATCGTCGTCATGCCTCCAGCGTGCCGAACGGGCCGACCCCGTACCTGGTGCTCCTGATACCAGGATAAGGACACTCTGGTACCAGGCTGGGCGAGCGGCGACGCTCGGTGGCGTGAGTCAATCAACCGTACGGACACAAGGCATCGCCCCCTCCCCCGCCGCGGTGCGGCACGACCGCTCCGCGCCGGTCCTCGGTGCGCTCGGGCTGTTCACCGTGCTGCTCGGTGCGGCGCTGCCGCTCATCGACTTCTTCATCGTGAACGTCGCCCTGCCGACGATCGACCGCGACCTGGCCGCCGGTCCCGCCGTGCTCGAACTGGTCGTCGCGGGGTACGGCCTCGCCTATGCCGTGCTCCTCGTGGTCGGCGGCCGGCTCGGCGACATGGTGGGGCGGCGCCGGCTCTTCCTGCTGGGCATGGCCGCCTTCGGCATCACCTCGCTCGCCTGCGGGCTCGCCCCGGACGCCTGGACGCTCGTCGGGGCGCGGGTCGCGCAGGGGGCGGCGGCCGCGCTGATGCTGCCGCAGGTGCTCGCCACCATCCAGGCGGCCACCTCGGGACACCGCAGGGCACGGGCGATGAGCCTGTACGGGGCGACCGCCGGGCTCTCCATGGTCGCGGGCCAGATGCTCGGCGGGGTCCTCGTCGCCGCCGCACCGCTGTCCTCGGTGTTCGGCCAGAGCGCGGGGTGGCGTTCGGTGTTCCTGGTGAACGTGCCGGTGGCGGCGGTGGGGCTGGTGCTGGCCGCCCGCGCGGTGCCGGAGACCCGCTCGGACCGGCCCTCGCCCGTCGACGTGCCGGGCACGCTGCTGCTGACCGCGTCGCTGGTGACGCTGCTCGCCCCGCTGACGGAGGGGCGCGCGGCCGGGTGGCCGGTGTGGACCTGGGTCTGCCTGGCCCTGTTCCCGTTCTCCGCGTACGCCTTCTACCGCGTCGAGCTGCGGGCCGACCGGCTCGGGCGGGAGCCGCTGGTGCCGCCGAGCCTGCTGCGGCTGGAGTCGCTGCGGCGCGGGCTGGCCCTGGTGGTGCCGTTCTCGATCGGCTTCGGCGGCTTCATGTTCGTCATCGCGGTCGCCCTCCAGCAGGGGCTGCGGCTGGGTCCGGCGGCGGCGGGACTGGCGCTGGCCCCGATGGCGGCGGCCTTCTTCGTGGCGTCGCTCGCCGGTCCTCGGCTGGTGCGGCGGTACGGCAGCCGGGTCGTGACGGCCGGCGGGCTGATCCAGGCGGCGGGTGTGCTGGTGCTCGTGCTCACGGTGTGGGGGAGGTGGCCGGGCCTCGGGCCGCTGGGACTGCTGCCGGGCGTGGCGGTCGCCGGGCTGGGGCAGGGGCTCCAGCTGCCCGTCCTCTTCCGCATCGTGCTCTCCGGCGTACCGGCCGCGCGGGCCGGGGTCGGCGGCGGGGTGATGACGACGACCCAGCAGGCGTCGCTGGCGCTGGGCGTGGCCACGCTCGGCACCCTGTTCCTCTCGCTGGTCCCGGGCTCGGGCATGCGGGACGCGCTGGTCGTGACGCTGCTGGTGCAGCTGGCCGCGATCGTGCTGACGACGCTGCTCAGTCTGCGGCTGCCGCGCCGGGTGGCGTGAGCGCGGAGCGTCGGGCAACGGGCGTGGGCCCGGATCACCTGGTGATCCGGGCCCACGGTCGTACGGATGGTGCGGAGAGCGTCAGCCCCGGTCCGACGCGTCCTGTCCGGCGGCGTCCGGCTGCGCGGAGGCGTCCGCGGTGTCCGCGGTGTCCGGCTGTGCCTCCGGCGACGCGGGGGCCGTGCCCGGCTGGGCGCGCTCGCGCATCCTGCGCAGCAGCTCCTGCTTCTGGTCGGCCGCCGCCTTGCGGTCGGTGACGCGGGCGGAGCCCACGCCCTGCTGGTCGGCGCGGGACAGCTTCTTGCGCTGTCCGCCCACGCCGAGGAGGTTGTTGCGGCTCTTGGCCACGGTGTTCTCCCGTTCATGGTGCGAAGTGAGGTCTGGGGCGACCTGGGTTCAGTCCGGTGAGCGGCGGGTGGTCGGACCCGCCGCGCTCTCACTCGTAGATCTGGAAGAACGAATACATGGCGGCACCGTACCCCGGCCCGCTCCGTCGTCGCACCCGCTTTTCGCCAGGCCGGGCGCAGGCCCGGACGTGGGTGCGGGCACGCCGAAGCCCCGGCTCCGTGCGGGAACCGGGGCTTCGTGGGTGGTGCGGTGGATCAGCAGCCGATGAGGCGGGCGGCGAGGTACGCCTGGATCTGGTCCAGGGAGACGCGCTCCTGCTTCATGGTGTCGCGCTCGCGCACGGTCACCGCGTTGTCGTCGAGGGTGTCGAAGTCGACGGTGACGCAGAACGGGGTGCCGATCTCGTCCTGACGGCGGTAGCGGCGGCCGATGGCGCCCGCGTCGTCGAACTCGATGTTCCAGTTCTTCCGCAGGTCGGCCGCGAGGCCCTTGGCCTTCGGCGACAGCTGCTGGTTGCGCGACAGCGGCAGGACGGCGACCTTGACCGGCGCCAGGCGCGGGTCGAGACGCATCACGGTGCGCTTCTCCATGACGCCCTTGGCGTTGGGCGCCTCGTCCTCGATGTAGGCGTCGAGGAGGAAGGCGAGCATCGCGCGCCCGACACCGGCCGCCGGCTCGATGACGTACGGGGTCCAGCGCTCGCCGGCCTCCTGGTCGAAGTAGAGCAGGTCGGTGCCCGAGGCCTCGGAGTGCGCCTTGAGGTCGTAGTCCGTGCGGTTGGCGACGCCCTCCAGCTCACCCCACTCGCTGCCGCCGAAGCGGAAGCGGTACTCGATGTCGGCGGTGCGCTTGGAGTAGTGGGAGAGCTTCTCCTTCGGGTGCTCGTACCAGCGCATGTTCTCCTCGCGCATGCCGAGGTCCGTGTACCAGTTCCAGCGCTGGTCCATCCAGTACTGCTGCCACTCCTCGTCCTCGCCCGGCTTGACGAAGAACTCCATCTCCATCTGCTCGAACTCGCGGGTGCGGAAGATGAAGTTGCCCGGCGTGATCTCGTTGCGGAAGGACTTGCCCATCTGGGCGATGCCGAACGGCGGCTTCTTGCGCGAGGTCTGCAGGACCTGGCCGAAGTTGGTGAAGATGCCCTGGGCGGTCTCGGGGCGCAGGTAGGCGACCGAGCCGGAGTCCTGGGTCGGGCCGAGGTGGGTGGAGAGCAGGCCCGAGAACTGCTTGGGCTCGGTGAAGGTGCCCTTGTTGCCGCAGTTGGGGCAGTTGAGCTCGGCCAGGCCGTTCGCGGGCGCGTGACCGTGCTTCTCCTCGTACGCCTCCTCCAGGTGGTCGGCGCGGAAGCGCTTGTGGCAGGAGGTGCACTCGGTCAACGGGTCGGTGAACGTGGCGACGTGGCCGGAGGCGGACCAGACCTCGGGGGCCAGGATGACCGACGAGTCGATGCCGACCACGTCCTCGCGCGCGGTGACCATGTAGCGCCACCACTGGCGCTTGAGGTTCTCCTTCATCTCGACGCCCAGCGGCCCGTAGTCCCAGGCGGCCCGCTGGCCTCCGTAGATCTCGCTGCAGGGGTAGACGAAGCCACGGCGCTTGCTCAGGCTGACGATGGAGTCGATCTTGTCGGCGGCCACGGTGCTCTCTTCATTACGACGACGAAAACGGACAGGGGTGACGCGAAGCGCCTCGGTGGGGGGTGGTGTTCAGGAGGCGTGTGGGCGAATACCTCAGATTACCGGCGGGCACGCCCCTCCGATCAAATCGGTATCGGCACGGCCGGTCACCACTGCCGGTCACATGGTCATCTCATCGGGCTTGTTGACAATCGTTTCCAGTTTTGTTGAAAATGACTGTCATGAACGTAAGCCGCCTCATACCCACCGCCGCCATCGCCGGAGCGGTCGCCCTCGGCCTCACGGCCCTCACCGCCTGCTCCTCCTCGGACGCCGCGGACCGCAAGAACGGCGACAAGCTGGACGTGGTGGCCTCGTTCTACCCGATGCAGTTCCTGGCCGAGCGCATAGGCGGCGACCACGTCTCCGTCACCACGCTGACCAAGCCGGGCGTCGAGCCGCACGACCTGGAGCTCAGCCCGCGGCAGATCGGCGGACTCACCGACGCCGACTACATCCTGTACCTCAAGGGCATCCAGCCCGCCGTGGACGACGCCATCGAGCAGTCCGGGGCGAAGGACGCCGTCGACGCCGCGACGCTCACCACGCTGGAGAAGCACGGCACCGAGACCGGCGGCGACGACCACGACCACGGGGCCGAGGGCGACGAGCACGGTCACGAACACGGCGACGAGGCCGGCGGCGACCCCCACGTCTGGCTGGACCCGGTGAAGTACGCCGAGGTCGCCGAGGGCGTCGGCAAGTCCCTGGAGAAGGCCGACCCGGACCACGCCGCGGACTACCGCAAGAACACCCGGGCCCTGGTCACCGAGCTCGACGGCCTGGACAAGGCGTTCGAGGACGGGCTGCGGACCACCGCCACCAGGACCTTCATCACCACCCACTCCGCCTTCGGCTACCTCGCCGAGCGCTACGGCCTCCTCCAGGAGGGCATCGCCGGCGTCGACCCCGAGGCCGAGCCCAGCCCCGCCCGGATCGACGAGATCCACACCATCGCGAAGAAGGACGGGGCCACCACCGTGTTCTTCGAGACGCTCGCCAGCGACCGGACCGCGAAGACCCTCGCCCGGGACACCGGTCTGAGGACCGATGTCCTGGACCCGCTCGAAGGAATCACGGACAAGTCCGAGGGCGCCGACTACACCGAGGTCATGCGGTCCAACCTCGCGGCCCTCCAGAAGGCGCTCGGCGCGAAGTGACCCACGCAACACCCGCCACAGCAGCATCGGAGGCGTCCATGCCCGAGTCCGGAAGCACCACGCCCGACCCCGTGATAGCCCTGCGGGGCGCCACGGCCACGCTCGGCGCGCGCCCGGTGCTGCGCGGCATCGACCTGACCGTCCATCGCGGCGAGGTCGTCGCCCTGCTCGGCGCCAACGGTTCGGGCAAGTCGACCGCCGTGCGCTCCGTCATCGGCCAGGTCCCGCTCACCGGCGGCTCCGTCGAACTGTTCGGCACCCCGCTGCGCCGCTTCCGCTCCTGGGCGCGCGTGGGCTACGTGCCCCAGCGCACCACGGCGGCCGGCGGCGTCCCCGCCACGGTCCACGAGGTCGTCTCCTCCGGACGGCTGTCCCGGGCGCGGCTGGGCCTGCTCCGCCGGGCCGACCGGGCCGCCGTCGACCGGGCCATCGAGCTGGTCGGCCTCGCCGACCGGGCCAAGGACTCGGTGGACGCGCTCTCCGGCGGACAGCACCAGCGGGTGCTGATCGCCCGTGCGCTGGCCGCCGAACCGGAGCTGCTGATCATGGACGAGCCGATGGCCGGCGTCGACCTGGCCAGCCAGGAGATCCTCGCCTCGACCCTGCGCGAACAGGTCGCGGCCGACACCACGGTCCTGCTCGTGCTGCACGAGCTGGGCCCGCTGGAGCCGCTGATCGACCGCGCGGTCGTGCTGCGCGACGGCTGTGTGATGCACGACGGGCCGCCCCCGAAGGCGCTGGGCCAGCACGCCCTGCCCGGCCACGACCACGTACACCCCCACGCGGCCTCCGAGCCCGTCCGGACGGGACTGCTGAGCTGATCATGGAATTCCTCGAACCCCCCTTCATGCAGCGGGCCCTGCTCGCCGCCGTACTGGTCGGCGTCATCGCCCCCTCCGTCGGCGTCTACCTCGTCCAGCGCCGCCAGGCCCTGATGGGCGACGGCATCGGGCACATCGCGATGACCGGTGTCGGCCTCGGCTTCCTGCTCTCCACCAGCCCGGTGTGGATGGCCACGGCCGTCGCCGTCGCGGGCGCCGTCGTGATGGAGCTGATCCGCTGGTACGGGCGCACCCGCGGCGACATCGCGCTGGCCATGCTGTTCTACGGCGGCATGGCGGGCGGCGTACTGCTGATCAACCTCTCCGACACCGGCTCCAACGCCAACCTCACCTCGTACCTCTTCGGTTCCCTGGCCACGGTCTCCCCCGAGGACATCACCGCGATCTGCCTGCTGGCCGCCTTCGTGCTGCTGGTGACGCTGGGGCTGCGGCGGCAGCTGTTCGCGGTCAGCCAGGACGAGGAGTTCGCCCGGGTCACCGGGCTGCCGGTGCGCGCGCTGAACCTGCTGGTCGCCGTCACCGCCGCGGTGACCGTCACCGTGGCGATGCGGGTCGTCGGGCTGCTGCTGGTCAGTGCGCTGATGGTGGTGCCGGTCGCGGCCGCCCAGCAGATCTCCCGGTCCTTCAAGGTGACGTTCGTGCTGGCGGTCGCCATCGGCACGGCGGTGACCCTGGCCGGCACCGTGACCTCGTACTACCAGGACGTCCCGCCCGGCGCGACGATCGTGCTGCTGGCCATCGCGGTCTTCGTCGCGCTGACGGTGCTCGCGACCCCGCTGGCCAGGAGGCGCGCCCGCCTCGGCGACACGGCGGCCCGGGAGTGCACCCTGGAGGTGTCGGCGACGGAGGTGCCGGACGCCCGGCCCGCCGCGGACGATCTCCGGGTCTGAGGCCCCGGCGGGCTGGCACAATGGCCCGACACAGGTACGGGCGACACGAGGAGGCTGCTGTGGCGACGGCGCCGATCAGTGGAACGAACGCGGCCCCGGTACGTGGCCGGTCCACCCGGCAGCGGGCGGCGGTTGCTGCGGCGCTCGACGAGGTGGACGAGTTCCGCAGCGCCCAGGAGCTGCACGACGTGCTCAAGCACCGCGGCGACTCCGTCGGGCTGACCACCGTCTACCGCACGCTCCAGTCCCTCGCCGACGCGGGCGAGGTGGACGTGCTGCGCACCACGGACGGCGAGTCCGTGTACCGCCGCTGCTCGACCGGGGACCACCACCACCATCTGGTGTGCCGGATGTGCGGCAAGGCCGTGGAGGTCGAGGGTCCCGCCGTGGAGCAGTGGGCGGAGACGATCGCCTCCCAGCACGGGTACGTGAACGTCGCGCACACCGTGGAGATCTTCGGTACGTGCGCGGAGTGCGCGGCCACGAAGGAGTGACGGCACGGACACGGCCGAGGGGCCCGGGGCGGCATGCCCCGGGCCCCTCCGCGTTCACCCCGCGGGCTGCTGCGACGCCTCCACCGCGCCGCCGAAGCGGCGGTCGCGCTGGGCGTACTCCAGGCAGGCCCGCCACAGGTCGCGGCGGTCGAAGTCCGGCCAGAGCACGTCCTGGAAGACCATCTCGGCGTAGGCGCTCTGCCAGATCAGGTAGTTGGAGGTGCGCTGCTCGCCGCTGGGGCGGACGAAGAGGTCGACGTCCGGCATGTCCGGGTAGTAGATGTACTTCGCGAAGGTCTTCTCGTTGACCTTGGACGGGTCCAGCTTCCCGGCCGCGACGTCCCGCGCGATGCGCTGCGCGGCGTCGGCGATCTCGGCCCGGCCGCCGTAGTTGACGCAGAAGTACAGCGTCATCTTGTCGTTGTCCTTGGTCTGCTCCTGGGCTACCTGGAGCTCCTGGACGACGGACTTCCACAGCTTGGGCATGCGGCCCACCCAGCGGATGCGGATGCCCAGCTCGTCCATCTCGTCGCGGCGGCGGCGGATGACGTCCCGGTTGAAGTTCATCAGGAACTTCACCTCTTCCGGGGACCGCTTCCAGTTCTCGGTGGAGAACGCGTACAGCGAGAGGTTCTTGACCCCCATCTCGATGCAGCCCTTGAGGACGTCCATGACGACGCCCTCGCCCACCTTGTGCCCCTCGGTGCGCGGGAGGCCGCGCTCCTTGGCCCAGCGGCCGTTGCCGTCCATCACGACGGCCACGTGCTTGGGCACGAGCTCGCCGGGGATCTTCGGGGGCGTGGCACCGGACGGGTGCGGCTCCGGGGTCTTGTAGTCGCGCCGGTTACGGCCGCCGAGCATCCCGCGTACTGCCATGAAACTGTCTCGCTCCCTGTGCCTGATCTGCCTGTGTCACTTCTCTACGTACCGCAGTGAGCGCAATCCGCGCTCCAGATGCCAGTGCAGATAGGCGGACACCAGTCCGCTCCCCTCCCTGACATGACGCGGCTCGCACGCGTCCGCCGTGTCCCAGTCGCCGCTGAGCAGAGCGCTCAGCAGGGTGACGGCCTCAGCCGAGGGTACGACGCTGCCGGGCACCCGGCAGTCGGCGCATATGACGCCGCCCGCCGCGACGGAGAAGAACCGGTTGGGTCCGGGCATTCCGCACTTCGCGCAGTCCTCGAAGCTGGGGGCGTAGCCGTTGACGGCGAGGGAGCGCAGCAGGAACGCGTCGAGGACCAGGTGCGGCTCGTGCTCGCCGCGGGCCAGGGTGCGCAGTGCGCCGACGAGCAGCAGGTACTGCTGGATGGCGGGTTCGCCCTCGTGGTCGGTGAACCGCTCGGCGGTCTCCAGCATCGCGGTGCCCGCGGTGTAGCGGGCGTAGTCGGTGACGATGCCGCCGCCGTACGGGGCGATCGTCTCGCTCTGGGTGCACAGCGGCAGACCGCGGCCGATCAGTTCGCTGCCGCGGGCGAAGAACTGCACGTCGACGTGGGAGAAGGGTTCCAGCCGCGCCCCGAACTTGGACTTCGTGCGCCGCACCCCGCGGGCCACCGCCCGCACCCGGCCGTGGCCGCGGGTCAGGATCGTGATGATCCGGTCGGCCTCGCCCAGCTTCTGCGTGCGCAGCACCACGCCGTCGTCCCGGAACAAGCTCATGGGTCCATTGTCCGGCACGGAAACGGTTCCCCGGCCCGTCCTCCGCCCGGCCGGGGGCGGCCGGGGCGTCAGGAGGGGGTGCGGGCCGCCTCGGCGAGGAGCCGGGCGGTGTCCTCGGCGCCGATCCGCAGCGCGCCGCCGATCGTGGTCAGCACCTCGCGCTCGGCCGGGCCGTAGGGGCCGTCGGCGAGCGCGACCCGGGCGGCCTGCAGCAGGATCGATTCGCGTCCGGCGGCGGCCAGGTGCGGGGCGAGGGGGCCCAGCGCCTCGTGCAGTTCGATGACGAGGGCCGCTCCGCACGCCTCGGCCGTGGGGTCGGGGGCGGGGCCGATGTCGGCGGCGAGGACCTCGACGACGGTGCGCAGCTGTTCCTCGGTGCAGTCGTCGAATCCGGCGCCGCGCACGATGGCCGCCGCGGTCTCCAGGACCGGGCGGGAGGTGGCGCCGCCCGCGGTGAGGACGCCGAGCACGGCGGTGTGGACGGCTTCCCTGAGCATGGCGGAGAGCCGGGTGGTGGTGGGGTGGTCGAGGGTGTCGGTACCGAAGCGGTCCCGGCAGGCGGCGCATTCGACGACGGGGCCCACGGTGCCGCGCCGCAGCACCGGTACGCCGAGGACCGCGAAGCGGCGCCGGCCGACGACCCGGCGGTAGTTGCGGTCGCCGCCGCAGCCGGGGCAGAAGAACTCGCCGTCGCCCACGGGGTCCCAGGCCGTGCGGACGCCGCAGATGCGCAGCTTCATGGCACGTCGTCCCAGGGCTGACCGCACGTCGAACACCTCCGTAACTCCCCCGTGGCCCGAAGGGCACGGGAGGTGCCCCCTCCGGCAACATTGCCGCGTGAACGTGATGTTAACCACAGTCGTGATGTGACGTCAGTACCCCGATCGCGACAACCGCCCGGAGATGGCCGAACCCCGCCCACCGGACACGGGTGGACGGGGTTCGGACCGGGGGCGGCTCACCGCCCCCGGAGGGACCGGGTCAGCGGGCGGCGCGGTTGACCGCGGAGACGACCGCCTCCAGCGAGGAACGCGTGGTGTTGGCGTCGATGCCGATGCCCCACAGGACCTTTCCGTCGATCGCGCACTCGATGTACGAGGCGGCCTGGGAGCTGGCGCCCTCGCTCATGGTGTGCTCGCTGTAGTCCAGCAGGCGGACGTCGATGCCGATGCCCTGCAGCGCTTCGAAGAAGGCGGAGATCGGACCGTTGCCGGTGCCGGTCAGCACGGTGTCCGCGCCGTCCACCGTCGCCTCGACGGTGATCGTGTCCCGGCCGTCGGCGCCGGTCGTGACCTGTCCGGTGCGGATGCGCACCCGGCCCCAGGTGTTCTCCGGGTTCGGCAGGTACTCGTCCTGGAAGGTGGCCCAGATCTGCGTCGGGGTGACCTCGCCGCCCTCGGCGTCCGTCTTGGCCTGGATGATCCGGGAGAACTCGATCTGCATCCGGCGCGGCAGGTCCAGCTTGTGGTCGTTCTTCAGGACGTAGGCGATTCCGCCCTTGCCGGACTGCGAGTTGACCCGGATGACGGCCTCGTAGCTGCGGCCGACGTCCTTCGGGTCGATCGGCAGGTACGGCACGGCCCACTCGATGTCGTCGACGGTTTTGCCCAGGGCGGCCGCGTCGGCCTCCATGGCGTCGAAGCCCTTCTTGATGGCGTCCTGGTGGGAGCCGGAGAAGGCGGTGTAGACCAGGTCGCCCGCGTAGGGGTGGCGCGGGTGGACCTCCATCTGGTTGCAGTACTCGCTGGTGCGGCGGATCTCGTCGATCTGCGAGAAGTCGATCTGCGGGTCGACACCCTGCGAGAACAGGTTCATGCCCAGGGTGACCAGGTCGACGTTGCCGGTGCGCTCGCCCTGGCCGAACAGGCAGCCCTCGACGCGGTCCGCACCGGCCATCAGGGCCAGCTCGGCGGCGGCGACGGCGGTGCCCCGGTCGTTGTGCGGGTGGACGGACAGGCAGACGAACTCGCGGCGCGACAGGTTGCGCGACATCCACTCGAACCGGTCCGCGTGCGTGGAGGGCGTCGAACGCTCCACGGTGGCGGGCAGGTTGAGGATGATCTCGCGGCCCTCCTCCGGCTGCCAGACGTCGCAGACGGCCTCGCAGACCTCCAGGGCGAAGTCCAGCTCGGTGTCGGTGAAGATCTCGGGGCTGTACTGGTAGCCGAAGATCGTCTCCGGGCCCAGCAGCTTCTCCGCGTACTCCATGACCAGCCGGGTGCCGTCCACGGCGATCTGCTTGATGTCGTCCTTCGAGCCGCGGAAGACGACCCGACGGAAGGTGGGCGCCGTGGCGTTGTACAGGTGCACGGTGGCGCGGTGGGCGCCGACCAGGGACTCCACGGTCCGCTCGATCAGGTCCTCGCGGGCCTGGGTCAGGACGGAGATGGTCACGTCCTCGGGGATCGCGCCCTCTTCGATGATGGAGCGGACGAACGCGAAGTCGGTCTCGCCGGAGGACGGGAAGCCGACCTCGATCTCCTTGTAGCCCATGCGTACGAGCAGGTCGAACATCTCGCGCTTGCGGGCCGGCGACATGGGGTCGATCAGGGCCTGGTTGCCGTCGCGCAGGTCGGTGGACAGCCACCGGGGGGCGACGGTGATCCGGTTGTCCGGCCAGGTGCGGTCGGGGATGTCGACGGCCTCGTACACGCCGTACTTGTGGATCGGCATCCCGGAGGGCTTCTGCAGCCGCGTCGCGTTGGTGATCGGCGTGGGGCGGCCGACGGGGGTCGCGGCGGTGGTCTGGGCGGGATCTGCGGCGGTCATGGCGTACGGCTCCTCGGGGTCCAACCAATGGGACGGCCGACTGTGTCGCTGCAACACAAGACTCCGCGGGGAGGGGGTCGGCCTACGACTACAGGCCCTCGCCGCGGCAGCTAAGAAGAAGCAGCCCGAAACGCATGATGCGACGAGGTTAACCGAGAGGCTCCTGATGCGTCGGTCCCGTATCAGTATGCGGGACCGGCGACAGGAAACGCCCAACAGTGACAGATCACTCCATTTCGTCAATCCTGAGCCGTTCCAGTGACATCACCGTCACCCGGTGTCACAGTCGACCGTATGCCGACTCAGTCTCAGCACGGGTTCCACCCCGTCTTCTGCACCATCGTTCCGCCCCACCTCCTCGACAAGCTGTCCCAGTCCGACAACCCCGATCTCGCCGGTCCCGCCCGGCGCACCCTGGAGGCCGACGCGGCCCGCCGCACCCGGCGCCAGATGGCCACGGTCGTCACCGTGCCCGCCTCCCCCGCGACCGGCGGCGAGGCGTCCGACAAGCCCGACCGCACGCTCTACGACTGCCGCAACGGCACCCAGCTGCCCGGTACCAAGGTCCGCGGCGAGGGCGAGGACCCGACGCAGGACGCCAGCGTCAACCGCGCGTACGCGGGCCTCGGCTCCACCTTCGAACTGCTGCTCAAGGCGTACGGCCGCCGTTCGATCGACGGCAACGGGCTGCCGCTGATCGGTTCCGTGCACTACGACGAGAAGTACAACAACGCCTTCTTCGACGGCGAGCAGATGGTCTTCGGCGACGGGGACGGCGAGATCTTCGTGGACTTCACCGTCGCCATCGACGTGATCGCCCACGAACTGACCCACGGCCTGACCCAGTACACCGCCAACCTGAGCTACTACGGCCAGTCCGGCGCGCTCAACGAGTCGATGTCCGACGTCTTCGGTTCCCTGGTCAAGCAGTACACGCTGGGCCAGAGCGCCGACCAGGCCGACTGGCTGATCGGCGCCGGGCTGCTGGCACCGGACGTCCAGGGCGTCGCCCTGCGCTCGATGAAGGCGCCGGGCACCGCGTACGACGACGACGTGCTCGGCAAGGACCCGCAGCCGGCGTCGATGGAGGACTACATCCACACCGGCGACGACAACGGCGGGGTGCACCTCAACTCCGGCATCCCGAACCGTGCGTTCTACCTGCTGGCGACGGCGCTCGGCGGCAACGCGTGGGAACGCGCCGGGCAGCTCTGGTTCGATGTGCTCACAGGTGGTCGACTGGCCGTGGACGCGGACTTCGCGGACTTCGCCCGGCTGACGGTCGACGCGGCCCGCAGCCGCTTCGGGGAGGGCGACGAGACCGAGGCCGTCCTGAAGGCGTGGTCGGAGGTGGGCGTCCCGACCGCGTAGGGCGATCCGGCCCGAGCGGCCCCGCCCGGCGACGGAGGACACAGCACATGCGGATTCAGGTGAGCAGGACCGGCGGTTTCACCGGTGTCGCGCGGCGACGCGAGGTCGACACCGCCGGACTGTCCGATGCGCCGGAGTGGGAGGCGCTGGCCGAGTCGGCCCTCGCCTCGGGCCACGACGCCCCGCCCGAGGGCGTGCCGGACGGCTTCCGGTACCGGATCACGGTCGGCGACCGTACGGTCCACTGCGCGGACCCGAAGCTGACCGACGCGCAGCGGGCGCTGGTCTCACGCGTGCTGAAGGAGGGCGCGTGAGGCCGATTCCTCCCGGCTGACGCCGTCGGGCCGGGCGGGGAGCGGCGACACCGCCGTACCCCGCCCGGCCCGACGACTCCGCGGCCCGACGGCTCTGCGGCTCTGCGGCTCTGCGGCTCAGAAGCCGAGCTTGCGCAGCTGCTTGGGGTCGCGCTGCCAGTCCTTGGCCACCTTCACATGGAGGTCCAGGAAGACCGGCGTGCCGAGGAGCGCCTCGATGTGCTTGCGCGACTTGGTGCCGACGTCCTTCAGCCGCTTGCCCTTCGGGCCGATGATGATGCCCTTCTGGCTGGGGCGCTCGATGTAGACGTTGGCGTGGATGTCGAGCAGCGGCTTGTCCGCCGGGCGGTTCTCGCGGGGCAGCATCTCCTCGACGACGACCGCGATGGAGTGCGGCAGCTCGTCCCGTACGCCTTCGAGCGCGGCCTCGCGGATGAGCTCCGCGACCATGACCATCTCGGGCTCGTCGGTGAGGTCGCCCTCCGGGTAGAGCGGCGGGCTCTCCGGGAGCAGCGGGGCGATCAGGTCGGCCAGCAGGGCGACCTGTCCGGCTCCCCTGCCCCCGTCCCTGGCGGTGCCGGCGCCGCCCTCCCGCTCCGCCTTCACCGCGGAGACCGGGATGATCTCGGCCCACTCGAAACCGAGCTCCTCGCCGAGGCGGGAGACGGCGAGCAGTTGCTCGGCGAGCTGCTTGGAGTCGACCAGGTCGGTCTTGGTGATGATGGCGATCTTCGGCGTCTTCTTGATCGCCGCCAGTTCCTTGGCGATGTACTTGTCGCCGGGGCCGAGCTTCTGGTCGGCCGGCAGGCAGAAGCCGATGACGTCGACCTCGGCCCAGGTGGTGCGCACGACGTCGTTGAGCCGCTCGCCCAGCAGCGTGCGCGGCTTGTGGAGGCCGGGGGTGTCGACCAGGATCAGCTGCGCGTCCTCGCGGTGCACGATGCCGCGCACGGTGTGCCGGGTGGTCTGGGGGCGGTTGGAGGTGATCGCCACCTTCTTGCCGACCAGAGCGTTCGTGAGGGTGGACTTGCCCGCGTTGGGGCGGCCCACGAAGCAGGCGAAACCGGCCCGGTGGGGGGCGCGGTCCGCGCCCTTCTGCGCAGCGGCTTCTGTGTCAGGTCGAACGCTCATGGCGCCCATTGTCCCCGATCCCGGCGGCCCCGCCGCACCAAGGGAGGTCACGGGGCCTGTCGGGCCTCCTCCCGGGCCGTGCGGGCGCGGCGCCGACGGGCCCGCAGCCACAGCGCCGCCGCCGCGCCGACGACCACCAGCAGGGCCCCGACGACGGCCCAGGGCACGGCGAGGTACTCGGCGGCGGCCGATCCGCGGGTGTCGCGGGCGCTCGCGGTCAGCCGGACCTCGCCCCATTCCAGCTGCGGCGCACCGTCCCACCGCTCGGTCAGCCGGACCTCCTGGCGGGGCAGCAGTTCGGAGGGCACCCTCTTGAGGTCGCGGGCGAGCAGGGTGCGGCCGAAGAGCCCCTCGGCCCGGAGGGCGACCTTCGGGGCGAGGGTGACGTTGCCCCGGTTGCGGAGCGTGTACGAGATGACGGCCCGGCTCCGGCCGGTGCCCGGCACCAGCGGCCGGGTGTGCTCGATCCGGACGTCCTCCACGGAGAGCGCGGGCATGGTCGGCCCGTTCACCCGCAGGTGGATCCGGGCGCCGACGGCCTGCCGGATGCCCACGGCGACGGCTCCGCCGCCCGCGGGGTCGACGTGTTCGTCCAGGGCGACGAGCGCGCCGGGGTGGTCGCCCGGTTCGGCGTCCTCGGGGACGGTGATGGTGACCGGGACGGTGACCGAACCGTGCGCCCGCACGGTGATCCGGTCGCGGCCGGGCCTCGCCCAGGCCCCGGTCGAGCGCTGTCCCTCGTCGGGGGACCGGACGGCGAAGCCGCCGTCGCGTGCGGTGTTGTAGGCGTCGGCGGCGTACAGCCGGAAGGTACGCGGCCGGTCCGTCCGGTTGGTGACGGTCACCTTGTCCGTGAGCGTGGCGCCGGGGTCGGCGGAGAGGAAGAAGTACGGGCGCTGACCGGCCCGGGTGGTGGCGGGGTAGACCGACCAGTTGCCGTTGTCCGCGGCGTGGGCGGCGGGGGCGCCGGCCAGCAGGAGGGCGCCGGCCAGGAGGAGTACGGACAGCTTGCGCACGGTTCGGAACCCCCGGGTGGTCTCGGGACGGGGCGGTCCGGGCGGGTGCGCGCCCGGTCCACCGGTTGATCGGGAGTGCTCGGTCACGTGAGGGTGAGGGTGAGCACGCCGGAGTACGCGCCGGGGGCGGTGTACGCCGGTACGTCCAGTGCGAGCCGGGCGTCGACGGTGAACACGCCGCCGGTGAGGGGCCCGTCGGGTGTGGACGCCAGCGTGGCGCCCCCGGAACCGACCGTTCCTGCGGAGCCGGCCGCGCAGGTGCTGGGGCTGCCGGTCCTCGTCGCGCAGACCGGGGTCCAGCCGAGTGCGGACGCGTCGATCGTGGCGCCGCCCGGACCCGTGAAGTCGGTGACCCTTCCGGTCAGGGACCAGCCCGCGGGGCCGCCGCGGAAGTCCTCGACCGTCACCGTGCGCAGGCTGCCGCGCGAGGCGCCGCCCCGGCCGAAGTCGACCGCCGACATCTCGACGGCGTCCCCGTCCTGGACCATGGAGAGCGTGCCCGCCTCGACGGACGTGCCGAGCCGCTGGGTGCCCTCCTGGCCCTCGCCGCCACCACCGGTGACGGTGTACGGCTGCGGGCCCGCGCCCCGGGCGGGGTCCCAGGCGTCCCCTTCGTAGGCCACGATGCCGGTGGTGGCGGGGTCGGTGACGGTGAGCCGGCCGCTGAAGCCGCCGGAGCCGTCCGCCTCGACGGTGGCGGTGTCGGCGGTGCGGGTGTCACCGGCCGTGCCCGCGAGCGTGACGGCCGCGCCCGGGGTGAACTTCGACCCGGTGACGGTGACCGCCTCGCCCGCGCCGCCGGACGCGGCGCCGAGCCGGATGGCGCGCTCGTTGACCTGTCCGCCGCCGTCCGTCGCGATGATCGTCTGGGAGACGGGGGCGGGCGGATTCGTCACCGTGCAGGGGGTGTCCAGCTCCATGATGTAGCTGGTGTGGATGTTGTAGTCGCCGGGCGAGAGCGTGATCCGTCCGGGGGCGGTGACCTCGAAGGTGCCGGTCATCGAGAACGACGGGAAGGCTCCCTTGCCGGGCACCGGGGCGTTCTTCTTCGGGCCCGCGACGGTGACGCTCGCGGTCTGCGCACCGCCGACGACGACCTTGCCGGTCGGCGTCATGATGTCGGCGGGCAGCGCCAGGTCGACCGGGTTGCTCGCGGCCGGTTCGACGACGGTGTACGTGACCGTGACCGTGTCGCCCACCTCGGGGGCGGAGTTGTCGACGGTAATCTCGGCCTTCGTAGTCCCGTCGATCGGCGGGATGCCCGCGATGTCCGGCGGGATGCAGTGGGTGGGGAAGTCCACCGGCACCGAGGCGGTCGGCATGGCCTGCGCCGGGGCCGCCAGCACCCCTCCCCCGGTGACGAGGAGCGCCCCGGCGCCCAGCACCGCGGCCCAGCGGCGGCCGGTCCGGGGGCGCCCCCGGGCCGCGGTTCCCCGGGAGTCGGATCTTCGGACGGCGGTTCTTCGGACGGTCGGACGCATGGAGCCCCCTCCTGCCGGATGCGGCGCAGCGGCTCGTGTGCGCCGGCGGTGGCTCATTGACGGCTCCGGCCCGAAAGAAGTCAAGGCAAGCGGGGGACGTTGACTGATGGACCATCAGATACTGTCAAGATCCGGCGTTCCGCCCCCGTCGGCCCGGCCTCCCCGGACGCACGGACGCCCCGCGCCGGGTGGGCGCGGGGCGTCCGGGTCCGCTCTGCGGTACGGGTCCGTCGTGCGGCAGGGGCCGGTGTCAGCCCGCCGTCACGGTGGTGCGCAGCGTGCCGTCGGGTCCGGCGAGCAGGACGGGGGTGTCCGGGCCGCCCAGGTCCCGGACCGCGGCGCGGTCCTCGTCGGACGGGGTCTGCGCCTCGGAGACGACCGCGGCCGCCTCCAGGGAGGTGGCGCCGCTGGCCACGGCCATCGCCACGGCGGTCTGCAGCGCGCTGAGCTTCAGCGACTCCAGCCGTACGGTGCCCGCGACGTACGTGCGGCCGGTCTCGTCCCGTACGGCCGCGCCCTCCGGCACACCGTTGCGGGCGCGGGCACTGCGTGCCAGCGTGACGATCTTGCGGTCCTCGGGGCCGAGGTCGGTGCTCTCAGTCATGTGCCGAGCATACGAACCGGGCGGCCCGTCCCCCGCCCCGCCCTTCCCGCGACCGGGCCTCGTGCCGGGCCTGCGCGCCGGGCCGCCGTCAGCGGTCCAGCCGCAGCCGGTCCGCCCTCGGCAGCCCCGCCACCACCAGGTCGTAGGAGTCCTCGACCATTTCGCGGAGCACCTTCTCCGGCACCCCGGACACCGTCACCGTGTTCCAGTGCCGTTTGTTCATGTGCCAGCCCGGCACCACCGCGTCGTACCGCTCCCGCAGCCGCACCGCCTCGTCCGGGTCGCACTTCAGGTTCACCGTCAGCGGGCGCCCGTCCAGCGCGCTGAGCGCGAACATCTTGCCCAGGACCTTGAAGACGGACGTCTCGGGCCCGAACGGGAACTCCTCGACGCTCGCGTTGAACTCCAGGCAGAACGCCCTCAGTCGCTCCGGGGTCACCCGGCCTCCTCCGGCTCGGGCCCCACCGGCTCCACCAGCACCGTGACGATCTTGTTCCGGCGGCCGGCCGGGGACTCCGCGGTCAGCCGGAGGCGGCCGCCGTCCGGCAGGTCGACGACGGCCGAGGCGCCGGCGATCGGGACCCGGCCCAGCGCCTTCGCCAGCAGCCCGCCGACGGTCTCCACGTCCTCGTCGTCGTACTCGTCGAAGCCGAACAGCTCGCCGAGATCGCCGATGTCGAGGCGGGCCGTCACCCGGAAGCAGTCGTTCTCCAGCTCCTGGACGGGCGGCAGTTCGCGGTCGTACTCGTCGGTGATCTCACCGACGATCTCCTCCAGGATGTCCTCGATGGTGACGATGCCGGCCGTGCCGCCGTACTCGTCGATCACGACGGCGACGTGGCTGCGCTCCTGCTGCATCTCGCGCAGCAGGTCCCCGGCGTTCTTGGTGTCGGGCACGAAGGCCGCGGGCCGCATCGCCGTGGAGACCGGGTCGGCCTCCGACTCGCGGTTGATGTGCGTCTTGCGGACCAGGTCCTTGAGGTACACGATGCCGACGATGTCGTCCTCGTTCTCCCCGGTGACCGGGATGCGCGAGAAGCCGGAGCGCAGGGCCAGGGTCAGCGCCTGCCGGATCGTCTTGTAGCGCTCGATGCAGACGAGGTCCGTCCGCGGCACCATGACCTCGCGCACCAGCGTGTCGCCGAGCTCGAAGACGGAGTGCACCATGCGGCGCTCCTCGTCCTCGATCAGCGACTCGGCCTCGGCCAGGTCGACCATCGCCCGCAGCTCGGCCTCGCTGGCGAACGGCCCCTTGCGGAAGCCCTTGCCGGGGGTGAGCGCGTTGCCGATGAGGATCAGCAGCTGCGGGATCGGGCCCATGATCCTGGCCAGCGGCAGCAGGACGTACGCCGCCGCCGTGGCCGTGTTCAGCGGGTGCTGGCGGCCGATGGTGCGCGGCGAGACGCCGATGGCGACGTAGGAGACGAGGACCATCACGCCCATGGCGACGGCCAGCGCCTCCCAGGTCTCCGGGAACTCCTTCAGGCAGGCGTACGTGACGAGCACGCCCGCCGACATCTCGCAGGCGACCCGCACCAGCAGGGCGACGTTGAGATAGCGGGTCGGGTCCGCCGCGACCTGCTCCAGCTTCTTGCTGCCGCGCCGTCCCGAGCGGACCGCCTCGGCGGCCCGGAAGCTCGACGTGCGGGCGATGCCCGCCTCCGCGCAGGCCGCCAGCCAGCCGACGACGACGAGCAGCACGGCACCCGTCAGAAGGGGAACGCTCACGAGACGGTGGGGGCGGGCGACGGACCGGTCAGACCGCGCTCGGCGCGCCAGCCGTCGACGATCGCGGCCTGGAGGCCGAACATCTCGACCTTCTCGTCCGGCTCCTCGTGGTCGTACCCGAGGAGGTGGAGCACCCCGTGGACGGTGAGCAGCTGGAGCTCCTCGTCCATGGAGTGCTGCGTCGGTGCCTCCCGGCCCTGCCGCTCGGCGACCTCCGGGCAGAGCACGATGTCGCCGAGGAGCCCCTGCGGGGGCTCCTCGTCGTCCTTGGCCGGGGGACGCAGCTCGTCCATCGGGAAGGACATGACGTCCGTCGGGCCCGGGAGGTCCATCCACTGGATGTGGAGCTGCTCCATGGCTTCGGTGTCCACCACGATCACCGAGAGTTCGGAGAGCGGGTGGATCCGCATCCGCGCGAGCGCGTGGCGGGCGATGTCGAGGATCGCCTGCTCGTCGACCTCGGTTCCGGACTCGTTGTTGACGTCGATCGACATGGTGCGCTGCGACTACTTCCCGTTGTGGCTGTCCCGGCCGCGATGGCCGTCCCGGCTGTCGTACTTCTCGTACGCGTCGACGATACGGCCGACCAGCTTGTGCCGGACGACATCCTGGGAGGTGAGCTTGGAGAAATGGACGTCCTCGACGCCGTCCAGGATCTCCTGGACCTGGCGCAGACCGCTCTTGGTGCCGTTCGGCAGGTCGACCTGGGTGATGTCACCGGTGATGACGATCTTCGAGTCGAAGCCGAGCCGGGTCAGGAACATCTTCATCTGCTCGGCGCTGGTGTTCTGCGCCTCGTCGAGGATGATGAACGCGTCGTTGAGCGTGCGGCCGCGCATGTAGGCCAGCGGCGCGACCTCGATCGTGCCCGCCGCCATCAGCCGCGGGATCGAGTCGGGGTCGAGCATGTCGTGCAGGGCGTCGTAGAGCGGGCGCAGGTACGGGTCGATCTTCTCGTAGAGCGTGCCGGGCAGGAAGCCGAGCCGCTCGCCCGCCTCGACGGCGGGCCGGGTCAGGATGATCCGGTTGACCTGCTTGGACTGCAGGGCCTGGACCGCCTTCGCCATGGCGAGGTAGGTCTTGCCGGTACCGGCGGGGCCGATGCCGAACACGATCGTGTGCTTGTCGATCGCGTCGACGTAGCGCTTCTGGTTGAGCGTCTTGGGGCGGATCGTGCGTCCGCGGCTGGAGAGGATGTTCTGGGTGAGCACCTCGGCCGGGGTCTCCTGACCGTCCCCCTCGCCGCTCTCACTCGCCCTGAGCATGGCGATCGAGCGTTCCACTGCGTCCTCCGTCATCGGCTGACCGGTGCGGAGCACCAGCATCATCTCGTCGAACAGGCGCTGGATCAGGGCGACTTCCGTCGCGTCCCCGACCGCGCTGACCTCGTTCCCCCGGACATGGATGTCGGCCGCCGGGAAGGCCGTCTCGATCACGCGCAGCAGGGCGTCACCCGAGCCCAGTACGGTCACCATCGGATGCTTGGCGGGGACGGTGAAGTGGGCTCGCGCCTGCCCGGGCGCAGGGGTCTGGGCTGTGGGTGTCTGAGTCATGGGCCGGCTCTGTGGCCTGCACATACCTCCCGTTGCGAGGCTCTCGCCGATCGACAACCTCTGGATTACCCAGCCTACGACTCCCCGCCGACAACACCGAGGGCTTTTTCTTGCCCATCACGAACGCCTGTACCCCGGCGCGGGACACCTCGGGGCGGGCGGGGCAGGGCGGGGCGGCACCGGGGCGGGCCGCCCCGCCCCCGGCGGGCTCTCAGGCCGGGTGGCGGAAACCGATCGTCGGGACGGCCCGGCGCAGCGGCCACGGCCGGGCGGCGGCGGGGAGCAGTTCCTCCAGGAAGGCGTAGCGCCGCAGCGCCGCCGGGTCCTGGTCGGCGAAGGTGCGGATCCGCTGCCACCAGGCGGCGATCTCCGCCCAGCCCGGCGCCGAGAGCGAACCGCCGAACTCCTGGACCGAGAGCGCCGCGGTCAGTCCGGCGAAGGCCAGCCGGTCGGCCAGCGGCCAGTCGGCCAGGGTGCCGGTGACGAAACCGGCGACGAAGACGTCCCCCGCCCCGGTCGGGTCGAGCGCCTCGACCTCGATCGCGGGCACCTCGGCGCTCGCCCCGGTCGCAGAGTCCACCGCGTAGGCGCCCTCCGCGCCCAGGGTGACCACGGCGAGCGGCACCCGTTCGGCCAGGGCGTGGGCGGCGGCGCGCGGGCAGTCGGTGCGGGTGTAGCGCATCGCCTCCTCCGCGTTGGGGAGGAACGCCTGGCAGTGCTCCAGGTCGGCGAGGGCGTCCAGGTCCCACCGGCCGGTCTCGTCCCAGCCGACGTCGGCGAAGATCCGGGCGCCGTTGCGGGCCGCGGTGGCGACCCAGGGTTCGCTGCGGCCCGGGGTGAGCGAGGCGACGGCGGCGCGGGCCCGGGGCGGGCAGCACGGGAACGCCGGTCCGTCGTCGGGGACCACGGGGCCGGGGGCCTCGTGGCCGTGCGAGACCATCGTCCGCTCGCCCTCGTACGCCATCGAGACGGTCACCGGCGAGTGCCAGCCGGGGACGGTGTGCGACATGGACAGGTCGATGCCCTCGCCCTGCTCCAGGGCGTCCCAGCAGTACTCCCCGTAGTGGTCGTCGCCGAACGCCGCGGCCAGTGAGGTGTGCAGCCCCAGCCGGGCCAGCGCGGTGGCCATGTTGGCGACCCCGCCGGGGCTGGAGCCCATGCCGCGCGCCCAGGACTCGGTGCCGCGCACGGGGGCGCTGTCCAGGCCGGTGAAGATGATGTCGAGGAAGACCGTGCCGGTGAGGAAGACGTCGCAGTCCGGGTCCTGCGGGGCGCGCAGCCCGTCCAGTGGGTCGACGCCTGGAATGTCCGTGCTCACCTTGCACTCCCCGGTCGTGGCGGATCAGGCCAGTGTGCCCGATGCGCCCCCGCCGCAGGAGGGCCCGCGCCGCGGGTTCACGGGAGCCGTACCCGGCCCGCACACACAGACACTGACCTGCATAAACGCCAACTGCTACCCGAACGTTCGGAACGTAAACGCAAATGTGATCCAGATCACATCACGGCGCCTTTCGGCGGGCTGGACGCAGTTGATACAAATTGGCCCGCGAGCCCCGTTGGCGACAGTTGCCGACGAGTGCCCCATCTCCCCGCATTCATTGCATTCATCCAGCTTTTCCCGCATTGCCCTCCCCTGCCTTCTCCGCCTCCTCTGGCATGTCTTCAGGAACGCCCATGTCCTCGCGCCCTCGCGCCGCGTGGCCCCTGGTCGCCGTGTTCACCGCCGGTTACCTCGCCGCCTACCTGCTCCCCACCATCGTCGGGCGGCTCTCCGTCTATCTCGGCCTCGGCACGGCCCGGGCCGGGCTGGTCGGCAGCGCCCTGCTGCTGAGTTCGGCGACCGCGGGGTTCGTCCTGGCGGGCCGGGTCGAGCGGCTCGGGCCGCGACGGCCGGCCCGGGCCGGACTGGTCCTGGCCGTGGTGGGGTACGGCTGTGCCGCCCTGGCCGGTTCCGTGCCGCTGGTGGTCGCGGGGGCGGTGCTCGGCGGCTTCGGCTCCGGCACCGCGACCGCGGTGGCCGCCTCGGGCATCGCCGCCCAGCGCGACCCGCACCGGACCTCGTCGCTCGGGCTGCTCAGCGTCTCCGCGACGGCCGGCGCCCTCTACCTGACGATCCCGCACCTCGGCGGCGGCCACCGGCTGCCGTTCGCCTCGATCGCGCTGGTCGCCCTGCTCGTCTGGCCCGCCACCGCACGGCTCGGCGGGGCCGCGCCCGCCGGCCCCGCCGCCCCGGCCACCGGCCGGCTGCCGCACCGCCGGTCAGGCCTGGTGCTGGCGGGCGGCATGCTCGTCTGGTCCATGGCGCAGAACGCGCTGTGGGGCGTCAGCGGCCGGATCGGCGTGGGTCAGGCGGGGCTCTCCGAGGTCACCGTCGGCGCGGTGTTCGCCGCCGCCCTCGGCGCGGGGCTGCTCGGGGTGATGGGCGCCGGGGTGCTGGGCGCCAGGCTCGGCCGGGCCGTGCCGATCGGCCTGGGCACCGTGGTCATCGCGGGCTCCATCGTGCTCAGCTCGTCGGCCGGGGGCCTCGGCTCGTTCGCGACCGGCGAGATCCTCTGGAACACGGTCTACCCCGTGGTCCTGTCGTACCTGATCGGCCTGGCCGCCTCACTGGACGCACGGGGGCGCTGGGCGGTCCTCGCGGGCTCCGCCTCGTCCGTCGGCGTGGCCTGCGGGCCGGTCCTCGGCAGCGTGCTGTCCGAGCAGGCCGGGTACCCGGTCATGGGCCTGATCCTGGGCGTCGTCACGCTCCTGGTCGCGGCCCCGGTCACGGCCGTGGCGCTGCACACCGGCGGCCGTCCGCTGGTACCGGGATCGGTGCGGCGCCGGGGCGGCGCCCCGGCCGCGCTGCTCGCCGTCACCACCGGGGCGGTGCCCGGCGCCGTGCCCAGGCTGGGCGCGCCCGAGCAGGCCGTCACGGAGATCAGCCCGCCGGCGCTGCGCCGGCGCCCGGCCAGGAACGCGTTCCGGCCGGCCGGGCCCGGGGCCGGTCAGTCGAACGCGTACGCCTCGACCTCGGACAGGTAGCGCGCCCGGCGCTCCTCGTCGTGGTCGAGGAAGGCCGCCTCGAAGGAGTTGCGGGCCAGGGTGCGCAGCTGTTCGCGGTCCAGGCCGAGCGCCTCGTGGACGGCGTGGAAGGTGTCCCCGACGTACCCGCCGAAGTAGGCGGGGTCGTCGGAGTTCACCGTGCAGAGCAGCCCGGCGGCCAGCATGTCCCGCAGCGGGTGCTCCTCCAGGGTGTCGATGGCGCGCAGCCGCACGTTGGACAGCGGGCAGAGGGTGAGCGGCACCCGGTCGGCGACCAGCCGCTCCACCAGCTCCGGGTCCTCCATGCAGCGCAGCCCGTGGTCGATCCGCTCGACGCCGAGGACGTCCAGCGCTTCGCGGATGTACGCGGGCGGGCCCTCCTCACCGGCGTGCGCGACCCGGCGCAGACCGAGCGCGGCGGCCGCCTCGTACACCTCGCGGAACTTGGCGGGCGGGTGTCCGACCTCCGCCGAGTCGAGGCCGACCGCGCTGATCCGGTGCAGGTGCGGCTTCGCCGCCTCCAGGGTCTCCAGCGCCGATTCGGCCGACTCGTCGCGCAGGAAGCACATGATCAGCTGGGTGGAGATCCCGTGCTTCTCCTCGCTGCGGTCCAGCGCCCGGCCGAGCCCCTCGACGACGGTGCCGATCGGGACGCCGCGGGCGGTGTGCGCCTGCGGGTCGAAGAAGATCTCCGCGTGCCGGACGCCCTGCGCGGCGGCGCGGGCGAGGTAGGCGTCGGCGAGCTGCTCGAAGTCCTCCTCGGTGCGCAGCACGGCCATCAGCGCGTAGTACAGGTCGAGGAAGCTCTGCAGGTCCTCGAAGCGGTAGGCGGTGCGCAGTTCCTCGGTGCCGGCGTACGGCAGGCGCACGCCGTTGCGCTCGGCGAGGGCGAAGGCCAGCTCGGGTTCGAGGGTGCCCTCGATGTGCAGGTGGAGTTCGGCTTTGGGCAGGTGCACGGGTCTCACGCTCGCAGATGGTGGTGCCGGTGTGTTCCGGGGGGACACCCGACAGGTTCTCAGACGTGCCGGGAGGGCACGGGAACCCGGTCGAGGTCCCGGGCGACGGTCAGCTCGCCCTCGAACCCCGCGGCGCGGGCCTGCTGCTCGAAGACGGCCGGGTCGCCGTACCGCTGCGAGAAGTGCGTCAGCACGAGGTGGCGCACGCCCGCGTCCCGGGCCGTCCGGGCCGCCTGTCCGGCGGTCAGATGGCCGTGGTCGGCGGCGAGCCGCTCGTCCTCGTCGAGGAAGGTCGACTCGATGACCAGCAGGTCGCAGCCCTCGGCGAGGACGTGCACGCCGTCGCAGAGCCTCGTGTCCATGATGAACGCGAAACGCTGGCCGCGCCTGTGCTCGGAGACGTCGTCGAGCGTGACGTCCCCGATGGCGCCCTCGCGCTGGATCCGGCCGACGTCGGGCCCCTTGATGCCGTGCTCGGCGAGCCTCTCCGGCAGCATGCGCCGCCGGTCGGGCTCGACGAGCCGGTAGCCGTACGACTCGACGGGGTGCGAGAGCCGGTGGCTGCTGAGCGTGTACGCGTCGGTGGTGGCGAGCACCCCGTCGGCGGCGACCGGGGCCTCGGTCAGGTCTACGGACTCGCGGTAGGCGGTGGCGTACCGCAGCCGTTCGAAGAAGCGCTGTCCGCTCGCCGGGTAGTGCGCGGTGACCGGGTGCGGGACCTGGTCGAGGTTGATCCGCTGGATCACCCCGGCCAGGCCGAGCGAGTGGTCGCCGTGGAAGTGCGTGACGCAGATCCGGTCGATGTCGTGCGCGGCGACCCCGGCCCGCAGCATCTGGCGCTGGGTGCCCTCGCCGGGGTCGAAGAGGATGCCGTCGCCGTCCCAGCGCAGCAGGTAGCCGTTGTGGTTGCGGTGCCTGGTCGGTACCTGGCTCGCGGTGCCGAGGACCACGAGTTCGCGTGAGGACACGGTGACGTCGATCCGTTCCGGTCGATCGGTTCTTCTGGTTGCTCCGGTTGCGGCCTTCCGGTCGCTCCGGTTCCGGTCGGCGGTCTAGCCGGGGGGCCACTGCATCCCGCGGCCGCCCAGGACGTGGGCGTGCGCGTGGAACACGGTCTGGCCCGCGCCGGAGCCGGTGTTGAGGACGATCCGGTAGCCGCTGTCCACGATCTTCTCGTCGGCGGCGACCTGTCCGGCCTCGCGCAGCACGTCGGCTGCGACGCCCGGCTCGGCGGCGGCGAGGGAGGCGGCGTCCGGGTGGTGGACGCGGGGGATGACGAGCACGTGCGTGGGGGCCTGCGGGTTGATGTCCCGGAAGGCGACGGTGGTCTCGGTCTCCCGGACGATCGTCGCCGGGATCTCACCCGAGACGATCTTGCAGAACAGGCAGTCGGGCTGCGGTTCTCCCGCCATGGGGTCGGCTCCTCGGGTAGGTGGTGATCGTTGTACGGCATGGTATCGGGGCGCCCGCGACGGACCCGTCGCAGGCGCCCCGCACCCGTGCTCCTACGCCCTCGGCCGCTGCGGGGCCCGCTTCGCCGGGGTCCGCTCCAGCGACTCCAGGGCGATCCGGATCGCCTCGTCCAACTGCGGGTCCCGTCCCGCCGCGTGGTCCTGGGGCGCCATCACGACCTCGACGTCGGGGTCGACGCCGTGGTTCTCCACGCCCCAGCCGTAACCCTCGAACCAGAAGGCGTACTTGGGCTGGGTGACCGCGGTGCCGTCCACCAGCTCGTACCGGCTGTCGATGCCGATCACTCCGCCCCAGGTCCGCGTGCCGACCACCGGGCCGATGCCCAGCGCCTTGATCGCGGCGTTCACGATGTCGCCGTCCGAGCCGGAGAACTCGTTGGCCACGGCCACCACCGGGCCGCGCGGGGCGTCCGCCGGATAGCTGTACGGCCGCATGCCGCGCGGCACGTCCCAGCCGACGATGCGGCGGGCGAGCTTCTCCACGATGAGCTGCGAGGTGTGGCCGCCGCTGTTCTCCCGGACGTCCACCACCAGTCCCTCGCGGGCCACTTCGACCCGCAGGTCCCGGTGGAGCTGTGCCCAGCCCGAGCCGACCATGTCGGGGATGTGGAGGTAGCCCAGCCGTCCGCCGGAGCGCTCGTGCACATGGGCCCGCCGGTCGGCGACCCACGCGTGGTAGCGCAGCGCCTGTTCGTCGTCGGTCGGTACGACGACGACGTGGCGCGTCTCGCCGCCGTCGGCCGGCGAGACGGTCAGCTCGACCGGTTTGCCCGCCGAGCCGGTGAGCAGCGGGCCGGGGCCGGTCACCGGGTCGACCGGCCGGCCGTCGACGGCGCGGATCGTGTCCCCGACGCGCACGGCGACCCCGGGTGCGGCGAGCGGCGAGCGGGCCGCCGGGTCGGAGGTCTCGGACGGCAGGATCCGGTCGATCCGCCAGGCGCCCTCCTCGGTACGGGAGATGTCCGCGCCGAGCAGGCCCTGGCGGACCGAATCGTCGCGCCATCCGCCGGGCGGCCGCACATAGGCGTGCGAGGTGCCGAGCTCCCCCTGCACCTCCCACAGCAGGTCCATCAGGTCGTCGTGGGTGGCGACCCGCTCCAGCACCGGGCGGTAGCGGTCCAGGACCCCTTCCCAGTCGACGCCGTTCATGTCGGGGTGCCAGAAGTTGTCCCGCATGATGCGCCCGGCCTCGTCGTACATCTGGCGCCATTCGGCGGCCGGTTCGAGGATCCGCCGGATGCGGGAGAGGTCGACGGTGACGCCGTCGCCGTCGTGGTCGTCGGCCGGGACCCGGCTGTCGGACGGCACGACGCGCAGCTTGCCCCGGGTCTGCAGGGTGATCCGTCTGCCGTCACCGCTGACCGCGAAGTCGCCCACGTCCGAGGCGAGTTCCTCGCAGCGCAGCTTCTCCAGGTCGTACCGCTCCAGGACCGTCTCGGGCCGCCGGGCGTCGAGGGTGGGGCCGCTCGTGCCGAGCACCCCGATCACCGGGTGGTTCAGCCACAGCAGCCCGTCCTTCGCGGCGCGCAGCGTGGAGTAGCTGGCGGCCTCGACGGGCAGCGGGACGATCCGGTCGGCGAGCCCTTCGAGGTCGATCCGGGTGACGGGCAGTGCGGTCGGGTTGTCCTGCTCGCCCTCGCCGCCCTTCTCCCGCTCGGTCGGCAGGCCGTGCCGCTGCGGGCCGAACGGGGAGGGCGTGGTGGCGGCGAGCGTCAGCAGGTGCGGGCGGCAGCTGCCGATGAACGCCAGGTCGAAGACGTGGGCGTCGTAGATCGGGTCGAAGGACCGCTCGGAGAGGAACGCCAGGTGCTTGCCGTCGGCGGTGAACGCGGGCGAGAAGTCCCGGAAGCGCAGCGGGGTGGCCTCGGCGACCGACAGGTCCGCGAGGTGGGCGAGCTTGAGCTGCCGGAGCGGTTCGGGGCCGGGGTGCGACCAGGCGAGCCAGGCGGAGTCGGGCGAGAAGACCAGGCCGGAGGCGTCGCCGTGCTCGCTGCGGTCCACCTCGTGGACCTCGCCGCTCTCCCGCTCGACGATCAGTACCCGCCCGTCGTGCGCGGCGACGGCGAACCGGCTGCCGTCCGGGGACGCGACGAGGTCGAGGACCCGGCCGAGACGCCCCGCGGCGAGGCGGCGCGGGGCGGTTCCCGGTGCGGTGCCGGTGGCCGGTGCGCATTCCAGGGCGTCGTCGCCCTCCGCGTCCGTGACCCAGACGACGTGCTGGTCGCCGTCGGCCTGGAAGGTGTGGGGCAGTCTGGCCCGTACGCCCTGTTCGGCGGCGAGCGCGCGGGCCGGGCCCCCGCGGTGGGTGACCCAGTGGACGGCGCCGCGGGTGGCGACGGCGCTGCCCCGGCCCGTGCGGTCGGGGGAGGCGGAGTCGAGGTGCCCGGCGGCGTGCACGGTGTGCGGCTGGAGGTCGGCGCGCTGGCCGCCGAGCCGGATGTCGAGACGGCGGGGCCCGTCGCCGTCGAGGTCGTCCAGGAGCCACAGCTCACCGGCCGACGCGTAGCAGACGCGGGTGCCGTCGGTGGTCGCGTGGCGGGCGTAGAAGCCCTCGACGCCGGTGTGGCGGCGCAGGTCGGAGCCGTCGGGGAGGGAGGAGTAGAGGGCGCCGACGCCCTCGTGGTCGGAGAGGAAGGCGATGCGCGCGCCGGCCCCCGTGCCGATCCACATCGGGTCCTCGATGTTCCCGTCGAGGTCGGCGTGGAGCCGGACGAACTCCGCGGCGCCGTCGGCCGGTTCCTCCGCCTCGATCCACAACTTGCCCGCCGTGCCGCCCCGGTAGCGCTTCCAGGCGGCGGCCTCGCGGCCCATGGTGGCCGACAGGAGCAGGGCCCGCCCGCCCGGCCCGTACGCGACCGAGCCGACCGGGCCGTACGGCAGGGTCCGCGCGGGTCCGCCGTCGGCCGGGACCGCCCTGGCCCAGCTGCGTCGGCGCGACGCCTGCCCGTGGGTGGTGATGACCAGTACGTCGCCCTCGGGCGTCCAGCCGCGCACGGAGGTCTGGGCGTCCCCCCAGTGGGTGAGCCGGGCGGAGGGGCCGCCGTCGACCGGTGCGATGTGCACCTCGGGGGCCCCGTCCCGGGTGGAGGTCCACGCGACCCGTGTCCCGTCGGGCGATATCCGAGGGTTGGTGACAGGCCGGTTGTCGGCACTGGCGCGCCAGGCCCGGCCGCCGTCCAGCGGCGCCAGCCAGACGTCGTCCTCGGCGGTGAAGGCGATCAGATCGCCCTGGACATGGGGGTATCGGAGGTAGGCAGGCTGTGTCACACGATCACCCTAGGCCGCGGGCGTGCTCCGTGTAACCGGGTTGGCCGGAGTCCGACGGGGCCGGCGGACCGGGTGTTCCTACTTGCCGCGGAACCCCTCGGTCACCGTGACGGTCACGGTGACCGTCGGCCGGAGACCGCTGCCGCCGGCCGGCGGTGGCGGATTCACCACGCCGGTCGTCGGGGCCTCGTCGCAGTTGCCGAGCACGTCCGCCCGGAAGACGGACCGGCCGCCCTCCTTCGCGCTCAGGTCCCCCCGCACGCACCGCCCGCCGAGCTCCTGGGTCACCCTGCCGGTGAGCGTGATGTCCTTGCCGCCGTCGGTCTTGCCGGTGCAGTCGACCTCCGCGGTCCGGCGCGCGGAGGCGGCGGGCGGCGAGGCGCCGGTACGGCCCCGGTCGACCCCGGCCGTGCAGCTCAGCCACTGCACGTCGACGCCGTTGCGCTCCAGCGCGCTGGTGCCGACCCGGTCGGTGGTCACGGCGATGGAGGCGGAGTTCAGTCCGTCGACGGGTTGGCAGGCGGCGAGTCCCGCGACCGTCGCGCCCGCGAGCACGGACACGGCCAGAAAACGTCGGGGCCCTCGCCGACCCCATGCCCTTGTTGTCCCCATACGGGCAGCTTCCCACCGTTCACCCCTGGAACGGTAGACGGCTTGTGGCCACAATCGGGGGCGCATCCGGCGCGTGCGCCGGGGCACGGACCGGCCGTCACATACGGTGTGGCGCCGCGGAATCGGGCCACGCGCCCACCGGTCCCGGCGCTCCCCCACGGCCCGGTCCAACGCCCCGATGCCCCGACGTCCCGGGCCCTCCCCGGGCGGGCCGGGTTCACGACCAGCGGCCGGTGCGCCCCAGCAGCAGTGCCGTCGCCGCCGTGCCCGCGGTCGAGGTGCGCAGGACGCTCGTCCCGAGCCGGCAGGTCCGGGCGCCCGCCCCGGTGAAGACCGCCAGTTCGTCCGGCGACACACCGCCCTCGGGGCCGACGACCAGCACGATCTCGCCGTGCTCGGGCAGCGGGACGGTGGCCAGCGGCTCGCTGTCGTGGTCCCGGTCCTCGTGCAGGACGGCGGCGAAGTCCGCCGCGGCCAGGAGCGCGGCGACCTGTTTGGTCGTCATCGCGTCGGCCACGTCGGGGAAGCGCACCCGGCGGGACTGCTTGCCCGCCTCCCGGGCGGTGTTGCGCCATTTCGCCAGGGACTTGAGGCCGCGTTCGCCCTTCCACTGGGTGATGCAGCGCGACGCCTGCCAGGGCACGATCCCGTCGACGCCGGTCTCCGTCATCGTCTCCACGGCGACCTCGCCCCGGTCGCCCTTGGGCAGCGCCTGGACGACGGTGATGCGGGGCGCGGGCCAGGCCTCCTCGCGGACCCCGGTGAGGCCGGTGACCACGAGCCGGTCCTTGCCCTCGGCGGCCCCGACGACACCCTCGGCCCAGTGCCCGCGCCCGTCCGTCAGGACGACGCCCTCACCGGCGCGCAGCCGCTTCACCGACACGGCGTGCCTGCCCTCGGGCCCTTCCAGTACGAACTCGGGCCCGTCGGGGACCTGTTCGACGACGAAGACCGGTGCGGTCACTGCGTACTCCCTGTGCTCACTGCCGTCCGTGCGGCGTCCAGTTCTTCGGCGAGCAGCCTGACCAGCCGGCCGGCCGGCAGCTCGCGTGCCATCCGGTGGCCCTGCCCCGCCCACAGCGCCATGCCCTGGGCGTCCCCCGCCTTGGCCGCCGCCTTGCGCAGCCCGGCGGTCAGGTGGTGGACCTGCGGGTAGGCGGCGGGGGCGTACGGTCCGTGCTCGCGCATGAAGCGGTTGACCAGGCCGCGGGCCGGGCGGCCCGAGAACGCCCGGGTCATGGCGGTCCGTACGAACAGCGGGTTGGTCAGGGCCCGTTTGTGCAGCGGGCTCGCCCCGGATTCGGGGCAGATGAGGAACGCCGTGCCGAACTGCGCCGCCTCGGCGCCCGCCGCGAGCACGGCGGCGATCTGGGAGCCGCGCATCAGCCCGCCGGCGGCGACGATCGGTATCTGCACGGTCTCGCGGACCTGGGCCACCAGCGAGAGCAGTCCGATCCCGGTGCCGTCGGTCTGCGGGTCGTCGTGGTGGGTGGACTGGTGGCCGCCCGCCTCGACGCCCTGGACGCAGACCGCGTCCGCACCCGCCCACTGGGCGGCCTGGGCCTCCTCGGGCGTGGTGACCGTCACGACGGTGTACGTGCCGACCCCGGCGAACGCGTCGAGGGTGTCGCGCGTGGGGCAGCCGAAGGTGAACGAGACGGCCGGGACCGGGTCGTCCAGGAGGATGGCGAGCTTGGCCTCGTAGCCGTCGTCGCCGTCGGAGTCCGGATCGCCGAGCGGGGTCTCGTACCAGGTGGTCTCGCCCGCGAGCTGCTGCCGGTACACCTCGACGGCGCTCGGGTCGGCGAGTCCCGGCTGCGGCATGAAGAGGTTGACGCCGAAGGCCTTGCCGGTCAGTCCGCGCAGCTGTTTGATCTCGTTGTACATGCCGTCCGCCGTCTTGTAGCCGGCGGCGAGGAAGCCGAGCCCGCCCGCCTCGGCGACGGCCGCGGCGAGCTGCGGACAGGACGTACCGCCCGCCATCGGGGCCTGCACGATCGGATACCGGCAGAGATCGGTCAACGCGGATGACATGACCGCATCGTGCCATGTCCGGCACGGCCCGTCGTGCACGGCCCGCGCCCCGCCCCGGCCGCGGACGCCTGCGGAGCCCGGCGCGGGACGGCCCCGGGCGCCTGCGGAGCCGAATGCGGTACGGCCCCGGACGCTCCCCGGGCACGCCCCGCCCCGTCCACGTACGCTCCCCGGACACGAACGCGGGACGGGCCCGTCGAGCGGGCCCGTCCCGGTCCGGACGGAGGGTCGGGAGCCGTCAGCGTCCGTTGAAGGCGTCCTTCAGCCGGGAGAACAGCCCCTGCTGACCGGGCTGGAACTGGCCGGTGGGCCGCTCCTCGCCCCGCATCTTCGCCAGGTCCCGCAGCAGTCGCTCCTGCTCCGGGTCCAGCTTCGTCGGCGTCATCACCTCGACGTGCACGATCAGGTCGCCGCGCCCGCCGCCGCGCAGGTGCGTGACGCCGCGGCCGTGCAGCGGCACCGACTGGCCGGACTGGGTGCCGGGCCGGATGTCGACCTCCTCCAGGCCGTCGAGCGTCTCCAGCGGCACCTTCGTGCCGAGCGCGCCCGCCGTCATGGGGATGGTGACCGTGCAGTGCAGGTCGTCGCCGCGGCGCTGGAACACCGCGTGCGACAACTCGTGGATCTCCACGTACAGATCGCCGGCCGGGCCGCCGCCGGGGCCGACCTCGCCCTCGCCCGCGAGCTGGATCCGGGTGCCGTTGTCGACACCGGCGGGGATCTTCACGGTGAGCGTGCGCCTGGACCGGATGCGGCCGTCACCGGCGCACTCCGGGCACGGGGTCGGCACGACCGTGCCGAAGCCCTGGCACTGCGGGCAGGGCCGCGAGGTCATGACCTGGCCGAGGAACGACCGGGTGACCTGGGAGACCTCACCGCGGCCGCGGCACATGTCACAGGTCTGCGCGGAGGTGCCGGGCGCGGCGCCCTCGCCGCTGCACGTGGTGCAGACGACGGCCGTGTCGACCTGGATGTCCTTGGTGGTGCCGAACGCCGCCTCGGCGAGATCGATCTCCAGCCGGATCATCGCGTCCTGGCCGCGCCGGGTGCGCGAGCGGGGCCCGCGCTGCTGCGACGTGCCGAAGAACGCGTCCATGATGTCGGAGAAGTTGCCGAAGCCCCCCTGCCCGAATCCGCCCGCTCCCGCGCCGCCGGAGGCGGACAGCGGGTCGCCGCCGAGGTCGTAGACCTGCTTCTTCTGCGGGTCCGAGAGCACCTCGTAGGCGGCGTTGATCTCCTTGAACCGCTCCTGGGTCTTCGGATCGGGGTTGACATCCGGGTGCAGCTCGCGGGCGAGCCTGCGGAATGCCTTCTTGATCTCGTCCTGAGATGCGTCGCGGCGCACGCCGAGTACGGCGTAGTAGTCCGTGGCCACTTACGACTCCGCCAGGATCTGTCCGACGTAACGTGCCACTGCGCGTACCGCTCCCATCGTTCCGGGGTAGTCCATGCGGGTCGGTCCGACCACGCCGAGTTTGGCGACTGCCTCGTCGCCCGAACCGTAGCCGACCGCGACGACGGACGTGGAGTTGAGCCCTTCATGGGCGTTCTCGTGCCCGATACGTACGGTCATGCCCGAGTCCTTGGCCTCGCCGAGCAGCTTCAGCAGCACGACCTGTTCCTCCAGTGCTTCCAGCACCGGCCGGATCATCACGGGGAAGTCGTGCCCGAAGCGGGTGAGGTTGGAGGTGCCGCCGATCATCAGCCGCTCCTCCGTCTCTTCGACGAGGGTTTCGAGCAGGGTGGAGAGCACGGTGGACACGGTTCCCCGGTCCTCGCTCTCGAAGGATTCCGGCAGATCCTGCACCAGCTGCGGGACGTCCGTGAAACGGCGTCCCACGACACGGCTGTTGAGCCGGGCCCGCAGATCGGCGAGAGAGGTCTCGCCGAACGGAGCGGGGCAGTCGATCATCCGCTGCTCCACCCGGCCGGTGTCCGTGATGAGCACGAGCATCAGCCGGGCGGGTGCCAGCGAGAGCAGTTCCACGTGCCGCACCGTCGACCGGGTCAGCGAGGGGTACTGCACGATGGCGACCTGCCGGGTCAGCTGCGCGAGCAGCCGTACGGTGCGGCCCACGACGTCGTCGAGGTCGACCGCGCCGTCGAGGAAGTTCTGGATGGCACGGCGCTCCGGCGACGAGAGGGGCTTGACCCCCGCGAGCCTGTCGACGAAGAGCCGGTAGCCCTTGTCCGTCGGGATGCGCCCCGCGCTGGTGTGGGGCTGGGCGATGAAGCCCTCGTCCTCCAGCACCGCCATGTCGTTGCGGACGGTCGCCGGGGAGACACCCAGCTTGTGCCGCTCGGTGAGCGCCTTGGAGCCGACGGGCTCCTCGGTACCGACGTAGTCCTGGACGATGGCACGAAGCACTTCGAGTCTGCGTTCGCTGAGCATCGCGCACACCTCCAGCTGTGTTTCCTCGGTCGGTCCCCGGGTGTTCCCGGTGTCTTTACCCGGGAATCCCCCTGGCACTCTGTCATCGCGAGTGCCAGCAATCCCCCGGTCAGTGTACGGCGGCCGAGTGGGGGCCTAGCAAGGGCGACCGGCCACACCACCGCGAGACTTTCGCAGGTGGTTGCCGATAGCGTCGCGGCATGAACGCCTCTTGGGAAGAGTTCGGCTGGGAGCGACTCGGTCACGGAGCGGGAAGGCGGCGCCTTCCCGGCTGGGACGCGACGGTCGCGCTGGTGGCCGGAGCGGACGGAGTGCTGCTGTACGACACCGGTTCGTCACTCCGCGAGGGCGCGGAACTCCGGTCCCAGGCGCAGGCGCTGCTGGGCCGGAGGGTGACGCATATCGCACTCAGCCACCCCCACTTCGATCATGTGCTGGGCACCGCCGCGTTCTCCGGCGCCGAGGTGTACGGGGCGTCCGGCACGGCGGAGGCGATGCGGCGCGAGGCGGAGGGCCTGCGCGTCTCCGCGGTGCGTCAGGGGGTCTCCGAGCACGACGCGACGGAGGCCGTCGACGCGCTGGTGGTGCCGCGGCACCAGGTGTGCGGGGAGTGGACGCTCGACCTGGGCGGCGGGCGCGAGGTGCTGCTGGTCGACGTCGGCCCGGCGCACAGCGGCCACGACCTGGTGGCGGTCGTGCCCGGCTCCCCGGCGATCGTGCTCTGCGGGGACCTGGTCGAGGAGTCCGGCGAGCCGCAGGCGGGCTCGGACGCGCACCCGGCCCGCTGGCCGGCCGCCCTGGACCGGCTGCTGGAGCTGGGCGGCGAGGACGCCGTGTACGTACCGGGGCACGGGGCGGTGGTGGACGCGGCGTTCGTACGGGAACAGCGCGGACGACTGGCCGACCGCTTCGGCGTGTCGTGACCCGCGGTCGTCCTATCGTCGTCCGATGCGCAGCTACCAGCCCGACCTGACCCCGCCGTGGAAGAGGTCCGCCCCCGTTCCCGAGGTCCCCGCCGAGCCCGATCTGGTCGTGGAGGAGGTCTCGACCGGTTTCTGCGGCGCGGTGATCCGCTGCGAGAGGACGGCCCAGGGGCCGACGGTGACCCTGGAGGACCGGTTCGGCAAGCACCGGGTGTTCCCGATGGAGCCGCGCGGCTTCCTGCTGGAGGGCGAGGTGGTCACGCTCGTGCGCCCCTCGGCCGCCGCCCCGGCGCGCCCCGCGCGCACGGCCTCGGGCTCGATCGCGGTCCCGGGGGCCCGTGCCCGGGTCGCGCGGGCGGGCCGGATCTACGTGGAGGGCCGGCACGACGCGGAGCTGGTCGAGCGGGTCTGGGGCGACGACCTGCGGATCGAGGGCGTGGTCGTCGAGTACCTGGAGGGCGTCGACGACCTCCCGGCCGTCGTGCGCGAGTTCTCCCCCGGCCCGGACGCCAAGCTGGGCGTCTTGGTCGACCACCTGGTGCCCGGCTCCAAGGAGTCCCGGATCGCCGAGCAGGTGTCGGGCGCGGACGTCCTGGTGGTGGGGCACCCCTACATCGACGTGTGGGAGGCGGTGAAGCCGTCCTCCGTGGGTATCCCGGCCTGGCCGGTGGTGCCGCGCGGCCAGGACTGGAAGACCGGTGTGTGCCGCGCGCTCGGCTGGCCGGAGAACACCGGCGCCGCCTGGCAGCGCATCCTGTCCGCGGTCCGCTCGTACCGGGACCTGGAGCCGTCCCTGCTGGGCTCGGTGGAGCACCTGATCGACTTCGTGACGGCGCCCCCGACAGGCCTCTCCGGCGATTGAGGAGCGGGGGCCCGGGCGGAGCCCCCCGGTCACGGGAAGGGGCGGGCAGGGGAACAGGCCCCCGTCCCGTGCCCCCTCAGTCCACCAGGTCCCGCACCACCGCGTCCGCCAGCAACCGCCCCCGCAACGTGAGCACCGCGCTCCCCCGCTCGTACGGGGCGGGCTCCAGGAGGCCGTCCGCCAGGGCGCGCCGGGAGGCGGCCAGCCCCGCCGGGGCCAGCAGGGACAGCGGGCAGCCGTCCACGAGCCGCAGCTCCAGCAGGATCCGCTCGACCCGGCGGTCCTCCGCGGAGAGGATCTCGCGCCCGGCCCCGGGCGAGCGCCCCTCGGCCAGGGCCTGCGCGTACGCCCCCGGGTGCTTCACGTTCCACCAGCGCACCCCGCCGACGTGGCTGTGCGCCCCGGGCCCGGCGCCCCACCAGTCGGCTCCGCGCCAGTACAGCTCGTTGTGCAGGCACCGGCCCTCGGGCGTGCGGGCCCAGTTCGACACCTCGTACCAGGAGAAGCCGGCCGCGGCCATCGCCTCGTCCGCGATCAGGTACCGGTCGGCGTGGACGTCGTCGTCGGTCATGGGGACCTCGCCGCGCCGGATGCGGCGGGCGAGCTGCGTGCCCTCCTCGACGATCAGCGCGTACGCCGACACGTGGTCCGGCCCCGCCCCGATCGCCGCGTCCAGCGAGGCCCGCCAGTCGTCGTCGGACTCCCCCGGCGTGCCGTAGATCAGGTCGAGGTTGACGTGCTCGAAGCCGGCCTCCCGGGCCTCGGCCACGCACGCCTCGGGCCGTCCCGGCGTGTGCGTGCGGTCCAGGATCTTCAGGACGTGCTGCCGCGCGCTCTGCATCCCGAACGAGATCCGGTTGAAGCCGCCCTCGCGGAGTTCGGCGAGATAGGCCGGACCGACGGACTCCGGATTGGCCTCGGTGGTGATCTCGGCGTCGTCCGCGAACCCGAACTCCTCCCGGATCGCCCCCAGCATCCGGACCAGGTCGGCGGCGGCCAGCAGGGTGGGCGTGCCGCCGCCGACGAAGACCGTGCGGACCGGGCGCGGGTCGTCGCCGAGGACCTTGCGGGCCTGGCGGACCTCTCCGATCAGGTGCTCGGCGTAGTTGTCCCGGGAGGCCAGCGCACCGCCGGAGCCGCGCAGCTCGGTCGCGGTGTAGGTGTTGAAGTCGCAGTAGCCGCAGCGGGTCGCGCAGTACGGGACGTGCAGGTAGAAGCCGAGCGGCCGGTCGGCGGCGCCTTCCAGGGCATGGCGGGGCAGCGCCCCGTCGTCGGGTACGGGTTCACCATCGGGGAGTACGGAAGGCATACCGCCCATTGTCACTCGCCGCCCGGGGCCTGCGGGCCACGGCCGTGCTCACGGGGCTCCGGCGCCGGCCGCGGGCACGGGGCCCGGTACCGTCCGCCACCCGCGTCCGCGTCCGCGCCGGGGCCGTGCCGGAGCCGCCCCGGCCCCGGCCGCACGAAGCCCGCGTCCGCCCGCCCCGGCTCACCCCGCCTGGAGCACCAGCAGGGCCAGGTCGTCGTCGGGCGGCCGCTCGGCGAACTCGTGCACGGCCCGCTTGATCCGGTCCGCTATGCCGTCCGCCGACAGGCCGGAGCAGCCGGACAGGGCCTGGGCCAGCCCGTCCCCGTCGTCGAACATCAGCGGCCCGCAGCGCCGCTCCGTGACCCCGTCCGTGACGCACAGCAGGCTGTCGCCCGGTGCCAGCTCGAAGCTCTGGCTCTCGTACGCGACGTCGTCGAAGAGTCCGAGCAGCATCTGCGGCTCGGCGGCCGGGCGCACCTCGCCGTCGGGCCGCAGCAGCAGCGGCAGCGGGTGGCCGGCGCTGGCGACCGTGCAGCGCACCCCGCCGTCGGGCAGCGGCACCAGCTCCCCGTACAGCAGGGACAGGAAGCGGGACTGTCCGGTGTCCGCCGTCTGCTGGCCGCCCGCCGCGGCCACCATGAGCGCGGCGGCCTCGGCCGCCTCCATCGCGTCGTCCAGGAGCAGCCGGTTGAGCCGGTCCAGAACCTCGCCGACGCCGAAGCCCTCGCGGGCCAGCAGCCGCAGCCAGGGCCGGGCTAGGCCGGTGACGACGGCGGCCTCGGGCCCGCTGCCCTGGACGTCGCCGAGGACGAAGCACCAGCGGTCGCCGGGGCACGGGAAGATGTCGTAGAAGTCGCCGCCGACGACGCCGTCGTCGCTGGGTTCGTACACCAGCGAGCTGGTGACGCCGGGTATGTCGGCGACCTTGCCGGGCAGCAGCGCGCGCTGCAGGATGCGGCTGATGGTGGCCTGCCGGGTGTACTCACGGGCGGCGCCGACGGCGAGGCCGACCCGGCGCACGAAGTCCTCGATGAGCGCGGCCACCTCGTCGGGGACGCGGACGAGGCCCTCCCGTCCCAGAAGCACGGCGCCGAGCGTCCGGCCGCCGGAGGTGATCCGGTAGGCGAGGGCGGTCGCCTCGGGTTCCTCGGGCTTCTCGGCGTCCTCCTCCCCTCCGGGCCAGGGCATGGAGACGGGCCCGGTGCCGACTCGTTCGGGGAGTCGGATCGGGTCCTGTTCCAGCAGGGCGCGCAGTTGCGCGGTCTCGGCCTCGTCCCGGTGCCAGACGCTGGCGAGCCGGGGCACGGCCGAGGGGCCGCCGTTCTCGGGTTCCAGCCAGATCGCGCACCAGTCGGCGAGTCTGGGCACCAGTAACTGTCCGGAGAGGGCCGCGACGATGTCCTCGTCGAGCTGTCCGGCGAGCAGGTCCGACGCCTCGGCGAGGAACGAGAGCGCGCCGCGGCCGGCCCAGTCCGCGTCGTCGCGCAGGGCGCGGCGGGCCGTGGGGGCGAGCAGTTCGGCGTCGCGCAGCCCCTGCTGGAACCCCGGGCCGGGGTCGGTGGGCGGCTCCGGAAACGGGCTCCAGTCGTCCACGGGGAGCCGGGCCCAGACGGTCTTGAGGCCGGTGCGGTAGGTGATGCCCCAGCGTTCGGCGAGGGTGCCGACGAGCTGGAGCCCGCGGCCGTGGTCGGCGGGTTCGTCGAAGCCGAGGACCGTGGCGCTCTGCGCCGCCTCCGCCACGCTGCCGGACTCCGGCCGGTCGCTGCGCACGGCGCGGGCCGGGTGATGGTCCGACACCTCCAGCACCAGGGCCGCGGATTCGCCCTCGACGGCCTCCTCCAGCCGGGCGAGCAGCTCCACGTTGGTCCCCGCGTGCACGACGGCGTTGGTGACCAGTTCGCTGACGACGACCTCGGCGTCGTCGGCCAGGCGCTCGCTGAAGCCCACGGCCGCCGGCAGTCCGAGTCCGGCCCACTCGTCGAGCGCGGCCCGGACGAACCGGCGTGCGGCGGAGGGCGCGAGGAGGTTTCCGGGCAGGGACGTATGGGCGACCGGCTGCGCATCCGCATGGCCGACGGGAGTTCCGGGACGCTGGATGATGTCCCGCTGCAAGGGAATTGACCCCACGGTGCAGCTCCTGACCTGTTCTCGCTCTGTCTGTTCTCGTTCTGGCTGTCTGTTCTCGTCGGGTCGGTTGTCTGTTCTCGCCGGGCGGCGCTGACGCCACCGACAGAGTGACAGATGGACCATGCCCATAAGCAACGAGTTGCCGAAGTGAGCAGAGAAAGTGAGCGTGTCGGAACGGAAGGCAGCCGCACCGTGCGGCCGGCCCGCGGGGGCGTCCTGCCCCCACGGGCCCCGAGCACGCGCGGCCCGGTGTCCCGCGGCCCCGCGTGCTCGTGGTGCTACGCCTCGCGGGCCCCCGCGTACATGTCGTCGATGAGGTCCTTGTACGCGCGCTCGACGACCGGCCGCTTCAGCTTCAGACTGGGCGTCAGCTCGCCGTGCTCGATGTCGAGGTCGCGCGGCAGCAGCCGGAACTTCTTGATGGTCTGCCAGCGCTGCAGACCCTCGTTGAGCCGCTTCACGTAGCCCTCGATGAGCGCGACGGCCTGCGGGGAGGCCACCACTTCGGCGTAGCTCTTCCCGCCCAGGCCGTTCTCGGCGGCCCAGCCGAGGATGGTGGGCTCGTCGAGCGCGATCAGGGCGGTGCAGAAGTTGCGGTCCGCGCCGTGCACCAGGATGTTGGAGACGAACGGACAGACCGCCTTGAACTGCCCCTCGACCTCCGCCGGGGCGATGTACTTGCCGCCGGACGTCTTGATCAGGTCCTTCTTGCGGTCGGTGATCCGCAGGTAGCCGTCCACGGACAGCTCGCCGATGTCACCGGTGTGGAACCAGCCGTCCGACTCCAGGACCTCGGTGGTCTTCTCCGGCTGCCCGTGGTAGCCCTGCATGATCCCGGGGCCGCGCAGCAGGATCTCGCCGTCGTCGGCGATCCGGACCTCGGTGCCGGGGAGCGGCTTGCCGACGGTGCCGGTGCGGTAGGCCTCGCCCGGGTTGACGAAGGAGGCGGCGCTGGACTCGGTGAGGCCGTAGCCCTCCAGGATGTGGATGCCGGCGCCCGCGAAGAAGAAGCCGATGTCGGGGGCGAGCGCGGCGGAGCCGGAGACGCAGGCGCGCAGCCGGCCGCCGAACGCCTCGCGGATCTTGGCGAACACGAGGGTGTCGGCGACCTTGTGCTTGGCGCCGAGCGCGAACGGGACGGAGGACTTGCCGGTGCGGCGGAAGTTGTCCTGCGAGACCGTGGCGTACTCGCGGGCGACCCCGGCCGCCCACTGGAAGATCTTGTACTTGGCCCCGCCGCCGGCCCGTGCCTTGGCGGCGACCCCGTTGTAGACCTTCTCGAAGATGCGGGGGACGGCGGCCATGTACGTCGGCTGGACCACCGGCAGGTTCTCGATGATCTTGTCGACCCGGCCGTCGACCGCGGTGACGTGGCCGACCTCGATCTGGCCGGAGGTGAGGACCTTGCCGAAGACGTGCGCGAGCGGCAGCCAGAGGTACTGGACGTCGTCCTTGGTGATCAGGCCGGTCGACACGGTGGCCTTGGCCATGTACGACCAGTTGTCGTGCGGCAGGCGCACGCCCTTGGGGCGGCCGGTGGTGCCCGAGGTGTAGATCAGGGTGGCCAGCTGGTCGGAGGTGATGGCGGCGACGCGTTCCTTGATCGCCTCGGGGTTCTTCGCCAGGTGGTCCCGGCCGAGGGCCTCCAGCGCGGCCAGGGTGAGCACCCAGCCCTCGGGGTCGTCGTCGACGGGTTCGGCGCCCTCGGGGTCGATGACGACGACGTGGGCGAGGTTCGGCAGCTCGGCGCGGCGCTCGCGGGCCTTGGCCAGCTGGCCGGCGTCCTCGGCGATCAGCACCCGGCTCTCGGAGTCGGAGAGGATGAACGCCGACTCCTCGGAGTTGGTCGACGGGTAGACCGTGGTGGTGGCGGCGCCCGCGCACATCACGCCGAGGTCGACGAGGATCCACTCCACCCGCGTGCTGGAGGCGAGCGCGACCCGCTCCTCCGGCCGCACGCCCAGCCCGATGAGCCCGGCCGCGACGGCGTAGACCCGCTCGGCGGCCTGCGCCCAGCTCAGCGACTTCCACTCGTCGGGGCCCTGGCCGGAGGCCGAGGGGACGGGGTAGCGGTACGCCTCCCCGTCCGGGGTGGCCGCCACGCGGTCGATGAAGAGATTCGCCACGGAGGGCGGTCGGTTCTCGATCAAGGTCAGTGTGTCGCTCACGACGTCCTCCGGGCCTGCGGCAGTACTTCACGACCGGCTGCTGATTACCGCTGATTACTACTGATTGCTACTGACTGCTGCTGCTTGTTCCTACGTGTGTTCCTGCAGACGTCCGCGTCCCCGCACACGTCTGCGTTCCTGCGTACGCCCGTGTTCCCGCGTACGCCTGATTCCCTGCTGGATCCCGTGCGTTCCCGCCCGATCCCGCGGGGCCGGTCCCGACTGCGCCCGGTCCGCTTGTTTAACTGGCGAGTAACTACGAAGTCGTGATCAGGGTAGAGCGCCCGCGTCCGCCGCGTAAGGGGCAACGGGCCGCCGCTTCATAACGAACAGGCCCCTGTGCCGCAGCGTGCTGCGGCACAGGGGCCCTTCGGCCGTCACCCGGCGGGAGCGGACGGGCTACTTCTTGCCCTTGCCCTCCCCGGCCGACTCGTCCGTCGACAGCACGGCGATGAAGGCCTCCTGCGGCACCTCCACGTTGCCGACCATCTTCATCCGCTTCTTGCCCTCCTTCTGCTTCTCCAGCAGCTTCCGCTTACGGGAGATGTCACCGCCGTAGCACTTGGCGAGGACGTCCTTGCGGATGGCGCGGACGGTCTCACGGGCGATGACCCGGGAGCCGATGGCGGCCTGGATCGGCACCTCGAAGTTCTGCCGCGGGATCAGTTCGCGCAGCTTGGCGACGAGCCGCACGCCGTACGCGTACGCCTTGTCCTTGTGCGTGACCGCGGAGAAGGCGTCGACCTTGTCGCCGTGCAGCAGGATGTCGACCTTGACGAGCTGGGCGGTCTGCTCGCCGGTGGGCTCGTAGTCGAGGGAGGCGTAGCCACGGGTCTTGGACTTCAGCTGGTCGAAGAAGTCGAAGACGATCTCGGCGAGCGGCAGGGTGTAGCGGATCTCGACCCGGTCCTCGGAGAGGTAGTCCATGCCGAGCAGGGTGCCGCGCCGGGTCTGGCAGAGCTCCATGATCGCGCCGATGAACTCGCTGGGGGCCAGGATCGTGGCGCGCACGACGGGCTCGTGCACCTTGTCGATCTTGCCCTCGGGGAACTCGCTCGGGTTCGTGACCGTGTGCTCGCTGCCGTCCTCCATGTCGACGCGGTAGACCACGTTGGGGGCGGTGGCGATCAGGTCGAGACCGAACTCGCGCTCCAGGCGCTCCCGGATCACGTCGAGGTGGAGCAGGCCGAGGAAGCCGACGCGGAAGCCGAAGCCGAGGGCCGCGGAGGTCTCCGGCTCGTACACCAGGGCGGCGTCGTTGAGCTGGAGCTTGTCGAGCGCCTCGCGCAGGTCCGGGTAGTCCGACCCGTCCAGCGGGTACAGCCCCGAGAACACCATCGGCTTGGGGTCCTTGTAGCCGCCCAGCGCCTCGGTCGCGCCCTTGTTCAGGGAGGTGATGGTGTCACCGACCTTGGACTGCCGGACGTCCTTCACACCGGTGATGATGTAGCCGACCTCGCCCACGCCGAGGCCGTCGGCCGGGGTCATCTCCGGGGAGGACACCCCGATCTCCAGCAGCTCGTGGGCGGCGCCGGTGGACATCATCCTGATGCGCTCGCGCTTGTTGAGCTGTCCGTCGACGACACGGACGTACGTGACGACACCGCGGTACGAGTCGTAGACCGAGTCGAAGATCATCGCGCGGGCCGGGGCGTCCGCCACCCCGACCGGGGCCGGGACGTCCTTGACCACCCGGTCGAGCAGCGCGTCCACGCCGACGCCGGTCTTCGCGGAGACCTTGAGCACGTCCTCCGGCTGGCAGCCGATGAGGTTCGCCAGCTCCTCGGAGAACTTCTCGGGCTGCGCGGCCGGCAGGTCGATCTTGTTGAGCACCGGGACGATGGTGAGGTCGTTCTCCATCGCCAGGTAGAGGTTGGCCAGGGTCTGGGCCTCGATGCCCTGCGCGGCGTCGACCAGCAGGATCGTGCCCTCGCAGGCGGCGAGCGAACGGGAGACCTCGTAGGTGAAGTCCACGTGGCCCGGGGTGTCGATCATGTTGAGGACGTGGGTGCGGCCCTGGTCCTCGCCCGTGGTGGGGGCCCAGGGCAGACGCACCGCCTGGGACTTGATGGTGATGCCGCGCTCGCGCTCGATGTCCATCCGGTCGAGGTACTGAGCACGCATCTGCCGCTGGTCGACCACGCCGGTCAGCTGGAGCATCCGGTCGGCGAGGGTCGACTTGCCGTGGTCGATGTGCGCGATGATGCAGAAGTTGCGGATCAGCGCCGGGTCGGTACGGCTCGGCTCGGGCACGTTGGTAGGAGTCGCGGGCACGCAGGGTCCTGATTCTTGAGACGCCGAACGCCGTGTCTCGGGTCGATGTCGGTTCGGTCGGATCGATACGTAGCCTCCATCGTCCCATGGTTGCGGGGCGGAGACCGGTTTGGGCCGGTCGGAGCCGGGCTGGTACCGTTGACAGCTGTGTCTCGCGACCCTTCCGGGCCGTGGGGCGCACATCGAAGATCCAACGAACCTGAAAAGGCTCTTTTCGTGGCGAACATCAAGTCCCAGATCAAGCGGAACAAGACGAACGAGAAGGCGCGCCTTCGCAACAAGGCCGTCAAGTCCTCGCTCAAGACCGCCATCCGCAAGGCCCGTGAGGCTGCCGCCGCCGGTGACGTCGAGAAGGCCACCACGGCCGCTCGCGACGCCTCCCGCGCGCTCGACAAGGCCGTCTCGAAGGGTGTCATCCACAAGAACGCCGCCGCCAACAAGAAGTCGGCGCTGGCCTCCAAGGTTGCCTCCCTCCAGGGCTGAGCATTCTGACCTGATCGCCGGAACGGACCAAGCGGGCCCTCTCTCCCGTTCCCGACCGGCACCCCGCGCCGCACACCGAACCTGCGTTCGCCACGCGGGTGCGGCGCACCGAGCTTGAACCGAAGGCCCCGGCCCCGCCCTCCCCAGCGCGGGACCGGGGCCTTCGGCATGCCCGCACACCGTGCTTCGGAACGTGCGGGCCGGGTGTACGGGGTCGGGTCCGCAGGGCTGTCGGGCTGTCGGGCTGTCGGGCTGTCGGGCTGTCGGGACCACGGTGTTCACCCGACCGGCCCCGGCACGGGTACGGCTCCGCCCGGAACGGGGTCGGTCCGCCCGCTACGGGTACGGCTCCGCCCACAGGCCCGCCGCCACCGCGGCCACCGCCGAGACCGCAGCTTCCACCGCCGTCGCGGCTTCCGCTTCTGTCGCTGCTTACCGCTGCCGTTTTCTGTCTCCGCTTACCGTTACCGCTGTCGTCCCGACCGGGCCGCTCTCGCCACCGCGACCACGGCCTTCTCCAGCGCGTACTCCGGATCGTCGCCGCCGCCCTTGACCCCCGCGTCGGCGTCCGCGACGGCCCGCAGCGCCAGAGCCACCCCGTCGGGCGTCCACCCGCGCATCTGCTGGCGCACCCGGTCGATCTTCCACGGCGGCATGCCCAGCTCACGGGCGAGGTCCGCGGGACGTCCCCCGCGGGCCGAGGACAGCTTGCCGATGGCCCGGACCCCCTGGGCCAGCGCGCTGGTGATCAGCACGGGCGCCACCCCGGTCGACAGCGACCAGCGCAGCGCTTCGAGCGCCTCCGCGGCCCGTCCCTCCACGGCACGATCGGCGACCGTGAAACTCGACGCCTCCGCACGGCCCGTGTAGTAACGGGCGACGACCGCCTCGTCGATCGTGCCCTCGACGTCCGCGACGAGCTGCGAGACCGCGCTCGCCAGCTCTCTCAGATCGCTGCCGATGGCGTCGACCAGCGCCTGGCACGCCTCGGGGGTCGCCGAACGCCCCAGCGCCCGGAACTCCGCCCGGACGAACGAGAGCCGCTCGGCCGGCTTGGTCGTCTTCGGGCAGGCGACCTCCCGCGCCCCTGCCTTGCGCGCCGCGTCCAGCAGCCCCTTCCCCTTGGCGCCGCCCGCGTGCAGCAGCACGAGGGTGATCTCCTCGACCGGATCGCCGAGGTACGCCTTGACGTCCTTGACCGAGTCGGCGGAGAGGTCCTGCGCGTTGCGCACGATCACCACCTTGCGCTCGGCGAAGAGCGAGGGGCTCGTCAGCTCGGCGAGGGTGCCGGGCTGGAGCTGGTCGGAGGCGAGGTCGCGGACGTCCGTGTCGGGATCGGAGGCGCGGGCGGCCGCCACCACCTGCTGCACGGCGCGGTCCAGGAGCAGGTCCTCCTGTCCCACGGCGAGCGTGACGGGAGCGAGCGGGTCGTCGGTGGAATTCTTTCTGGTGGCCATCGCCCCCAGCATCCCATGCACCACCGACAGCCCCGGGAACGCCGGACGCTGCCGGGCCCCTCTCCACCGGGAACGCCCGACGGAGCCGGACTTCTCTCCGCCGGCAACGCCGGACGCCGCGGGGCCTCTCTCCGCCGGCAACGCCCGGTGGTACCCGGCCTCTCCGCCGGGAACGCCGCGTTCGCGGTACGGGAGAATGGGCCGGTGAGCGATGTGAGACATGTGCTGGTGCTGCCCGACCGCGACGCCGCGGAGGAGGTGGCCGAGGAGCTCGCCGACCGTTTCGGGGTCGCGGAGGAGCCCCAGCTCGTGCGCGACGCGCTGGCCGGCGAGGACGACGCCGAGGACGCCCAGTGGCTGGTGGTCGTGGAGGACCCGTCGGGGCGGCTGGACGCCTCGGCGCTCGACGCCTTCGCCGCGGAGTACGAGGGCTGGCTCGAAACGCCCTGACGGGTCGTCCCGCCTCCCCGGCCCCGGAACCCGCGGGCCGGGGAGGCGGGCTCAGCCCTTGGGGACGATCTGGATGTCCATGTCGATGGAGATGCTGGAACCGACGGCCGCGATGCCGCGGGCCAGCATGGTCTGCCAGGTGAGCGTGAAGTCCTCGCGGTGCAGCTCCGTGGTGGCCCGGCAGGCGGCCCGGGTCTCGCCCTCCAGGCCGTTGCCCAGGCCGAGGTACTGGGTTTCCAGCGTGACGGTACGGCTGACGCCGTGCAGCGTGAGCGCACCGGTCACGCCCCAGCGGGTACCGCCCCGGTGGACGAAGCGGTCGCTGTAGAACTCCATCGTCGGATAGCGCCCGACGTCGAGGAAGTCCCCGGATCGCAGGTGGTCGTCGCGCATCTGGACGTTCGTGTCGATCGACGAGGCGTCGATGACCACGTGCATGGCCGAGTCCTCCATGCGGTCGGCGATCCGAACGGCGCCCGCGAAGGTGTTGAACCGGCCGTGGATGCGTGCCAGGCCGATGTGCCGGGCCGTGAAGCCGATCTGCGAGTGCATCGGCTCGACCTCCCAGTCGCCCGGTGCGGGCAGCTGCGGAGGCGCGGCCAGTTGCAGGGTCACGTCGCCCAGGCTCGCGTGGCCGCTCTCGGCGACCGTGGCCGAGGCGTGGAACGGGGTGAAGCCCTCGGCCGTGACGGCCAGCCGGTACTCACCGGCCGGGACGGTGGCGAGGACGTTGCCGAACGGGTCCGTCTCGCCCCGGAACACCTTGCGGCCCGAACCGTCCGTGACCACGAACTCGGCCTGCGGCACGATCTCGTTGACGGGGTCGAGCACCCGACAGCTGAGCAGCCCCGCGGTGTGCGGCACCTCCAGCCCGGCGAGGGCGTTGCCCTGCACCGCACCCGCCGTCCGCCTCTTCCCCAGCCAACGACCGAACATCTTCCACCTTCCCCGGGTGCTTCACCTTGGGGCCTGGCGGCTGGACGTCTCTGTCGGAGCAGCGGCCCACCGACGACCATGCATTCGACCACCATTGCGGCGTTCGAGGCAAACAGAGCAGCTCGCAGGAGCTTGGGACGAGGTGTTACCGAAGGTCCGAATTGACCACTCCTCCCTCTGCCCCCACTGCCGTGCCCGCCCATCCCCGACGGACTCCCCCTCCGGCTCCCTCCAGCTCCTCCGGTGTCCAACGCCACCTTGTGACGTTCGCCGCCCATGACTCCGGCCGGACACGGCACCGACCACCCATGACGCCGACCGGACGTCGACGGGCGCCGACGGACGCCGACGGACGCCGACAGAACGACTGTTTACGGCGGCGACCGGGCACCGCCGCCCGGCGGGGCGGCGCTCACGGCCGGCCCACCGCCCGCAGCCCGGCACCGGTCCCCGTCACGGCGATCGCCCCGTCGGTGTCCGTACGCAGCACCACCGCGCCACCGGCCCTGAGCGCGTCGACGGTACGTGCGGCCGGGTGACCGTAGGGGTTGTCCCGGCCCACGCTCACCAGGGCGATTCTCGGACGCACACTGCGCAGCAGGGCGGGGTCCTGGTACGCGGAGCCGTGGTGGGCGACCTTGAGCACATCCGCTTCGGGCAGGGCGGGGTATCTGAGCAACAGCCCCTGCTGGGCCGGGGGTTCGAGGTCCCCGAGGAGCAACAGGGACACTCCGCCGGTCCGCACGTACAGGGTGACGCTGGCGTCGTTCGGCTCCTGCGGCACGGGATCGATCCCCGGACCCGACGGCATCCCACCGGGTCCGGCACCGCCCGCGGGCCACAGGACCCGCCAGTCGAGCGGCCCGATCCGGCGACGCTCACCGGGCACGGCCCGCACCAGGGGGACGCCCGCCTCCGCCGCCGTTCTCCGTACGAACGCCACCTGGTCCGGCGGCTCGTCCAGGCTCGTCGTCTGGATCGCCCCCACCGCTCTGCCCCGCAGCACACCGGGCAGCCCCCGCACATGGTCCGCGTGAAAGTGCGTCAGGACCAGGAGCGGCACCTCGGTGACCCCGAGATCCCGCAGGCACCGGTCGACGGGCCGCGGATCGGGACCGGCGTCGACGACCACCCCGGCACCGCTCCCCGCCGCCAGCACCAGGGCGTCCCCCTGACCCACGTCGCACATCGCGAACGCCCACCCCGGCGGTGGCCACCCGGTCAGCACCCGGGTGAGCGGCACCGGGCGCAGCACCGCGAGGACCAGCAGCAGCGCGGCGGCCGAACAGACCCAGGGATGGCGGGCGAACCGGCGGGCGAGGAGCATCACCAGGGCCGTCAGTACGGCGAGCAGCACCGCGCCCTTCGCACCGTCGGGCCAGTCGGTCTCCGCCCCGGGCAGGGACGCCCCGGTGCGGGCCACCGTGGCGATCCACCCGGCCGGCCATCCCGCGACCCGGGCGAGCAGCTCCGCCACCGGCATGCACACCGGTGCCAGGGCGAGCACCGCGAACCCGAGGACGGTGGCGGGTGCCACCGCGAACTCGGCCAGCAGGTTGCACGGGATCGCCACCAGGCTGACCCGGGAGGCGAGCAGCACGACGACCGGCGCACACACCGCCTGCGCCGCGGCGGCCGCGGCCAGCGCCTCGGCCGGCCGGGGCGGGACCCCGCACCGTCGCAGCGCGTCGCTCCACCTCGGGGCGATGGTCAGCAGGGCTCCGGTGGCCAGGACGGAGAGGACGAAGCCGTAACTCCGTGCCAGCCACGGGTCGTGGAGCACCAGCAGCAGAACCGCGGCGGCCAGCGCGGGGATCAGCGATCTGCGGCGTCCCGTGCCGATGGCGAGCAGCGTGATCGATCCGCAGGCCGCCGCCCGCAGGACGCTCGGCTCGGGCCGGCAGACGATGACGAAGGCGAGGGTGAGCCCACCGCCGAGCAACGCCGTCATCCGCAGCGAGATCCCCAACCGGGGTGCCAGCCCCCGTCGTTCGGCCCGCAGCGCCGTGCCCGGCGGCCCGATGAGGAGAACGAGCAGGATCGCCAGGTTGGCGCCGGAGACCGCCGTCAGGTGGGTGAGGTCGGCCGCCTTGAACGCCTCCCGCAGCTCGGGGGTGACCCGCGAGGTGTCGCCGACCACCAGCCCCGGCAGCAGCGCCCGCGCATCGGGGTCGAGCCGCTCGGTCGCCCGTCGCAGACCGTCGCGCAGGGCGCCCGCCGTGCGCTGCGGAAGGGTCGGGGGACCGGTGATGCGCGGCGGTCCCTTGCCCTCCGGCCGCAGGGCGGCGGCACCGCGTTCTCCCTCGTGCAGCGGTGGTGCCAGCCGTCCGGTGACGCGCAGCCGGGTGGAGGGGAGCAGCCGCTGCCACTGCCTCGTCGATCCGCCGGGCGGCACGATCAGCAGGACCGGTGTGCTCAGCCGGGTGACCGCCCCGTCGGGTCCGGTCAGTCGGGTGATCTCGGCGTCCACGAGGAGCGAGGCGGGTGTGCTGTGGTCGCCGCGCACCTTGGGCACGGTCTGCCGGGCATCGGACGTGATCGTCACGTCCGCCTCGATCCTCACGAACCGCTGGGCCAGCGTCCGGACCGGCCCCTGCCGTACGTCCGCGCCGTGCAGTCCGGCCGATGCGGCACCGGCCGCCGCGCAGAGCAGCGCCGCAGCGGTGGCGGTTGCCGTGACGGACGACCGCCACCGGCCGCGTACCGCGTCCCCGTTCTCCGGCGCCCCTCCCCCGGCTCCTGCGGTTCGTCCGCACGGTGCGGTGTCCGCGTGCGCTCCGGTACTGCCCGGCCGCCGCCCTCCGCGCAGCGCACGGGCGGCCGACAGGCCCGACACCGCCAGGAGCACCATGGCCGCGCCGGCGCAGAGCAGCACGCCCGCCACCGTCCACGCCCCCGGTGCGCTCAGCGCGAGTGCCGCCCCGCCCCAGGCAGCCAGTGCCGGAGGAACCAGACGGAGGTCGACCGGGCCCTCCTGCCGGGGTTCCGAGGCCCCGAGCCGACCGCCCGACGCCGCGTGCACATCCGGATCGCTCATGGCCCCACCAGCGGCCGGAGGTCGGCGAACCGGCGGTCGCCGATTCCGTTGACCTCGCGCAGTTCGTCGATGGAGCGGAAACCGCCGTGCCGGATGCGGTAGTCGACGATGTGCCGGGCGAGGACCGGGCCGACTCCGGGCAGGGTGTCGAACTGTTCGGCGCTGGCGTTGTTGAGGCTGACCGGCCCGGCCGCGGGGCTCCCGCCGCCCGCTGCACTTCCTCCCGCGCCGTCGGTGGCGGAGGGTCCGGCGGAGCCGGGAGCGGCGGCCCCCGTTGGAGCGCCCACCACGATCTGCTCCCCGTCCATGAGGAACCGTGCCCGGTTGAGCCCTGCGAGATCGGCCCCGGCCCGTGCCCCGCCCGCCGCACGCAGCGCGTCGGCGACCCGTGCGCCGGACGGCAGTTCGTGGACTCCCGGCCTTCGCACCTTTCCGCTGACATCGACGACGATGTGCCCGCCCTGTCCTGCCGCGGGCGGCAGCCCCGGTGACGGTCCGGGCCCTTCGCCGTCCCCCGGCACGAGGGCCGGTGTCCGGGTGTGCGCCGCCGCCTCGTCGACCGTCCGGGGAGCCCGTACCGCCTCGGGACGTGCGGACCAGAAATGCGTCGCGGCGAAGACCCCGGCGGCGACCAGGACGACGGCGAGCGCGGCGAGAGCCCTGGGTTCCAGACCGCATCTGAGCTGCAGCCACACCGGAAGCCGCTCCCGCAGCGCGGGAATCACCCGTTCCCGCCATCGCCCCGGCCCGCCGGAGGCCGCGACCTCGGCCGTGGGCGTGGGCGCGGTCATGGGCATGGTCGTGACCGGAACCGACGCCGACGCCGACGCCGACGCCTGAGCCTGAGCCGAGTGCGGCCCCGGGAGCTGCTCCGGCGCCGAATCCGGGTCGGGTGCCGGAGGCGGGGCCGGATCATCTGCCACGACCGGAGCCCGGGCGGGAGCGACGCCCGGCACGGGTCGCGCGACCCGCCCGCCGTACGCCCCTTCCATGAGCGCGTCCGCCCGACGCCGCGCGGCCTCGGCCGCGACACCGTCCCGTCCGCGCGGGAACCGCCGTCGGCCGGGCCCCGGACCAGGACCTGTGCCTCGCCCGGCGCCGACGCCGAGCGCCCGGCCCGGACGGCTGCGGACGCGACTGTCCGATGCCGGGGCACGGCCGGGGCCGCTGCCGCTTCCACTGCTTGCACGATGTGATCGAGGAGCCATGCCTCACGACGGTAGGCACATCGCCCCGAACCCGCTGAGCACCCTCGATTTCGGTGGAGAACCGACCAGTTGTGGATATCCCGGCCACCCCGATGAGTGAAAACGAGGAATGAGAACCCCGAGGCCGACGTGCCGGACGGTTCAACCCGGTCGGCGCGGCAAGACCACCGCTCCGGACGGCCCGACCCGAACGGCCCGGCCCGGTCAGCGCGGTGAGACCACTGCCCCGAGCAGTCCGGGCCCGGTGTGCGCGCCGATCACCGCGCCCACCTCGCTCACATGCAGATCGACCAGTCCCGGCACCCTCTCGCACAACCGCTCGGCGAGCCGCTCGGCACGCTCCGGCGCCCCCAGGTGGTGCACGGCGATGTCCACACGACCGCTGCCCGCCCGTTCCGCGGCGATCTCCTCCAGCCGGGCGATCGCCTTCGAGGCGGTCCGCACCTTCTCCAGCAGCTCGATGCGGCCGTCGTCCAGCTGGAGCAGCGGCTTCACGGCGAGCGCCGAGCCCAGCAACGCCTGCGCGGCCCCGATCCGGCCCCCTCGGCGCAGATAGTCGAGCGTGTCGACGTAGAAGTACGCGCAGGTGCCCTCGGCCCGCTTCTCCGCCGCCGCGACGGCCTCGTCCAGGTTCCCGCCCGCCTCCGTCGTCTCCGCCGCCGCCAGGGCGCAGAAGCCCAGGGCCATGGCGACCATCCCGGTGTCCACCACCCGCACCGGAACCGGCGCTTCCTTCGCCGCGAGCAGAGCGGCGTCGTACGTACCCGAGATCTCGGCCGAGAGGTGCAGCGAGACGATGCCGGTGGCACCCGCCTCGGCCGCGGCGCGGTACGTGGCGGCGAAGACCTCCGGGCTGGGCCGGGAGGTGGTCACGGGGCGGCGCTTCTGCAGCGCCGCCGCGAGGGCACGGGCCGAGACCTCGGTGCCGTCCTCCAGAGCCTGGTCCCCGAGGACGACGGTCAGCGGCACCGCGGCGATGCCGTGCCGCTCCATCGTCTCGGGCGGCAGGTAGGCCGTGGAATCGGTGACGATCGCGACATGGCGGGACATGAGCCGGAGGTTACCTGGCGCGCCCGTGTCCCGGCAGTCCGGCCCCGGTCGAATGATCGCTCCGGATCATTTCTCATCGCTCCGGACCGTTCGGGAGCGTGTCCTGATACCGCCGGTCGTCGAACGGTTCAGTTCGTCGTCTCGGGCCGTGCCGTCTTCTGCCACGGATACTCGGCCCGCCGCGGGTCCGGGCCCGTGATCGCCCGGGCCGCCGTGCCGTCGGCCGGGCCGCCCTTCCCCTGCCGGTCCTGCGGGCCCGTCTCGTCCTGTGACCGTCCCTGCTGCCGGGCCGGCTCGTCGTCCTCCGTCGTCCAGTGCCGAAGCGCTCCGGCCTCCATGTCGATCTGCGCGTTCAACGCGTCGAGATCGTCGTCGACGAACCGCCGTGCCCGGTCCCGCGCGGCCCACCGCAGCGAGTCCGCGGAGTGCGTGATCCGTTCCGTGCGCTGCTTCAGGCCGGGCAGCAGCGAGGCGACGGTCGCCCGGTCGGGCTCGCGCTCAAGCCTCTTCAGCTCCTCGTCCAGCTCCCGCCCGTGCGAGCTCAGCCGCTGGAAGAGGCTCAGCGACTCCGCGAGCGAGGCGTCCTCGACGGCTCCCCGCTGCAGCGCCTCCTGAGTGGCCCGCATGGAGGTGCGCAGCGCCAGCCGCAACTGTGCGAGCTCCGCGCCCACGCCCGACTGCCCGTAGCTCTTCGCCCGCAGCGTGGTTTCCTCGACGGTGCGGCGCGCCTGGGTGATCGTGCGGTCCACACCGCGCTTCGCCGCCCCGACGGCCTTGATGCCCGCGTACACGCCGAGGGCCACGAACGCGAAAAAGAGCAACCCCAGGATCAGGATCACGGCTTCCATGAGCGCCCCTCGGATGTCGTCTCGGCCGCCGGCGCAACCCCGGCCCCTCCACCGTAAACGGAAAGGGCAGGCCGAGGGTTCCTTCGGAACCCCCAACCTGCCCGTAGGGGAACGCCCCCACTCTCTCCGTGCTCCGGTCAGCGCCCCTCAAGAAGCGTCCGTACCGTCACTCCGCACGCATCGGACACGTCACGCAACACACGTCACGCGTCACACACCACACGTCACGCAGGGACGATGTTGACCAGCTTCGGCGCCCGCACGATCACCTTGCGGATGCCCGCGCCGCCCAGCGCCGCGACCACGGCCGGGTCGGCCAGGGCCAGTGCCTCCAGCTCCTCGTCCGTGATCGACGGGGAGATCTCCAGGCGTGCCTTGACCTTGCCCTTGACCTGGACGACGCAGGTCACGGTCTCGTCCACGACGTACGCGGGGTCGGCGACCGGGAAGTCCTGGTGCACGACCGACTCGGTGTGGCCCAGCCGGCGCCACAGCTCCTCGGCGATGTGCGGCGCCAGCGGAGCCACCAGCAGCACCAGCGAATCGGCGACGGACCGGGGCAGCGGGCCGCCCGCCTTGGTCAGGTGGTTGTTCAGCTCGGTGACCTTGGCGATGGCCGTGTTGAAGCGCATCCCGGCCATGTCCTGGCCGACCCCGTCGATCGCCTTGTGCAGCGCGCGCAGCGTCTCCTCGCCGGGCTCCGCGTCGACGACGGTGACCTCGCCGGTCTCCTCGTCGACGACGTTGCGCCACAGCCGCTGCAGCAGCCGGTACTGGCCGACGACGGCGCGCGTGTCCCACGGCCGCGACACGTCCAGCGGGCCCATCGCCATCTCGTACAGGCGCAGCGTGTCCGCCCCGTACTCGGCACAGATCTCGTCCGGGGTCACGGCGTTCTTCAGGGACTTGCCCATCTTGCCCAGGACGCGGCTGACCTTCTCGCCCTGGTAGTAGAACTTCCCGTCGCGCTCCTCGACCTCGGCCGCCGGGACCGCGATGCCGCGGCTGTCCCGGTAGACGAACGCCTGGATCATGCCCTGGTTGTACAGCTTGTGGAACGGCTCCGAGGACGAGATGTGTCCCAGGTCGTGCAGCACCTTGGACCAGAAACGGGCGTACAGCAGGTGCAGCACGGCGTGCTCCTGGCCGCCGATGTACAGGTCGACGCCCCCGGTCGGCTGCCCCTCGCGCGGACCCATCCAGTACTGCTCGATCTCGGGATCGACCAGCTTCCGGTCGTTCCTCGGGTCCAGGTAGCGCAGCTCGTACCAGCAGGAGCCCGCCCAGTTGGGCATGGTGTTGGTCTCGCGGCGGTACTTCTTCGGGCCGTTGCCGTCACCCAGGTCCAGCGTCACGTCGACCCAGTCGGCGTTCCGGGACAGCGGGGTCTCGGGCTGGGTGTCGGCGTCGTCCGGGTCGAAGGTGCGCGGCGAGTAGTCGTCGACCTCCGGCAGTTCCAGGGGCAGCATCGACTCGGGCAGCGGGTGGGCGATGCCGTCCTCGTCGTAGACGATCGGGAAGGGCTCGCCCCAGTAGCGCTGGCGGCTGAACAGCCAGTCGCGCAGCCGGAAGTTGACGGTTCCCTCGCCGACACCGTGCGCCTTCAGCCACTCGGTGATCTTCGCCTTGGCATCGACGACGCCCAGTCCGTCCAGCGAGATCTCGTCGTTGGCGGAGTTGACCAGCTTCGCCTCGTACGAGCCGAAGGCGTCCTCCCACGTCGAGGGGTCCGTGCCGCGGTCGTCCGAAGGCTCGACGACACAGCGCATCGGCAGCTCGAAGGCGCGCGCGAAGGCGAAGTCGCGCGCATCGTGCGCCGGTACGGCCATGATCGCGCCGGTGCCGTAGCCCATCAGGACGTAGTCGGCGATGAAGACGGGCACCTTCTCGCCGCTGACCGGGTTGGTCGCGTACGCACCGGTGAAGACCCCGGTCTTGTCCTTGGCCTCGGCCTGCCGCTCCACGTCGGACTTGGCGGCGGCCAGCTTGCGGTACGCCGTGACGGCCTCGGCCGGGGTCGCGTGGCCGCCGGTCCACACCTGGTGGGTGCCCTCGGGCCAGGCGGCCGGAATGATCCGCTCGACCAGATCGTGCTCGGGCGCCAGCACCATGTAGGTGGCGCCGAACAGGGTGTCCTGGCGGGTGGTGAAGACGGTGATGCTGCCGGCGCCGTCGACCGGGAAGTCGACGCGCGCGCCCTCGGAGCGTCCGATCCAGTTGCGCTGCTGCAGCTTGATGGCCTCGGGCCAGTCCAGGCCGTCCAGGTCGTTCAGCAGCCGGTCGGCGTAGGCGGTGATGCGCATGTTCCACTGGCGCAGCTTGGCCTTGAAGACGGGGAAGTTGCCGCGCTCGGAGCGGCCGTCGGCCGTCACCTCTTCGTTGGCCAGTACGGTGCCCAGGCCCGGCGACCAGTTGACGGGCGCGTCGGAGGCGTACGCCAGGCGGTACTCGCCCAGGACGTCCGCACGCTCGACGGCGCTCAGGGCACTCCAGTCACGGCCGTCCGGAGTGGGGCGCGAACCGCTCTCGAACTGTTCGACCAGCTCGGCGATCGGGCGGGCCCGGTCGGCCTCGGTGTCGTACCAGGAGTTGAAGATCTGCAGGAAGATCCACTGGGTCCACTTGTAGTACTCCGACTCGATCGTGGCGAACGAGCGGCGCTTGTCGTGGCCCAGGCCCAGCCGGCGCAGCTGGGCGGTCATGTTCTCGATGTTGGCCTCGGTGGAGACCCGCGGGTGCGTGCCGGTCTGGACGGCGTACTGCTCCGCGGGCAGGCCGAAGGCGTCGAAGCCCAGGGTGTGCAGCACGTTGTGCCCGGTCATCCGCTGGTGGCGGGCGAAGACATCGGTGGCGATGTAGCCCAGGGGGTGGCCCACGTGCAGGCCCGCACCCGAGGGGTACGGGAACATGTCCATGATGAACTTCTTCGGCTTGGCGGCCTGCGCCGGGTCGCCCGCCAGATCACCGGTCGGGTTCGGCGCCTCGTACGTGCCCTCGGCGTCCCAGAAGTCCTGCCAGCGTGCCTCGATGTCGGCGGCCATCGCCGCCGTGTAGCGGTGCGGCGCGGCCGTCTCGGCTGCGGAATTCGTCTCGCTCATGGTCCTCAAAGCTCCATCGATCGTCATCTGCCGGCGTCCACGTCTACGGACACTCGTCTACGGAAACGAAAAATCCCCTCGCACAGGAGGGGACGCCGCGCTGATTCCGACCAGGCATTCTCACCGGTCGGGACTGATCAGCGCGGCTCGCTAAGCAGAAGGCGTACGGCACGCATGGCGCCAGGGTACCGCACGGGTCCGGAACCGGGCCGGGCACAACCGGACCGTGGGACCGGAACGGAGACGTCCGCGCGACGGAGGAACGTCCGGGAGACGCGACGGAATGTACGGAAGGTCCGGCCGCACCCCTGCACCCCCGAAGGGGGTGGTGGGCACCGGGAAACCGGAGACCGCCCCGTGCACACCTGCCCAGGGAAACGAAGAAGCGGGCCACCCTTACGAGTGACCCGCTTCTTCTTCACTGTGGAGCTAAGGAGAATTGAACTCCTGACCTCCTGCATGCCATGCAGGCGCTCTACCAACTGAGCTATAGCCCCTTGCTGTGTGCCGCCCGGTTTCCCTGGCGACATCGAGAACATTACCGGTGACCCCGCCACTCCACCAAATCGTTTCCCGGCCGCATGGATTTGACCGGTTCTGCGGTACCCGAGTCGGGGCCGATCGACGGCTCCGGACGGGTCACGCCGTGGCGAAGGAGTAGAAACGCTTGAGGGTGCAGTGCTCCTCCAGCAGCCGCCCGTAGATCGGCTCCCCCTCCAGCTCCCGATAGGTCTCGATCGGGTCGCCCTTTATGATCAGCGCCCGCGCACACTCCTCGCACCAGTACTGGTACTCCGGATTGATCGGATCCATGTCCCTGACGATGGGCGTGCCGCTGCCGCACCAGTCACATTTCCGCCTGTGTGCACCCATGGGTCAGCTCCGGGTCCGGCAGCGGGCGGTACACGCACGACGAGCGCCGGCGGTCCCGCCGCGCACCCGGACCGCACGGGGCGGACCGACGGCACGGCGGTGGGCCCGGACGCGCGCGCGACGTCCGGGGGCGGCAGATGCTTCGGGGGCCAGGGGGGCCGCAGGGGCTTCGGGGACAAGGAGCAGGTCCGGGACCTCTTGGCGGCTCGCAGGCATCGCGCTCCCTCCCGTTCGGTCCGTCGCCCCCTCCGGCGTTCCGATTCTGCCATGACCCCGCAAGAGGGACAGCCCGTCGAGGATCCGGCGGGTCGACGGCGGCGCGGGAACCCCGTGACCGCACCCGCCCCGACGGCCGCGGAGAGCACGGCGGCACCCTCGGGGCATACGCCCACCGGCACCGCTACAGGCAGTACCCGGCAACTCCCGTGCACGAAACCGGCCATGGGGGTGCGGCAACGGTGACGACCGGTCAGGCGGCAGGCCGGAAAGCGCGCCCGGCCGACGGAACACCGTCGGAGGCGCCGAGCGGTGGGACAAGTCAGGCGGTGGGACAACGAGAAGATCCCGCCCCTGAAAGGGACGGGATCTTGACTGTGGAGCTAAGGAGAATTGAACTCCTGACCTCCTGCATGCCATGCAGGCGCTCTACCAACTGAGCTATAGCCCCGCTGTTCACTGTGTTTCTCTGCGTTTCCGCGCTGCGAACAAGAAGAACTTTAGCCTGTGACCTGCCAGAAAGTGAAATCCGGCCGACGGGGGTCGGGACGGGCCTCCGTCCGCCGCCCTGCCCCGGCTCCGGGGCAGGGGCAGGGGCAGGTTCCTAGGTGTCGTCGCCGAGCACCGGCTCCGGCAGCGTGCCGGCGTTGTGCTCCAGCAGGCGCCAGCCGCGCGCGCCCTCGCCCAGCACCGACCAGCAGCAGTTGGAGAGCCCGCCGAGTCCTTCCCAGTGGTGGGCCTCCAGACCCAGCAGCCGGCCGATGGTGGTGCGAATGGTGCCACCGTGGCTGACCACGACGAGCGTGCCGTCCTCGGGCAGCTTCTCGGCGTGTTCGAGCACGATCGGAGCGGCCCGGTCGGCGACCTCGGTCTCCAGCTCGCCGCCGCCCCGCCGCACGGGCTCGCCGCGCTTCCACGCGGCGTACTGCTCGCCGTACTGCCCGACGATCTCCTCGTGCGTGAGGCCCTGCCAGGCGCCCGCGTAGGTCTCGCGCAGTCCCGCGTCGTGCGCGACTTCGAGGCCGGTGAGCGCGGCGAGCTCGGCGGCCGTGGCCGCCGCCCGCTGGAGGTCGGAGGCGACGATCGCGTCCGGCTTCAGCGAGGCGAGCAGCCGGGCGGCCCGCCGGGCCTGCCCGACTCCGACCTCGGTGAGCGCGATGTCCGTGGAGCCCTGGAACCGGCGCTCCAGGTTCCACGCCGTCTGGCCGTGCCGCCAGAGGACGATCCTGCGCCCCCGGCTCTTCTTGCCGGTGCTCAGCTCTGCTCACCTTCCGTGCCACCGGTGAGCTTGGCGTGCTCCTCGGCCTTGCCGCGGGTCTTGACCGCGTCCTCGGGGAGCGCGATCTCGGGGCAGTCCTTCCACAGGCGCTCCAGCGCGTAGAAGACGCGCTCCTCGCTGTGCTGGACATGGATGACGATGTCGACGTAGTCGAGGAGGATCCAGCGCGCGTCCCGGTCGCCCTCGCGGCGCACCGGCTTGGCGCCGAGCTCCTTCTGGAGCCGCTCCTCGATCTCGTCGACGATCGACTTGACCTGGCGGTCATTGGGGGCCGAGGCCAGCAGGAAGGCGTCCGTGATCGACAGCACGTCGCTGACGTCGTACGCGATGATGTCGTGCGCGAGCCGGTCGGCGGCCGCCTGGGCGGCGGCGTTGATGAGCTCGATGGAGCGGTCCGTGGCGGTCACAAGCAGGCTTTCGTCGGCGGTCAGATCAACCTCTAGGGTCTCACGGACCGCCGACAGCCCACGCAATGAACGTTCGAGTGCCGGATCAGCACCGCCCGGACGGCGAGGTCCGGGTCATTTGATCTTGTAGTCCTGGCCGAGCACGACGGACACGTCCACGTTGGCGGCGGGCTTGCCCTGCTTCACCGCCTCCGCCGGCAGACCCAGGGTCTTGGCGACCTGTACCGCCTTCTCCTTGTCCTCGGCGGTCCTGTGGACGACCTCGGACGACGGCACGGTCCCGGTCGCACCACCGCCGACGAAGGCGTAGCCGCCGTTGATCAGCTTGATCCGGGCGGACGCCGCGCCCTCCTTGTCACCGGTGGCGTTCTTGACGTCGACCCGTACCACGGCGTCCGCGTCCGGGGCCTTCACCGTGCCGCCCAGAACGTCCTTGACGACGCTCTCGGTGGCCGCGTCGGTGAGCGTGCCGTCCGGCTGGACCGGCAGCACGGCCGTCTTGTAGTCGCCGACCTTGGCGTGCTGGGCGAGCTTCGCCAGGGAGGCCCCGAGGTCCTTCTCGGGGAGCGAGGGGTCGAGGATCTGCGCCAGCGTCTGCACGGTGACCGTGGCGGCCTTCGGGTCGTCCGAGATCTTCCGCAGCACGCTCCGCATGACCTCCCCGAACCGCATGAGCTGCTTCGCCTCGGCCTCGCCGGGCCCCTGGTAGGTGGCGTACGCGACGGCCATCCGGCCGCTCAGGGTCTGCGACTCGCCCTTCTTCACCAGAGGTGAAGCACCCTTCTTCGTGTCGGGCACATCGGTGTCGGTGTCGATCTCGATGTTGCCGACCAGGTCGACGAGGGTCTCCAGGTAAGGGGTGTCGAGTCGCCACGTACCGCTGATGTCGGTGCCGAGCAGCGTGTCGATGGAGTCGCGGGTACCGGTGGCGCCGTCGTCCTCGACGGACTTGCCGAGGGTGGTCGTGGCACCCTCGTCGTTGGCGACCATGAGCGAGTTGGGCAGCAGGACCGTGGTTCCCTGCTTGGTCGTCACGTTGTCGACGAGCAGCGCCGTGGAGGTGCCGCCCTTCTTGGTGTTGTGCAGGTGGACCACGATGACGTCCCGCTGCTGCGGGCCCGCCGACGCCGTGTTGTCCTTCTCCGAGTCGGACAGGCCGGGAATCTTTCCGGCGGACCAGAGGTAGCCGACGCCCCCGACCACGACCAGGGCCACCACGACTATCAGCGCGACCATGCGGTTGCGGCCGCGGCGCCGTGCCTCCTCGCGCCGCTCGCTGCGGCTCTCGGTGAACTTCAGCCAGTCGATGACGTCTTCGGAGTCCTCGTCGGGTTCCTCGATGAAGGAGAACTGCTCGGTGCGGTAGTCGCGGTCGGCGCGGCGCTGTCCGGGGACGGCCGCTTCCGGCTCGGCCCCGAACCGGGGCTCGGACTCGGACTCGGGCTCGGGTTCCCGCGGGGCCGGTGCGGGCGCGGGCGGCATGGGCGGCGCCTGCGTCGGCGGGGCGGGTTGCGCGCTCGCCTGCTGCGGGACGTTCCACTGCTGGGTGGTGTCGACCGCGGCGGGCTGCCGGCCGGTGTCGTAGCCGTAGCCGTCATAGCCGCCGTAACCCGGCTGCTGGGGCTGCTGGGGCTGCTGGGGCTGCTGGGGCTGCTGGGAGGCGTACGGGTCGTACGGCTGCTGCTGGAAGTGCTCCGGGGCCTGGGGCTGGGGCTGGGCGTACGGGTCGTACCCGTACCCCGGGTCGGTCTGCTGACCGGGCTGCTGATGGGACTGCTGCGCCTGCTGGTGCTGCTGAGGTCCGTACGGGTCGTACGCCTGCTGCCCCGCCTGCTGGTACACCGGCTGCCCGTACTCGTCGTAGCCGATGATCTGCGGCTGCTGGTGGTACGGGTCGTACGGGTTCTGTCGGTCGTTCACCGGTGCCCCTCTGCGTCGCTCATTCGCCGCGGTACAGCTGGCGCTTGTCGATGTAGCGGACCACGCCGTCCGGCACCAGATACCAGACCGGGTCCCCCTGCGCGACTCTCTCACGGCAGTCCGTGGACGAGATGGCGAGCGCGGGGACCTCCACGAGGGAGACGCCGCCCTCCGGCAGGCCCACGTCCGTGAGCACGTGCCCCGGCCGTGTCACCCCGATGAAGTGGGCGAGCGAGAACAGTTCGTCGGCGTCCCGCCAGGTGAGGATCTGGGAGAGTGCGTCGGCGCCGGTGATGAAGAAGAGGTCGGCGTCACCATGCATCGCATGCAGGTCCCGCAGCGTGTCGATGGTGTACGTGGGGCCGCTGCGGTCGACGTCGATCCGGCTGACGGAGAACTGCGGGTTGGACGCCGTCGCGATGACCGTCATCAGGTAGCGGTCCTCGGCCGGGGACACGTGCTTGTGGCTCTTCTGCCACGGCTGCCCGGTCGGGACGAAGATCACCTCGTCGAGGTGGAACTGGGCGGCCACCTCGCTGGCCGCCACCAGGTGTCCATGATGGATCGGGTCGAACGTCCCGCCCATCACGCCGAGTCGGCGCTTTTCGCGGCCGGTAGGCACTTCCTGCTCTCCCATGCGTGCAGAGCCTACTGGCACAGCTGTACGCCTCTGTCTCAGCGGTCGCGGTTGAAGCGTGTGGTGATCCACAGCAGGAGCATCAGCGCGACGAACGCGCCGCCCCCGGTGAGGTACGGGTTGAGGCTTTCGTGGTTGCCACCGAGTTCGCCGCCCTCGGAGGCGAGAGTGACCAGCTGGTGTGCGGTGCTCGTGAGGCTCATCTTCGGCAGGACCTATCGATCGGGAGTCGGAAGGAAGACGTCGCGCACATCGTATGCGGGTGCCCCGGGCACGCTCACGCCGACTCAGTCGTTGTTGTCGTCGTTGCGGTATCCGCGCAGCAGGAACCAGCCGAGCAGAGCGGCTCCGACGAGCGAGACGAGCAGCACGACACGGAGCGTGTTGCCAGGTCCCTGCTCCGCGGATGCGGCAGCGAGCAGAGCAACGGTTTGCGGCATGTCGGGCGTCTCCTCTGTTATCCACAGCCCCCCGCACACCGTAGCCCCAGCACCTACGCTGGGTTTTGCCAGGGGGCGAGTGACGTCTCGTACGAATCAGGGGGCCATCCATGACCGAACACAGCCACGAGAACGTGCCCAGCAGGCAGCGCAGGCGCTTCGCGGGCATCTCGTCCCGGGCCTACGAGCACCCGGCGGACCGCTCGGCCCTGGTGGCCCTGCGCAAGCTGAGCGGCTTCGACACCGTCTTCAAGACACTGAGCGGTCTGCTGCCCGAGCGCAGCCTGCGACTTCTCTTCCTCTCCGACTCCGTCCGGGTGAGCGACGCCCAGTTCGCCCACCTCAACGACATGCTGCGGGATGCCTGTTACATCCTGGACCTGGAGAAGGTCCCTCCGATGTACGTCAATCAGGACCCGCAGCCCAATGCCATGTGCATCGGCCTCGACGAGCCGATCATCGTGGTGACGACGGGGCTGGTGGAACTGCTCGACGAGGAGGAGATGCGGGCCGTCATCGGCCACGAGGTGGGACACGCCCTCTCCGGCCACGCCGTTTACCGCACGATCCTGCTGTTCCTCACCAGCATCGCCCTGAAGGTCGCCTGGATCCCGCTGGGCAACGTCGCGATCATGGCGCTCGTGACGGCGCTGCGCGAATGGTTCCGCAAGTCGGAGCTGTCGGCCGACCGGGCCGGGCTGCTCGTCGGCCAGGACCTCCAGGCCTCGATGCGCGGTCTGATGAAGATCGCGGGCGGCAACCACCTGCACGAGATGAACGTGGACGCCTTCCTCGCCCAGGCCGACGAGTACGAGAAGGGCGGCGACCTGCGCGACTCGGTGCTCAAGATCCTCAACCTGCTGCCCCGCTCCCACCCGTTCACCACGGTCCGCGCGGCAGAGCTGAAGAAGTGGTCCGAGACCCGTGACTACCAGCGGATCATGGACGGCCACTACCCGCGGCGCTCCGAGGACAAGGACACCTCGGTGACGGACTCCTTCCGGGAGTCCGCGTCCCACTACGCGGACACCGTGCGCACCAGCAAGGACCCGCTGATGAAGCTGGTAGGCGACATAGCGGGCGGTGCCGGGGACCTGGGCGGCAAGCTCCGCGACAAGTTCACCGGCCAGGGCGGGGGAGCAACCGGCAAGGGGGCCGGGAGCGACGCCACCGACGGGTCGGCGGGGCCGGAAGGGGCTCAGGAGTCCTGATGGACCGCAGAGCTTCGGAGGGCCGCTGAGCTCCGAGGGGCTCAGGAGCCACCGCTCCGAGGGGCTCAGGAGGCTTCAGGGGCTGCGGGCCGGGCCGGGGGCTGCTGGGGGACGTCGGTCTTCAGGGTGCCGCAGAGCGCCGCCGCGGGCCGGCCCGTCGCGTACGGGTCGGTGCCCGCGGGGCCTCGGTGGGAGGCGTGCTGCCCGGCGAGCAGCGGCCGCAGCGCACCGGTGGTGTCCGTGGGGCACGACTGCGGCCCGGCCTGGACGTAGCTGGTGCGCACCTCCAGCCGGTGCAGCCGCAGGTCCTCCCGGTCGAAGCGGAAGTGCAGCTCGCGTCGCACGGTGAAGAGCGAGGCGTCGTCCGTCGCCCGGGGACCCGCACCGGCCGGGCGGAGCGTGTAGGTGAAGGTGTGGTCCGACACCACCTCCAGCGTGTCGGCACCCTCCTCGGCGTAGCTCAGGGTGCCCCGGACGCGTACGTCCGGACCGGCGAGCGCCACCTTCGCCGGGTCGAACCGCACCAGCCACCCGGTCGCGGCGTGCCGGCCGTCGTCGACCGGGTGGTCGACACTCTGCTCGAACTGGGTGGCCTGATCGGGGTCGAGCAGCATCTGCACCGGTCGCACGACGCCGCCGGTGAGCACGTCGGGGTCGAGCGAGGACGCCACCAGATAGTCCTTGGCCGTGTTCAGGGCCACCTCCACCTGGCTGTCCGAGAAGTTGTCCGTCCGCCCGACCGCCGGCAGGTTGATGCCCTCGGCCCCCTTCTCGAACTGCGCCGCGGGGCTTTTCGCGAGAAGCCTGGCGGCCGTTCCGCCGGGTACGGCGCCCTGCGGTGCCAGGGGCACGACGGTCGATCTCATGGGCTCGGCCCGCCTGCCGACGGGGGGCTGGTAGGGGTGGCGAAGGCCCATGTACACGGCTGTCCCGAAGGCCAGGGCGATCAGGAGGATCAGGGCGACAAGAGCCCTGGAACCGGCCCGGAAGCGGCGGGACGGCAGGCTGCGCACGGCGGGGGCGTGATCCGTCAGACGCTCCTGGGCGGAGAATTCCTGCAGCCGGGCAGCGCGCACGAACGATTCGTCGAAGACGAGCGACCGGTACTCGTCCTCGCCTCCGCCCGCCGGGTTCTCGGGCGGACCTTCTGGTGGTTCTCCGTGGCCTGCCATGGCTTCTCCCGACTCCACGTCACCGGGCGGGCCGGAACGCTTCGCTCTGCTTCGGCCGGACGGCTTCGGACAGGGCCTGCCCGTCATGGGTTCGCATGACGTCGCACAGCTGCGCATGTGTCGCACGGCTGCGCATGTTGCGCATGTACGGACGAGCGAGAAGCCCCCTCGGTGAGAGGGGTCACACTTTCAGGGTAGGTCGATCGGGGCCGGGGTAAACGCCCGGCCGCGAAGAACCGGCCGTGGGCCTCCCTGGATCTTCGGGGAAACCAACGGATTCACGGCCAATGGGGGTGTTCCGTGTGCACAGGATGCATGCCTGTATACGGGTGCACATCGCACCGGAGTGTGCGCAGCCAGTCGCCCACTGTGCGCGATCACGTGCGGGGGCGAGGCGCCCCGGGCGGGGGGCACGGGGCCGTCAGCCCGTGCGGGGCGCTGCGGAGACCGTGGGCCGGGCGTGGTCCGTGGCGGCGGAAGGGACGGCTCCGGGGCCCGGGGCGCTGTCCACACCGGTCGTGGCGGGCGGCGGGGCGGGTTCCTGGCGGCTGCCCGACGCGTTGCGGTAGACGGCGCTGAAAGCGAACGCGATCATGCCGATACCCATCAGCACCGCGAGCAGCCAGGCCACCGGCCGGTGCCAGCGCGCGGAACTCCGGTAGGGACGCAGGGCGCCGCCGTGCCGTCCGTAGGGGTCCTCGGGGCCGTCGAGGGCCGGGAAGTCGTCGCGGTCGTACCCGTCGCCCGTGCCGTACCTCTCGTCGTGGAGGTCCTCGTCCAGCGGGGCGCCGCCCGCGCGGGCCCGGGACGCCTCGGCCTCCGCGCGGGCCTGAGCGGCCGCCAGCAGCCGCTCGACGGCGGTCGGTTCATGGAACTCTGCGGCCCGTACGAAGTCCTCGTCGAACACCACGGAGGCGAAGTCCTCGTCCGCGCCCCCGCGGTCGTCGTCGGGCTCCCAGCCGTCCGGGAACGGCCTGCCCCCCACGTCGTCCGGCACGACTCCAGACTAGCCCCGCCGGGTCGTTCTGGGCAGGGAGCCCGCAACATTCACCGGCCCCCGAAGGTCACCGCACGTGGCCGTCGCCCGTGACGATGTACTTCGTCGAGGTGAGCTCCGGCAGCCCCATCGGGCCCCTGGCGTGCAGCTTCTGCGTGGAGATGCCGATCTCGGCGCCGAAGCCGAACTGGCCGCCGTCGGTGAAGCGGGTGGACGCGTTCACGGCCACCGTCGTGGAGTCCACCAACTGGGTGAAGCGGCGGGCCGCCGCCTGGGAGGTGGTCACGATCGCCTCGGTGTGGCCGGAGGACCAGAGCCGGATGTGGGCGACGGCCGCGTCCAGAGAGTCCACGACGGCCGCGGCGATGTCGTAGGAGAGGTACTCGGTCTCCCAGTCCTCCGGCGTCGCCGCCACCACGGTGGCCTTGGACCCCTCGGCGTGTGCGAGCACCCGCTCGTCACCGTGCACGGTCACGCCCGCCTCGGCCAGCGCGTCCAGGGCCCTGGGCAGGAACCGGTCGGCGACGTCCCGGTGCACCAGGAGGGTCTCGGCGGCGTTGCAGACGCTCGGGCGCTGCGCCTTGGAGTTGATCAGGATCTCCACGGCCATGTCGAGGTCGGTCTCCGCGTCCACGTAGACGTGGCAGTTGCCGGTGCCGGTCTCGATGACGGGCACGGTGGACTCCTCGACCACCGTGCGGATCAGCGAGGCGCCGCCGCGCGGGATGAGGACGTCGACGAGGCCGCGGGCCCGCATCAGTTCCCGTACCGAGTCGCGGCTCTCGCCCGGCACCAGCTGCACCGCGTCGGCGGGCAGGCCGGAGCCGCCGACCGCGTCCCGCAGCACCCGTACGAGTGCGGTGTTGGAGGAGTACGCGGAGGACGAGCCGCGCAGCAGGACGGCGTTGCCGGACTTCAGGCAGAGGGCCGCGGCGTCGACCGTCACGTTGGGCCGGGCCTCGTAGATGATGCCGACCACGCCGAGCGGCACCCGGACCTGGCGCAGGTCGATGCCGTTGGGGAGCGTCGAGCCGCGGACGACCTCGCCGACCGGGTCGGGCAGCGCCGCCACGTGCCGCACGTCGGCGGCGATGGCGCGGATCCGTTCGGGGGTGAGGGTGAGCCGGTCGACGATCGACTCGCTGGTCCCGGCCTCTCGGGCGCGGGCGACGTCCTCGGCGTTGGCGGCGACGATCTCGCCCGTCCGCACCTCCAGCGCGTCCGCGACGGCCAGCAGCGCGTCGTCCTTCGCCGCGCGGGGCAGCGGCGCGATGTCGGCGGCGGCTGATCGGGCCCGGTAGGCGGCCTGGGTGACCGGGGACATGTTGTCGTACGGCGAGAGCGTGGTCATGCCCGCAGGGTAGTGCGCACACTGCGGGCATCCGTCACGTATCCCGTGATGCGAGACAACTCCCCCGCCGCCCGTCGCGACGGGGTCAGTAGGGGTGCACTCCCACCGGGGCGGCCGGGGGCGGCCCGTACCCCTCGGCGACGCGCTGGTGGTACGTCCCGCGGTCGATGACCTCCAGGCCGACGATCTCCCAGGGCGGGAGCCGGGCGGTGGACCGGTGCTCCCCCCACAGCCGCAGTGCGACGGCCGCCGCGTCGTGCAGGTCGCGGGCCTCTTCCCAGTAACGGATCTCCGCGTGGTCGTCGGCGTACCTGCTGGTCAGCAGGAAGGGGTGGTCGTGCGCGAGCTGTTCGAGCCCGCGTCTGACCTCCGCCAGGGGAACGGTCTCGCCCGAGACGCTGAGCGTGATGTGCCACAGCCTCGACGGGGTGCGTTCCGTCCTCACCGCTTCCGGTGCGGGTTCCCCCACCGCCGTCGGCCCGGAGCCGGTGGCCCGGTCCTCCTCGGGATCCGCGGACCCGCCGCCGTCGAAATCGGCCCCCGCTCCGACGCTGGTCAGGGCCCGGCCGGCCGTTCCTCGGGGCGGCGCCCCCGGGCGCGCTCGTCTCACCGGCGGCCTCCTGTGAATGCGTTCGCTGTGCTGTACCCCGCTTGTTTCCCGTTACAAAGTTGACCAGTCATCGGCCGGGGATGGGGTGGTTTTCGTGAAGGTCTCCGGTGCGGGACCGGACTTTCAGCCGTTTCAGGGGCTGTCAGGGGTGCAGTACGACCAGATCGTCCCTGTGTACGATCTCGCGCTCGTAGGCCGGGCCGAGTTCCCGCGCCAGGTCCCGGGTGGACCGACCGAGCAGCTGCGGGATCTCCTTGGCGTCGAAGTTGACGAGTCCGCGCGCCACCGGCCTGCCCCCGAGGTCGCGGAGCTCCACCGGGTCACCGGCCGTGAACTCGCCCTCGACCCCGGCGATCCCTGCGGGCAGCAGCGAGCTGTGGCGCTCGACGACCGCGCGCACCGCCCCGTCGTCGAGGGTCAGCGAGCCCTGCGGGGTGGAGGCGTGGGCGAGCCAGAGCAGCCGGTCGGCCGAGCGGCGTCCGGTGCGGTGGAAGTACGTGCCGGTGTCCCGTCCGGCCAGGGCGTCGGCGGCCCGGCTCGCCGAGGTGAGGACGACCGGGACCCCGGCGGCCGTGGCGATCCGGGCGGCCTCGACCTTGGTGACCATGCCGCCGGTGCCGACGCCGGCCTTCCCCGCGCTGCCGATGGTGACGCCCGCGAGGTCCGCCGGACCGGTCACCTCGGCGACCCGGGCGGTGCCCGGGGTGCTGGGGTCGCCGTCGTAGAGGCCGTCGACGTCCGAGAGGAGGACCAGCAGGTCGGCGCGGACGAGGTGGGCGACGAGCGCGGCGAGCCGGTCGTTGTCGCCGAACCTGATCTCGTCGGTGGCGACGGTGTCGTTCTCGTTGACGATCGGGAACGCGCCCATGTCCAGCAGCTGGTCGAGGGTGCGGCAGGCGTTGCGGTAGTGGGCGCGACGGCTGGTGTCGTTGCTGGTCAGCAGCACCTGGCCGACGCGCACGCCGTACCGTGCGAAGGAGGCGGTGTAGCGGGCGACGAGCAGCCCCTGGCCGACGCTGGCTGCGGCCTGCTGCCGGGCCAGGTCCTTGGGCCGGCGGTGCAGTCCGAGCGGGGCGAGCCCGGCCGCGATGGCGCCGCTGGAGACGAGCACGATCTCGCGCTCCCCGCCGCTGCGCACCTTGGCCAGTACGTCGACGAGCGCGTCGACCCGGTCCGCGTCGAGGCCGCCCGCCGCCGTGGTGAGGGAGGAGGAACCGACCTTGACCACGATCCTGCGGGCCTCTGCGACGCCCTGCCTTGCCCCTGACACGTCCATCCCCAATGATTCGGCCTCTCGCCCAGCCCCCGCAATCTACGCGAGCGGCGGCGACGGCGCTCGGGCGTTCCGCTCCCTGGACCCGACCGTCCGGCCCGCGGCCCGGAGCGGCTCCGGAGGCTTCCGGCCGGCCCGGGGAAGAACGGATCGGTGTTCTCCGTTTCCGCACTTCCTCGGCCCGCCACGCAAAGGAGTCATGAATGCGGAACATTCCTTCGGAACCCGAGAAGACATCCGGTCATGATTGGCGGAATCATGGCGGTCCGGGCGGGCAACCATCGAGGCACCTCGACCATCTAACAGCCGATAGGGTGCACGGCGGGCGGCTCAGCATGCCCATTTCCAGCGGCACGGGCCCGCGTCAGCCGCCGCCAGAGGGACTTCTACAGACAGTGGGACAGCAGCAATGCCAGTCAAAGTAAGTGTCGTCATTCCTGTGTACAACCCGGGCAAGTACATCGACCCCTGCATCGACTCGCTTCTGCGGCAGACCCTTCCGGCAGGGGAGTTCGAAGTCCTCTTCGTCAACGATGGCTCGACGGACGACACTCGCGAGCGGCTCGAGAAGCTGGCCGGGGAGCACCCGCATTTCCGTGTCATCACCATCCCGAATTCCGGCTGGCCGGGGAAGCCCCGCAACATCGGCGTGGACGAGGCGAAGGGCGAGTACGTCCAGTTCGTCGACCAGGACGACTACCTCGCTTCCGGCGCGCTGGAACGTCTGTACGCCATGGGCCACCGCAACGGCTCGGACATCGTCATCGGGAAGGTGGCCAGCAACTTCCGCGGTGTTCCGCACGGCGTGTTCAAGAAGAACCGCGAGAAGTGCACACTGCGTGACGCCCCGCTGTACGACAGCCTCACGCCGCACAAAATGTTCCGCACGGAGTTCCTCCGCGAGAACGGCATCGCCTATCCCGAGGGCAAGCGGCGCCTGGAGGACCAGCTCTACATGATGCAGGCGTACTTTCCCGCCAAGGTCGTGTCGATCCTCGGCGACTACACCTGCTACTACTACTCCCGGCGGGACGACGGCCAGAACGCCGGCTCCGCGAAGATCGTCCCGTCCGGCTACTACGGCAACCTCCGCGAGGTCCTCGACGTCGTCGTGGAGAACACCGAGCCCGGTACCTTCCGCGACATGCTGCTGCGGCGCTTCTACCGCGTCGAGATGCTCGGCCGCCTCAGCGAGCCCGCGGTCCTGAAGTACGCCCCCGAGTACCTGGACGAGATGTGCGACGCCGTCCAGGACCTGGCGTCCGACTTCATGGACGACGGTGTGCACGACGGGCTCGGCCCCGTGCTGCGGCTGCGTTCGGCCCTGCTGCGCAACGACGACCGTCAGGGCCTCGTCCGGATCTCCCGGTTCGCCGCCTCGGTCAAGGCCGTGGCCCGCCTGGAGGGCTTCGCCTGGCGTCCGGACGGCAAGATCGACCTCACCATCAGCGGCCGGCTCGTCCACGGCGACGACCGGGCTCCGCTGACCCTGCTCCGTCGCGACGGGCGCTACTTCCTGCACCCCGACATCACCGAGGGGCTGCTGCCGGAGGGCGAACTCCTGGACGTCACCGACGACATGGACGGGTTCTCCGCCGAGCTGGCGCTGCGCAACCGCGAGACGGCCGTCGAGTGGTCCTGCCCCGCGCAGTTCACCGCGCGGGTCGAGGAACTCGGCGACGACGTCTGCGAGGTCGTCCTGCACGGCGGCGGCCAGATCGGCTCGGAGGCGGCCGGGGGCCGCGGCCGGGTCTCCCGCGGCTTCTGGGACGTCTGGGTGCCGCTGCGCGGCCTCGGCCTGGTCCGCAAGGCGCGGCTCGGTGCCGACCGCGACCCCGCGGTGGACGCCGACTGCCTGCCCGCCTCGCTCGGTTCGCCGGCCCGCGCCGTCATCCCGTACTTCACCGACCCGCACGGCAACATCACCCTCGACGTCGCCCGCCGCGCCAAGAAGCTGGCCGAGTACCTCGAGGGCCGCCCGGTCCGGCGCTCCCCCGGCAACGGTCCCACCGAGCTGCGCCTGGACCTCTTCACCGGTTCCGCCACCGCGCCCTCCGCGACCACGCTGGTCCTGAGCCCGGCGGACGGGACGGACGGGCCCACCCACCAGCTCCGCACCACCCTGAGCCCCACCGAGGGACGGGCCCACCTCACGGTGCCCGAGCGCGCGCCCGGCGTCGCGCCCGGCACCTGGAAGCTCTCGGTCCGGCTGGACGGCGACAAGAACCCCGCGTTCCACCTCTGCGACGTCACCGTGGGCAAGGGCGGCCGGATCACCGTTCCCCGGAGCCTGCCCGCGATCGACGCCGAGATCATGCAGGGGATCGCCACCAAGCGCAGGAAGGCGAGGCTGCGCCGTGCGCTGCGTGCCGTCGGCGGCCCGATCGTCCGCAGGCTCCCGGCCAAGGGCCGCAAGCGGGCGCGACGCCTCGCCGCCCGGATCACCGGCTGACCCCGCCGCGTACCGCCGTACGCTTCCCACCAGCAGACACCGGCCGAGCACCTCGGCCATCGGCAACAGAACAAGGACGTGATCGCATGCGGCAGCTCTCCATCGCAGGAGCCTGGGTGCATGAACCCAAGGTCTTCCCGGACAGCCGCGGCAGCTTCCACGAGTGGTTCAAGGCCTCGGAGCTCGGCGAGGCCGTCGGGCACACGCTGCGGCTCGCACAGGCGAACTTCTCCGTCTCCAGCCGGGGGACACTGCGCGGCGTGCACTTCGCCGACGTGCCGCCGAGCCAGGCCAAGTACGTCAAGTGCGTGCGCGGCGCGGTGCTCGACGTGATCGTGGACATCCGGGTCGGCTCCCCCACGTACAAGCAGTGGGAGGCCGTCCGGCTCGACGACGTCGACCACCACTCCGTCTACCTCGCCGAGGGGCTCGGCCACGCCTTCATGGCGCTGACGGACGACGCCTCGGTCGCCTACCTGTGCTCCGAGGGCTACTCGCCCGGCCGCGAGCACGGCGTCAACCCGCTCGACCCCGAGCTTGGCATCGAGTGGCCGCAGGGCATCACCCCGCTGCTGTCCGACAAGGACGCCGCGGCGCCCTCGCTGGCCGAGGCCGAGGCACAGGGTCTGCTGCCCTCGTACGAGGCCTGCCAGGAGTACTACGCGCAGCTGCGCGCCCGCGGCTGAGCCCCGGGAGGGAGAACGCCGGAGCCCCCGCGATCCGTACGGGTCGCGGGGGCTCCGTGCTGTCGGGGGGCGGTCAGCCCGTCACCCTCTTGATGCGCGAGCGCACCGGGGCGAAGGCCGAGCGCGGGCGGTGCAGGTTGCGGGCGCGGGTCAGGGCCGGCCAGAAGTCGGCGCGGAGCAGCGCCTCGGGGCGGACGGCGTTCTTGCGCACCAGCACCTCCTCGGGCACGTCCTGCGGGTCGGGTACGACGTACTCCTCGATGATCTTGTCGTACGCGTTCTTCAGGACGGTGCTCCCCGGGTCGGCGCCGAACACCACGACCACACCGGTCGGTTCCGTGTCCACCTCGACGACCACCAGGTCGGGGCGGTAGCGGCGCAGCACCTGCGCCACCTTGTACACGTCGCCGGTCCAGTACTTGGTGTGCCGGTCGCGGGCCGCCTCGTCGACGTCGCGGGGCAGCATGTCGTCCAGCACGATCACGCTCGACCAGCGGGAGTGCTTCTCCACGTTCATGAAGTCGCGCAGCGCGTACTCGAAGAGGTGCATGCCGTCGATGAAGGAGAGCTCCAGCTTCGGGTCCCCGCCCATCAGGTTGAGCGGGTCCCGGCGGGCGAGCGCGCGGAACGGGTTGCGGCCGTTGCGCAGGTGCAGCAGCGGGTCCTTGCGTGCGAAGAAGGCGTCACTCGTCGCCCTGACCAGGTGGACGTCGCAGCTGATGTCCGTCACGACCCGGAAGGCGGGGTCGACGGCGACGGAAGGGACCCGCGAGAGGGCCAGGCTTCTGCCGTCGTTGACCCCGATCTCCAGATAGTTCCGAGGACGGTAGATGCGGTGCAGATGGCGCAGGAACTCGTGGCGGTTCACGTGGAGCAGCCCTTCGAAGGAAACCAACTGGTCCGGTTCCCGGCGAAGTTACCTCATGACCACACTGCGACGTAAGCGTTCTCCCCGATGTAAACCCGCGTTGTGAACATCTTTGAAATTCGACGGGATTCGACCATCCGCAAGGTCAATTCGTGATCACGGCCGCTCGGCGGCGAGGAGCGCCGGGAATGCCTCCTCCAGTGCCTCCCGCCAGTGCCGGACCGGTTCGATCCCGGCCCGTGCCCAGCCGTCATGGCCCAGCACGCTGAACGCGGGCCGGGGGGCAGGCCGCACGAACGCCTCGCTGGTCGTGGGGCGGACCCGGGTCGGATCGGCGCCCAGGAGCCGGAAGATCTCCCGGGTGAAGCCGAACCAGGTGGTCTCGCCGCCGCTGGTGCCGTGGTAGACGCCGGCGGGGGCGGTGCCCGCGAGGGCGCCCAGTCCGAGCCGGACCAGCCGGTCGGCCAGGTCGACGGTCCAGGTGGGCTGACCGCGCTGGTCACCCACCACGTCGAGGGTGTCCTTGACGCCCTCCAGCTTGATCATCGTACGGACGAAGTTGCCGCCGCCCGCGCCGTACAGCCAGGCGGTGCGGACCACGTAGCCGGTGTCCGGCAGGGTGCTCAGCACGGCCTGCTCGCCGACCAGCTTGGTGCGGCCGTAGGCGCTGCGCGGTCCGGTCGGGTCGTCCTCGGCGTACGGCTTCTCGCCGTCGCCGGCGAAGACGTAGTCGGTGGAGACCTGGAGGAGCACGGCTCCGTACTCGCGGCACGCCTCGGCGAGGACGGCCGGGCCCGTGCCGTTGACCCGCAGCGCGGCGTCCTCCTGGGACTCGGCGTCGTCGACCGCGGTCCAGGCGGCGCAGTTCACCACGACGGCGGGACGGTGCTCCTCGAAGGCCGCGCGCACCGACGCGGGGTCGGCGACGTCGACGGCCGCCCGGTCCGCGGCGACCGCGGTGACGTCCTCGGCGGCGAGCCGGGTCAGGACGTCCCCGCCCAGCATCCCGCCGGCGCCGGTGACCAGCCAGACGGCGCTCACAGGGCGGCCCTCTCCTTCAGCGGCTCCCACCAGGCGCGGTTGTCGCGGTACCACTGCACGGTCTCGGCGAGGCCGGTGCGGAAGTCCTTGCGGGGCTCGTAGCCGAGCTCCTCGCGGATCTTGGTGCAGTCGACCGAGTAGCGGCGGTCGTGGCCCTTGCGGTCCTCGACGTAGGTGACGCTGGTGTCCCAGTCGGCGCCGCAGGCGTCCAGCAGCAGCTGGGTGAGCTCCTTGTTGGAGAGCTCGGTGCCGCCGCCGATGTTGTAGACCTCGCCGGCCCGGCCCTTGGTGCGGACCAGCTCGATGCCCTGGACGTGGTCGTCGATGTGCAGCCAGTCGCGGACGTTGGCGCCGTCGCCGTAGAGCGGGACGGTCCTGCCGTCCAGCAGGTTGGTGACGAAGAGCGGGATGACCTTCTCGGGGAAGTGGTGGTGCCCGTAGTTGTTGGAGCAGCGGGTCACCCGCACGTCGAGGCCGTGGGTGCGGTGGTACGAGAGCGCGATCAGGTCGCTGGACGCCTTGGCCGCGGAGTACGGCGAGTTGGGCGCGAGCGGGTGGGTCTCCGGCCAGGAGCCCTCGTCGATCGAGCCGTAGACCTCGTCGGTGGAGATGTGCACGAAGGTCTTGATGCCGGCCAGGTGCGCGGCGTGGATCAGGGTGTGGGTGCCCACGACGTTGGTGCGGACGAACTCGGCGCCGCCGTCGATGGAACGGTCCACGTGGGACTCGGCGGCGAAGTGCACCACCTGGTCGTGCTCGGCCATCAGCTTGGCGACCAGCTCCGGGTCGCAGATGTCGCCCTGGACGAACCTGAAACCGGGGTGGTCGCGCACCTCGTCGAGGTTGGCCGGGTTGCCCGCGTAGGTGAGCTTGTCGAGCACGGTGACGGCGACGTCGCCGGGGCCCTGGGGGCCGAGCACCGTACGGACGTAGTGCGAGCCGATGAAACCGGCGCCGCCGGTCACCAGGATGTTGGTGGTCATGAGGAGATCTGCACCTTGCTGTGGTCGCCGAGCACGAGTCGGTGGGCGGACGGGGAACGGGGGGCGGGGGTCACCTCGACGTCGCGGCCGATGAGCGACGCCTCGACGCGGCGGACACCCGCGATGGAGGCGCCCCGCAGGACGATGGAGTACTCGATCTCGCTGTCCTCGATGCGGACGTCCTCCGAGACCGAGGTGAACGGGCCCACGTACGCGCCGCTGATCACCGAACGGGCGCCGATGATCGCGGGCCCGACGATGCGGCTGCCGCTGACCTTGGCGCCCGGCTCGATCCGGACCCGGCCGATGATCTCGCTGTCCGCGTCGACCTCGGCGCCCTCCTGGAACGGCTCGACGGCCTCCAGGACGGTCCGGTTGACCTCCAGCATGTCGGTGACGTTGCCGGTGTCCTTCCAGTAGCCGCGGATCGTGGTGGACCGCACGTCGCGCTTCTGGTCGATCAGCCACTGGATGGCGTGCGTGATCTCCAGCTCGCCGCGCCAGGACGGCTCGATCGAGCGGACGGCCTCGTGGATGGCGGGGGTGAAGAGGTAGACGCCGACGAGCGCCAGATCGCTCTTGGGCTCCTTCGGCTTCTCCTCCAGGGCCACCACCCGGCCCGCGGCGTCGAGTTCGGCGACGCCGAAGGAGGTCGGGTTGGGCACCTGGGTCAGCAGGATCTGCGCGTCGGGCCGGTCCGAGCGGAACTCGTCCACCAGTCCGGTGATCCCGCCGACGATGAAGTTGTCGCCGAGGTACATGACGAAGTCGTCGTCGCCCAGGAAGTCCCGGGCGATCAGCACCGCGTGGGCGAGACCGAGCGGCTCGTCCTGCGGGATGTACGTGACCTCGATGCCGAGCGCGGAACCGTCGCCGACCGCCTCGCGGATCTCGGGCGCGGTGTCGCCCACGATGATGCCGACCTCGGTGATGCCCGCTTCCGCGATGGCCTCCAGCCCGTAGAACAGCACGGGCTTGTTCGCCACGGGCACCAGCTGTTTGGCCGAGGTGTGCGTGATGGGACGCAGGCGGGTGCCGGCCCCTCCGGATAGTACGAGAGCCTTCACGTGAGCAGTCCCCATAACGATCTGTCGGTCCTGTCGCGGGCGCGACGTCCGAACGATTTTACTGATGCTTCCCTGTTGCTTCTCTGCTGTTCCCCGTCGGATCAGCCGACCGTGTACGGCCGGATCCGCACGGTGCGCGAGCGGCCGTCATCCCGCGTGCAGCCGCTCCTTCCAGCGCCTCATGTCGCGGCGCATCCTGCGGACCACCCGGCGGGACAGCGAGGCCCGGCGGGCGGCGACCTTCGGCTGGTCGATGCGCTTGCCGTCGTGCCAGTCCGGCACCGTGACCTCGTAGTTGGAATCGGCCAGACCGGCCGACCCGTCGCGGAAGTACGGGTACGCGAGGTAGAGCGTCCGGCCGTCGCGCGAGGCGACCACGTCCGGGACCGTCTTCGCCCGGATGTAGCGCACCGTCCCGACGAGCAGATCCGTCCTGCCCAGCGCCACACAGGCCAGACGCAGCCGCTCCGACACCTTGATCAGCCGGGCCACGCCGTCGTCCCAGTACGCGGCCATCAGCGGAGCCGCGAGTTCCATCTTGTGCCGGCGGACTTCCTCGGATTCCCTCAGCACGACGGGGCCGAACTGCTGGAGCATTCCGACCGTGAAGGGCCGGACCATCAGGAAATCCCGCTTCGGTCCTGCGGGTTCGAGACGGTGAATGAGCGCCATCATGGCGCGCATCGAGTCGAAACGCCATTCGTAACTGCCGCTCTTGGTGACGTGCTTCCCGTCCTCACGTCCCACCAGGTAATAGCAGACGTAATTGGAGATCACCGAGACGCCGGACCCGCGCAGATACGCCTCCATCGTGAAGAGGGCGTCCTCACCGGTCCTGAGATTCTCGTCGAACCGCAGGGAGAGACGTTCCAGGAGCTCACGCCGGAAGAGCTTCTGCGCGCTCAGGGTGTAAATGACCTTGGAGTTGTAGACGTCGACGCGTTCCTTCGTGGCCCGCCACATGGACTGGGGCGCCCCCCTGTTCACGCCGACCACCTTGCCGAGCACCACATCGGTGCCGGCCCGGTCCGCCATGGCCACCATCCGTTCCAGGGCCTCGTCGCCGAAGTAGTCGTCCGCGTCCAGGAAGAAGACGTAACGGCCGCGGGCCATACCGATGCCCACATTCCGCGGACCGCTGGGTCCACCGGAATTCTTCTGCCTCACCACTCTGGTCGGGACCTTCGATCTGGCCGCGAACTCCTCCAGATACTCCCCCGTGCCGTCGGTGGAGCCGTCGTCGACCGCGACGATTTCGATCCGATCGGCGCCGATGGTCTGCGCCTCCACCGATTCGAGACAGCGAATGAGGTAGGGCATTGCCTCATATGCACCGACAACCACGGTCACGTCAGGAATTTGCGTCTCGTTCACACAAACAGAAGACAGCCGGACCCACCCGTTGGTTGTCCCACGCCACACGGCCAAATGGTGACACTCATCACAAAGGCCCGGCACAACCCTTTGAGGGCTATGCCGGGCCTTGCTCAATCATGTAATGCGGATGGTTGACTTTCAGCCACTCACCGGTTCGCCCAGGCTCTTGTTCACCCCGGCGTTCCGCGCCTGGGACCTGGCCGCCAGCTCCTTCACCGCCGTGTTGAACTGCACGATCGAGGTGGGCTCGTCCGGGCCGAGAAGGTACTGCTTCAGCTCCAGGCGGGCATCCGCCAGCGCGTCCGAGGCCGGGTCCGTCACCGCGGTGAGCAGCTCGTCCAGCTCGGCCGCGGAGTTGGAGAGGATCACCGCGGCGCGCACCGCGGTGTTCTGCCGGCGGAACTCCTCCTCGCCCAGCTCGGCCGAGTCCGTGACCGCGTAGGGCTTGCCGCTCGCGATGAAGTCCGACACCACGCTGGAGATGTCCGAGACCATGGCGTCCGACTCGTTGAAGCAGTCGTACAGCCGCATCTGCGCACCGGTGATGACCCGGTGCTCCCACCAGCCCTGCGCACGCCAGGACGCCGCGTTCCACTCGTCCCTGAGCCGGGCGGTCTCGGCCTCGCGGGCCGGGTCGGCCAGCGAGTCGCGGGACAGCTCCGCCTCGTCCCGCGCGACGCGTCCGCCACCGGCCAGCTCGGCCAGCCGCGCCTCGATACGGGCCATCTCGGCCCGCGCCTCGGCCCGCTCGCCCTGCCCGGCGGCCGTCTGCTCGGCCCAGCGGGAGTCGGTGGTGCGCGCGGCGGCGGCCTGCTCGATCATCTCGGTGATGCGCTGGTGCACCGCCTTGGCCCTGGCGCTGCGGGTGCCGGTGAAGGGGTGCGGCTTGTACAGCAGCCGGACCGGACGCTCGGCCTCCAGCAGCCGCCTGACGATGTTCTCGCCGGCCAGCAGCAGGGAGGTGTTGCCCGGGTTGTCGTCCCAGCCCTCCCAGGTGGGGGCGTACAGCACGGTCGGGATCGGGTTGCGCTGCGTGCCGGACCACGACTGGATGGTGGCCAGCTGCGGGCGGCCCACCTCGACGATGTCCTCGTCGCGCACGCCGACGTCGGCCAGCGCGTAACGGTCACGGCCGGCCCGGCCCGCGGTCCACACCTCGTCGTAGACCTTGCTGTACGGGTTGACGCTGGCGATCTTGTCGCTGTCGCCGTGGCCGATGAAGACGTGCTTCATGGTCGGCACCCGGAGCAGGTGGATGTTCTTGCCGACGTTGGCCGCGTAGAGCGCGACCCGTACCGACGACAGGTCCAGGTTCATCAGGTGCACGCCGCCGGGGACGCAGAGCACCGGCACCGAGGTCTCGGCGAGCTGCGGCAGGATGTTGCGCTCGCGCAGCAGGATCATCGGCCGGCCCTCGACCTGGGCCATGGTCTCCAGCCACATGTTGGCCTGGTAGGCCGACTCCTTGGACCCCGAGAAGTAGAGGACCACGGTCGGCTTGTACTCGCCCAGCCAGGCGTCCACCGCGCCCAGCACCTTGTCCGCGGAGCCCACGAGCCGCTTCGGGCGGACGTACGGCAGGAGCAGCAGCAGGTAGCCGAGCGCCAGCACCAGCGTCAGGCCGAGGCCCGCGTAGGCGATGCCGTCCACACCGGTCTCGACCGCGACCAGCACGCCCACCATGGAGAAGACGTCCAGGTGCAGCATCTTCTCCGCGGGCCTGCTCATCAGGCTCTGCGGCGGGGCGTCCGAGATCCGCACCGCTGCGAGATCGATGTTGCGGGTGGCCACCGGCAGCTTACGGCGCAGCCTGATCAGCGTGACGATGGTGCTCTGCGGTGCCTGGAGCCCGTAGAACGCCAGCAGGCAGGCGACCGTCACGTAGAAGAGCGGCTCCTCGCCGTATCCCATGCGGGAGAGCAGCAGGATGAGCAGCAGCTGACGGACCAGGAAGCGGATCGAAAGCCCGGCCCGGACCGCGGCGAGCCGGTTGATCAGATAGCTGCCGCAGTGATGCAGATACCGGTCAGCGAGATAGGTGACCGCAGCGGCCGCGGCGAAGAACCAGAGATTGGGGAGTATTGCCGCGAGCATTATGCACGGGAACCCCAGAGCCACCAGGAGCGCGGCGACCAGCTCCGAACCGCTGCCCACCCGAGCCAAGCGCATGGCTTTCGAAATCACGAAGTACCGCTCCCGAGGGTGCCGACTTGTTTACCTTACGAGGGGAATGTGAAGACAGAGCTTCACGAATTCGGACCCCTGCGGTCGCGTTTGGCGACTGCAGGGGTCCGAATAATCGATTGTCAAGCAGTATTACACATCGGCCTGTCGGTCCAGGACGGCGGCAAGGGCCTGCTCGAAACCGGACGCCTCGGAGGCACCGCGGGTCGGGTCCTGCTGGCGCACGTCGATGACGTGACCGGTCATCTCGGAGAGCAGGACGTCGAGCGAGGTCCTGGCGACCGCCTCGGAGGAGAGCAGCGTGCCCGCGGGCTCCTCGCCGAAGGCCTTGGTGCGCATCGGGGTGGCGGTGCGCTCGGGGTTCACGCAGTTCACCCGCACCCCGTCGGCCGCCCACTCGTCCGCGAGCGCCTGGGTGAGGTTGACCATGGCGGCCTTGGTGGACGAGTAGAGGCTGTACTCCGCGCGGCCCCGGGTGTAGCTGCTGGAGGTGTAGAGCAGCAGCTGGCCCTTGGTCTCGGCGAGGTACTTGTACGCGGCCCGGGCGATCTGGACGGGCGCCAGGTAGTTGACGTTGAGCGCTTCCTGGATGGTCGTGTTGTCCGTCTCGGCGAGCTTGCCGATGCGGAGCACGCCCGCGGTGTTGATCACGTAGTCGACGCGGCCGGTGTCCGCGTACGCCTTGGAGAGCGCGTCGTCGATGTGCTCCGGGTTCTCCACGTGCGTACCCGTGGTGGAACGGCCCAGGGCGTAGACGGTGGCGCCGTAGGACTCGGCGAGCGTCGCGATGTCCGCGCCGATGCCGTACGAACCGCCGAAGACGACGAGGGTCTTGCCGTCGAGCAGCTCGCGGTAGGCGGCGTCGTCGGTCGGCTGCGGGACTGCCGTGGAGGCCAGCTGGAACAGCTTGTCCGCGATGAAGACGTCGACCGGCTGGGTGACCTTCATGTTGTACTCGTCGCCCGCCACGACGTAGATCGGCACGTCGGGCAGGTACTTCAGCACGACCGAGCAGTCGTCGGTGGCCTGGAAGTTCGGGTCGCCGGCGGCGACCTCGTAGGCCCGGCGGATGGTGGAGAGCTTGAAGGCCTGCGGCGTCTGGCCGCGGCGCAGCCGGGAGCGGTCGGGCACGTCGGTGATGAACTCGCCGTCGCCGCCGTGGGTGCGGGTCACGATGATCGTGTCCGCGGACGGGATGGCGACGTCGACCGCCTCGTAGCGGTCGAGGGCGTCGACGCAGTCCTTGATGACGCGCTGCGAGAGCAGCGGGCGCACGGCGTCGTGGAAGAGGACGTTGCGGTCCTCGCCCTCGGCCAGGCCCTCGCCGAGGGCCGAGATGGCGCGCTCGGTGGTCTCGTTGCGCGTGGCGCCGCCCTCGATCACCTTGGTGACCTTGGTCAGTCCGGCCTTCGCGACGATCTTCTCCACGTCGGACACGTAGCCCGGCGCCATCAGCACGATGACGTCGTCGATGGAGTCGGCCTGCTGGAAGATCGACAGCGTGTGCTCGATGACGGCCTTGCCTGCGATCTTCAGCAGCTGCTTGGGGATCGACAGACCCACGCGCTGACCGGTACCGCCGGCGAGCACGACTGCTGTGGTTCGGGCTTTGGCTATGTGCTGAGCAGACACAGACGACCTACCTTGCGAGGGCTGGGAGATACAGCGATGGTTGCACTCTCCGTTACCGTCTCGCAAGGTGGACGTCGGCCACTGCATGCCGTGGCGAAACCTCGTGTTGCCTTGCGATCAGGGCAAATACCGGAACTGACGCTTCCTGACCAGGTGACCGACGCCACAGGGATGAGCGGCATGAATCACTCATGAGCGGATTCGGTTCCCTCGGTCGTGTGACACGCCGCGCGACGTGTCGTGTGACGTGCCGCGCGGCACGGAGCGCCCTCGGTGGCCGGTCGGACGGCCCCGTACGACCGGCCGGGCCCGTGCTGGCGGACCCGGCCGACCGGATCAGAACGGGTTGAAGTCGTCGAACTCGCGCTGCGCCTCGTCGCGTTCCGCCTCGCGGTCGCGGCGGCGCTGCGCCGCCGGGCGCGGCGCCTCGAACCGGTGGTCCTCACCCCGGCGGCCGAGCATCTCCGCACCCGCGGCCATGGTCGGCTCCCAGTCGAAGACGACGGCGTTGTCCTCGGCGCCGATGGCCACGCCGTCGCCCGCCCGGGCACCGGCCTTCATCAGCGCGTCCTCGACGCCGAGGCGGTTGAGCCGGTCCGCGAGGTAGCCGACGGCCTCGTCGTTGTTGAAGTCGGTCTGGCGCACCCAGCGTTCCGGCTTCTCGCCGCGCACCCGGTAGAGGTCGTCCTCCTCCCTGGTGACGGTGAAGCCCGCGTCGTCGACGGCCTTCGGGCGGATGACGATGCGGGTCGCCACCTCCACGGGCTTGGCGGCGCGCGTCTCGGCGATGATGCCCGCGAGGGCGTAGGAGAGCTCCTTCAGGCCGGTACGGGCCACGGCGGACACCTCGAAGACGCGGTAGCCGCGCTCCTCCAGGTCCGGGCGGATCATGTCGGCGAGGTCCTGGCCGTCCGGGATGTCGATCTTGTTGAGGACGACGATGCGGGGCCGGTCCTCCAGGCCGCCGTACTGCTTCAGCTCCTCCTCGATGATGTCGAGGTCGGAGATCGGGTCGCGGTCGGACTCCAGCGTCGCGGTGTCCAGTACGTGCACGAGCACCGAGCAGCGCTCCACGTGCCGCAGGAACTCCAGGCCAAGGCCGCGTCCCTGGCTGGCGCCGGGGATCAGACCGGGGACGTCCGCGACGGTGTACACGGTGCTGCCCGCGGTGACCACGCCGAGGTTCGGGACGAGGGTCGTGAAGGGGTAGTCGGCGATCTTCGGCTTGGCCGCGGAGAGCACCGAGATCAGCGAGGACTTGCCCGCGCTCGGGTAGCCGACCAGCGCGACGTCGGCGACGGTCTTGAGCTCCAGGACGATGTCCCGGGCCTCGCCGGGCTCGCCGAGCAGCGCGAAGCCGGGGGCCTTGCGCCGGGCGGAGGCCAGTGCGGCGTTGCCGAGGCCGCCACGACCGCCCTGACCGGCGACGAACGTGGTGCCCTGGCCGACCAGGTCGGCGAGCACCTCGCCGTTGCGGTCGAGCACGACCGTGCCGTCGGGCACCGGCAGGACCAGGTCCTGGCCGTCCTTGCCGGAGCGGTGGTCGCCCGCGCCGGGCTGGCCGTTGGTGGCCTTGCGGTGGGGGTGGTGGTGGTAGTCGAGGAGCGTGGTGATCGCCTGGTCGACGACCAGGGTCACGTCGCCGCCGCGGCCGCCGTTGCCGCCGTCCGGGCCGCCGAGCGGTTTGAACTTCTCACGGTGTACGGAGGCGCAGCCGTGGCCTCCGTTACCCGCGGCGACGTGCAGCTCGACGCGGTCCACGAAGGTGGTCATGGTGGGAACCTCCAGTTACATGCATGCAGAAATGTCTCACTCGTGCCGCCCGCCAGCCCGTGTCGTACCGCTGGGGAAAGCCGTTTCTCATGGGAGAAACACGCGAGAGGCGGACCCGCTTCCCGTACGGGAAGTGAGGTCCGCCTCCGCAGAAACCGCTCGACGAGCGCCGAAAATCAGCCGGCGATCGGAACGATGTTCACGACCTTGCGGCCACGGTGCGTGCCGAACTCGACCGCACCGGCGGCGAGCGCGAACAGCGTGTCGTCGCCGCCACGGCCGACGCCCGTGCCCGGGTGGAAGTGGGTGCCGCGCTGGCGGACCAGGATCTCACCGGCGTTGACGGCCTGACCGCCGAAGCGCTTCACGCCGAGCCGCTGAGCGTTGGAATCGCGCCCGTTCCGGGTGGACGATGCGCCCTTCTTGTGTGCCATGTCTCCTCAGTCCCTTACTTCGCAGCCGCGGGGATACCGGTGACCTTGATCGCCGTGTACTGCTGGCGGTGACCCTGGCGACGGCGGTAGCCGGTCTTGTTCTTGTAGCGAAGGATGTCGATCTTCGCGCCCTTGTGGTGGTCCACGACCTCGGCCTGGACCTTGATGCCGGCCAGAACCCACGGGTCGCTGGTCACGGCGTCGCCGTCGACCACGAGCAGGGTCGAGAGCTCGACCGTGTCGCCAACCTTGGCAGTGGAAATCTTGTCAACCTCAACGATGTCACCGACAGCAACCTTGTGCTGACGGCCACCGCTGCGCACGATGGCGTACACGCGGATCTCTCTCTCGCTCGGAACGGAGCCCCTGATGCCAGCCGCCCGCGCAGGCCGGGGCCCGCGACGATCCGGAAGGATGAGCGGCCTCTCCAGGCGGACGAATCCACCGGAAGGAATGTGCTCAGGGGAAGGCGCGCATGGGAAACACGCCGATGGACAAGATTACGGGGCCGCCCCCGGGCGGTCAAACCGGGCCCTCCGTGAGCCGATCCGCGACGGACGGCGGACCGGACGCGGGACCCCCGCACCCGCGGTGGACGAACCCCGTGGAGCACCCGGAAAACATTTCCGCATTCCACTGATCGAATTCCCCGGTCCGTGACACCGGGGCGCGGTCGGAACGGCCTCGACCGCCGCTTCCGCGCGGCGTCCGGGAATCCGGCCGGGGAACCACCGAATTGTCACGGGAACGGGGTCGGTCCATTTCCGTGCTCAGGGCGATGAAACGTTGCCCGCGCATGACGGAAGGGGTGCGGATCCCGAAGGATCCGCACCCCTTCCGTCATGTTCCGGCCGCCGGTCAGCTCTCGGCGTCGGCCGGGACGGCGGCCTTCGCCGCCTTCTTGGCCGTCGTCTTCTTCGCGGCGGTCTTCTTGGCGGCGGTCTTCTTCGCGACCGTCTTCTTCGTCGCCGCCTTCTTGGCCGTGGCCTTCTTGGCGGTCTTCCGGGCCGTCTTCTTGGCCGGGGCCGCCGCTTCGGCGGTCTCGGCCGGCTCGGCGTCGGCCTTCGGCTCCGACTCGGTCTTCGGGGCGGTCACCACGACGACCTCCGCCCCGTCCGCACCGGCGGGCGAGCCCGCGGGGGCGGTGACCTTGCGGGTCACCCGGCGACGGGCCCTCGGCGGGGCGGCCTCGGGGGCCGCCTCCTCGGGCGCGGCCTCGGCCTTCGGGGCCTCGGCGACGGGCGCCTCCTCGGCCTGCGGAGCGGGCTCGGCGGCCTGCTCCGGGGCGGCCGGCTCGGCGGCCGACTCGACGACGACCGGCTCGGCCGCGGCCTTCGGGGCACCCGCCGGGGCGGTCGCCTTCCGGGTCGCCCTGCGACGCGTACGGCCCTGCGGGGCCTCCGCCACGGGGGTCTCCTCGGCCGCCTGCGGCTCGACGGCCACCGGCGCCGTGTCGACCGGCTCGGCCGCCACGACCGGCTCCGGCTCGACGGCGACCGGTTCCGGCTTCGCCACCGGCTCCGGCTCGACGACCGGCTCGGCCGCGGCCTTCGGGGCACCGGCCGGGGCCGACACCTTGCGGGTCGCGCGGCGACGGCCACGGCCGCGCACGGCGGCCTCGGCCTCGGCCGGGCTGCTGTACAGCTCCTCGTCCGGGACGAACTCCGGCTCGGGCAGCGCCACCGGGGCGGCGACCTCGGCGGCCACCTCGGCCTCGGTCTCGACCTCGGTTCCGGCGGTGGGCTCGTGGCCCTGCTCGACGGCGTGCTCGTGCTCGTGGCCCGCGCCGCCGCGGCCGCGCTTCTTGGAGCGCTTGCCGCCGCCACCACCGACCGAGGAGGGCTGCTCCATGTGGACGATGACGCCGCGCCCGTTGCAGTGGACGCAGGTCTCGGAGAAGGACTCCAGCAGGCCCTGGCCCACCCGCTTGCGGGTCATCTGGACCAGGCCCAGCGAGGTGACCTCGGCGACCTGGTGCTTGGTGCGGTCGCGTCCCAGGCACTCCAGCAGGCGCCGCAGCACCAGGTCCCGGTTGGACTCCAGCACCATGTCGATGAAGTCGACGACGACGATGCCACCGAGGTCGCGCAGCCGCAGCTGGCGCACGATCTCCTCGGCCGCCTCCAGGTTGTTCTTGGTGACGGTCTCCTCGAGGTTGCCGCCCTGACCGGTGAACTTGCCGGTGTTGACGTCGACGACGACCATCGCCTCGGTCTTGTCGATCACCAGTGAGCCGCCGCTCGGCAGGTAGACCTTCCGGTCCAGCGCCTTCATCAGCTGCTCGTCGATCCGGTACGTCGCGAAGATGTCGACCTCGGAGGTCCATCGCGACAGGCGGTCCGTGAGGTCCGGCGCCACCTGCGAGACGTAGCCGTGGATGGTCTCCCACGCGTCGTCACCGCTGACGATGACCTTGGAGAAGTCCTCGTTGAAGATGTCGCGGACGACCCGGACGGTCATGTCCGGCTCGCCGTAGAGCAGGGTCGGCGCGTTGGAGCTGCCGGTGCTCTTCGCCTTCTTCTGGATGTCCTCCCACTGCTGCTGCAGCCGCTCGACGTCACGGCGCAGCTCGTCCTCGCTCGCGCCCTCCGCGGCGGTACGGACGATGACGCCCGCGTCCTCGGGAACGATCTTCTTGAGGATGGTCTTCAGCCGGGCCCGCTCGGTGTCGGGCAGCTTGCGGCTGATGCCGGTCATCGAGCCCTCGGGCACGTAGACCAGGTAGCGGCCGGGCAGCGAGACCTGGCTGGTCAGGCGGGCGCCCTTGTGGCCGATCGGGTCCTTGGTGACCTGGACCAGGACGGACTGGCCGGACTTGAGGGCGGTCTCGATGCGGCGCGGCCCGTGGGCCATGCCGAGCGCCTCGAAGTTCACCTCGCCGGCGTAGAGCACGGCGTTGCGGCCCTTGCCGATGTCGACGAAGGCGGCCTCCATGGACGGCAGGACGTTCTGGACCTTGCCCAGGTAGACGTTGCCGACGTAGCTGGTGGCCTGCTCCTTGTTGACGTAGTGCTCGACGAGCACGTTGTCCTCGAGGACGCCGATCTGGGTGCGCTCGCCGTTCTGGCGGACGACCATGACCCGCTCCACGGCCTCGCGGCGGGCCAGGAACTCGGCCTCGGTGATGATCGGGACCCGGCGGCGGCCCTGCTCGCGGCCCTCGCGGCGGCGCTGCTTCTTCGCCTCCATACGGGTCGAGCCCTTGATGGACTGGACCTCGTCGAAGCCGGTGCCGGCCTCGCGCTCGGAGTCCTTCCTGCGGGGCTCGCGGACCTTGACGACCGTGCGCTCCGGGTCGTCCGCACCGCTGTCGGCGTCGGCCGCGACGTCACCGCTGCGGCGACGACGACGGCGACGGCGACGGCTGCTGCTGGAACCCGCGGCGACCGCCTCGTGCTCCTCGTCCTCCTCCTCGGACTCCTGAGCCTGCTCCGGCTCGTCCTCGGAGTGGTCGGCGGCCTCCTCGCCGTGCTGCTCCACGCCCTCGTCGTGCTCGTTGGCCTCGCCGCGGCGGCGGCGACGGCCTCCGCGACGGCGGCGGCGCGAGGGGCGCTCCTCGTACTCGTCCGTCTCGTCGCCCTCGTGCTCGGCGTCGGCCTCGGTCTCGGTCTCGGTCTCGGTCTCGGCCTCCGGCTCCTCCTCGACCGGCTCCTCCGCGGGAACCTCGGCCTGCTCGGGCTCGGCGGCCTCGACGGCCTCACCGCGACGGCGACGACGGCGGCGCGAACCGCCCTGCGGCGCGGCCTCGGCGGCCGGGGTCTCGGTGACGGCCGTCGTCTCCTCGACGGTCTCGGCCTCCTCCTCGACCTCGTCGTGGCGCGACGCGGCAGCGGCGGCGGCTGCCGTCTCCGGGGTCTGGAACATCGGCTCGGCGAAGACGGGCGCCTGGAACACGGCCACGGCGGGACGCGAGGCGCGGCGGCTCCTGCGCACCGGCTCCTCGTCCTTCCCGGTGAACTCCGGCTTGCCGGTGAACTCGGGGCGGCCCGCGGCGGCGGTGGCCCGGCGACGCTGGCGGCCGCGCGGGGCGGCCTCCTCGGCCTCGGGTGCGGGCGCCTCCTCCACGACGGGCTCGGCGACGGCCTCGGGCTCGGCGACGGGCGCCTCCTCCACGGCCTCGGCGGCCTTCGGCGCACCCGCCGGAGCAGTCGCCTTGCGCACCGCACGACGACGCGGACGCGCAGGCGCAGCCTCCTCCACGACCTCCACCTCGGCGGCGGCCTCAGCCTCGGGCGCCTCCTCGACGGCCTCGGCGACCGCGGGCGCCTCGGTCTGCTGCGGCGCACCGGCCGGAGCCGACGCCCTGCGCCGGGTACGGCCACGCGGCGCGGCGGGCGCTTCCTCCACGACGGGCTCGGGCTCGGCGACGGGCGCCTCCTCCACGACCTCGGCGGCCTTCGGCGCACCCGCCGGAGCAGTCGCCTTGCGCACCGCACGACGACGCGGACGCGCAGGCGCAGCCTCCTCCACGACCTCCACCTCGGCGGCGGCCTCAGCCTCGGGCGCCTCCTCGACGGCCTCGGCGGCCTTCGGCGCACCCGCCGGAGCAGTCGCCTTACGGACCGCACGACGACGCGGACGCGCAGGCGCAGCCTCCTCCACGACCTCCACCTCGGCGGCGGGCGCAGGCACTTCCTCAACAGCCTCGGCGGCCTTCGGCGCACCCGCCGGAGCAGTCGCCTTGCGCACCGCGCGACGACGCGGACGCGCAGGCGCCTCGGCTTCCGCCTGCGGGGCGCTCTCGGCACCGGTCACGGCGTCGCCCTCGGACACCGCGGCGTCAGCGGCAGGTATGGCCGGCGTCGCCGTGCCCGTCGCCTCCGCCATCGGCGGTCCGGCCGGGCGGGACGCGGCGCGGCGCCTGCGGCGCGGCGGCAGCTTGTCGCCGGGTGCGTTGTTCTCTTCTTCGTTCCCGGTCGTACCGGGCTCATTGGACTGGGGCATGCGGGCGGTTCTCCCGTCAGGCTCCCGGGCGCCGCGTCTGTTTCCGGTCCGGCGCGGTCCGCGCGATGTACGCGGGCCCGCCGTCCGGGGCGCGGGCGCCGCACGGGAGCTCAATGTCTGGCTCGCCGGTTCCGTACGCGCTGGGCGTACGGCCTGGCGAAAGTCTTATTGGGTCATCGCGCGGCCCGAACCGGATGGCTCCCGAGTCGTGGGGCCGCGCTGCAACGACCGCCTTACGCGGAACCTGCACCTTCCGGCGCCGTCGCGACGGCGGTCCCGGCGGCCGTGGGTGGAGCGGCCGGAGCTGCCTCGCGGTCGGGCGCGAGCGGGTCGGTCACCGTGCCGGACTCCTCGTCGAAGAGCCCCTGCGCCAGCCTGGTCACCGCTGCGGGGACCGGCGGCGCCAGGTCGGCCACAACGCGGAGACCGGACAGGACGTCGTCAGGTCGCACGGCAGGTGTCACGTGCCGAACAACCAGCCGCAGTATCGCACAGGGCCCGTCCCCGGACCTATCAGGTCGGGAATCGAGGGCCTGCAGGTCGACCACGGCGGCTCGGGCGTCGAAGGTGCGCATGCCGTTCTTCGCACGGCGCTGGACCTCGACGGTCTCCGCCCCGTTGAAGGCGGCCACGGCCTCGGCCGCGTCCGCCGGGTCCACGCCGTCCAGGCGCAGTTCCCAGACGGAGGCGGTCAGCCGGTCGGCGAGACCCGAGGTGCGGGCCTCCACGGCGTCGACGATGTCGAGGCCGTCCGGCAGCGAGGTGTCGAGCTGCTCGCGCAGCACGGCCGGATCGCGGTGCTCGGTGAGTGCGATCTCCAGGAACTCGGCCTCGCTGCCCGTACCGGTGGGGGCGGCGTTGGCGTACGACACCTTCGGGTGCGGGGTGAAGCCGGCCGAGTAGGCCATGGGCACCTCGGAGCGGCGCAGTGCCCGCTCGAAGGCACGCTGGAAGTCACGGTGACTGGTGAACCGGAGGCGGCCGCGCTTGGTGTAGCGCAGTCGGATGCGCTGCACCGCCGGTGCGGGCGGCGGGCCTTCGGGCTGTCGCTTGCCCAGTGGTTCTTCTCCTCGGTGCGGGGCGGACGCGGTGGCACGCCGCCCTCGAAATACGGGTGGCCCGGGGGCCCGGTCCGGCTCACCCCCGCTCGGCGTACTTCGCTCCGGGCGGGGAGATCTCTGGTTCGGGCACCGCGCTGGGCACAGTCGTTGCACTACCCAGAGTACGCGCAAGGGGGCTCCCCGGTTCCCGGGGCTCGGCCATCGCCGGAGCACCGGCCGGCCCCCGCCGTCCTTCCCGACGTGCCGGACCTCGCCGGGCGCGGCGGCGATCCGCCCGCCCGCGGGGGCGAGGAGCGACCGGTACGGCCGTCCGGGGGACCTCGGGAGCGCCCCCGCGGACCCGCCGCCACGACGACGGGTCCGGGAAACGTGCGGGCCTCGTCGCCGTTGATGGCCGAGGTGTACGTACCGCCCTTCTCGTCGGCGAGTTCGCCGCCGTGGGCCCAGATGAACGGCATCGCGC